>DFKQ01000092.1 GCA_002373875.1 Lachnospiraceae bacterium UBA3641
ACACGTCCCTGCATGCACACAACCGGTACCTCACCGACATATCCGAAAATGAACTGACCCTTATGTCCGGGGACGGTGGAAATGGGGAAACCGTTTATCTCGCTGTAGGACAGGGTTCCGACCGTCCTGATCTCATTGCCGTAGTCCCCCAGCCCCGACCCCAGAACGATCGCCACCTTAGGTTCAATGGGAATCCTTTCCTTAATTGACTCGTAGCACTTCATCAGCTTATCGTATACCTCGCTCATCACTTATCTCCTTCCAGAATATTTATTACTACGGCCACCACATCCTTAACGGTCTGGTAGTCAAACATATCGTATGCGTCTTTCATTTTTTTAATATTTACATTTATTTCTTCACCAAAGTTATGACAGGACAGGTCGTTTATGATCTCTTCGCATCTTTTAAGATTAACATTATTAAGGCTTTGTTGCAAATCGGTCATTACATCCCTTTCCAGTTTTTCAAGCTCCAGCTCCGAAAGTGAATCCTCTGCTTCCCCTTCACCCTCATAGGCTCCCTTTTCCACAAGTATTGATTTTATCTTCTTCAGGAGTTCATCGAAGCT
Source organism: Lachnospiraceae bacterium UBA3641 (assembly GCA_002373875.1). Classification (GTDB taxonomy): domain Bacteria; phylum Bacillota; class Clostridia; order Lachnospirales; family Lachnospiraceae; genus UBA2868. The sequence continues at coordinate 572 of DFKQ01000092.1, forward strand.
CCTTAACGTCGGATCGAGATTTACCTCAATAAAATCCCTGTTGTTTTCCTTACCTGCGAATTCAAGCTCCTTGAACTTCTCGGAAATATTGACAGCTCCCACCGAGGCCGAGGATGACTTAAGGGCATGTACGTTCGTGGTGAATAGATTTATATCGCCATCCATGAACTGTACGGGTACGGCAGCCAGCTTATCAAGTCCTTCACTATAATAGGTATTTAGGACTGACAGATATACCTCCTCGCTTCCTCCCACATTGGCGATACCCTTCCCGATATCAACCACCAGCGGATCGGGTTCGGGCCCCTTATTCATCTCCTTAACGGATTCCTTGACCTCGCCCTCAGCTTCCTCGGTAACAATGACCGCCATCTCTTCAGGCAGATATCGCCTCAACAGCCGTCCCAGATGATAATCCTTGACCGGCTTGGCGATATAGTCATCAAACCCGGCATCAATAAGCTTATCCTTAACATCTCTTCCAAGCTCAGCGGTTATGCAGAGGATGGGAAGCCTGGCATTCCTTCCCGGTATCTGCCTTATCCTTCGCAGGGTCTCCACTCCGTCCATCTCAGGCATCCTCTGATCCAGAAGTATAAGGTCAAAGTCATAATCCTTCAGGATCTCAAGACATTCGCGGCCGCTTGAAGCAGTCTTTGCATATATATCAAAATCGCCGAGAATGGAGCACATAACCTTTTGATTAACCAGGCTGTCATCCACAACAAGAACCCTTGCCTCGGGGAAGATGAACCGCTCGGTACTTCGTGTCCTCTCATAGTCTCTCCGGTTCCATTCACCGTTAAGGACTTCAACTATATTCAGGCAGGATAAAGGCTTTCTCAGAAGCCTGCAATTACCGAAGTCACCGCACACATGGCCGTAGTCGGTGATTATGTATGTGATATCCTCAACCATTGTTGCCGTAAGTATCTCATACAGGCCCTCGAAATCCCTCTCCCATATGAATATGTGAGTATATCTGTGATTCTCGATCTCATTTCTGAAGGCCACCGGCCCCATGGCATAAACAGGGCTTATCCTAATGTCCTCACACAGATCCTTCCATATCCTCTCTTCATCCTTATCATGAAGATAAATAAGTATCTTACGCTGCATTCCTTCATCAACGGTAAGCATCGGCGTATCATCAAGTATATAATTGGAGAACTCGAAAAGTATTGCCGTTCCCACACCCACAACGGATTCGATCTTCAAAAACCCGTCCATTGTTGCCAGCAGCTCGTTACAGATGGATATCTCAAGGCCCAGACCCTTAAGGGTAGCGTTTCTTCTTGAATCATACTTATTGAAGGCTCCAAGAAGGGAATCCACATCAGCATCCGCCATGCCCGATCCCGTCTCGGCAATCCTGCACTTGAACCTGACCGTATGTTCCTCCGTTACCTTCTCCGACTTGATCTCAAGGGACATACTCCGTCTCTGATTCTGCTGGATCGAATTAAAGAGCAGGTACATAAATATCTGCTTGATGGCCTGTACATCCCCGAAAAGATAGGTTGGTATGGTTCTGTCAATATAAACATAGAAATCAGCGCCCTCATCCTGCATTGACTTGGACACCCTGTCTATAACATCCTTCATCAGATCCCTAAAGCTGTATTTGATCGCTTCATTTTCCCACTTGCCCGAATCAAGCTTACTGTAGATGAGGATATTATTCACGATCCGTAAAAGCTGCGACGAAGCCTCCTTTATGACCTCGGCCTGTTCCCTTGCCCCCTCCGTAAGCTCCTCCTTAAGAACCAGTTCGTTCATACCGACAATTGAATTCATGGGATTGCGGATCTCATGAGTCATGTTGGCCAGGAACCTTATCTTGCTGAGTTCGGAATTCCTTATTGAAATATAGGACTGTTCCTTCTTAAGCTTCGTCCTGTTGAACAGAGCCGTCTCATATGCGACTATCAGGATCGGAACAAGACAGGCAAAAAGGAAGTTGAGCATCTTTTCCGAAAAGGAACAGCCGTTTTCAAGATAATAATCAAAGAGTTCCCGGTGCAGATAGCTGTAATAGAGCATTTCCCCGTAATAAACAAATTCACATATGGCAACTAACCACACTCCCCTTCCTTCTATCGTGAAAAAGGTCAGGACTATGGCTGATGTCAAAAGGACCGGTATGCCGTTATAAATGAATCCGGTCACAAAATAAAACAACGGCAATATAAGGAAACATGTGGTAAAGCACATTACATACGATATGATCTTGTACTCCTTGTATCTGTACAAAATGTATGTGAAGGCAAGCATCACCATCAAAAAAACAGACTCCATTATCTGGACCGGCGTACCATAGCCCGCAATGGGTGAAATGAGTATGAAAAGGAGAAGCACCGGCACCGTATATCCCACAACAAGATAGAACTTCTTGCTGGTCATGGGTATCTCTTCATCATACAGGTATTCCGTTATTCTTTTTATCTGTGTCCTTAACTTTTCCTTCATAAAGTCTTCTACTCGTTAATATACTCGATCATATTTCTGGGAAGCAGATTCTTGAGAGTCTTTTCTATCCTCTCTATCTCAAGCGGCTTGCTGATAAAGTCATCAAATCCCGCTTCCATGAACATCTCTCTGGCGCCGTTAATGACATTGGCCGTAAGTGCTACTATCGGAATGCCCGCCGTTACCGGATCCTTAAAGGCCCTTATGGCTTCCAATGTATCTATACCATTCATTTCAGGCATCATATAATCAAGATAAACCAGATCGATATGTTCCCTCTCCAGCAGGCTTAATGCCTCCCTGCCACTGAGGGCTGTAAGGACGGTTGCCCCGTATTTCCTCAGTATCCCGCTGGCCACATTGAGGTTGGTCAGATTATCATCCACAACAAGTATCCTTGCCCGGCTGCACTTGAAGGCATCCTTCCTTACTACCTCCCTTGCGTAAGGAGTGTCTTTGTTAAGCAATACGTTGGCCACATTCAGTATATTGATGGGTCTTGTCATTATGAAGCCCACCTTGTTCATTGATACCGATTCATTAAGTGTGGAGATTATAACAAGACGCTCCTTGTTAATCTCCCTCTCAAGGAACCTCATATCTCCGTAATAAAGCTGCGAAGAGATAAAAACATGTGAATAGGAATTAGCCGCCACATAGCTCTCGAAGGCTCTCTTATCCGTTGCCAGCTCGGAATAAACGTGAAGGGCATTGAATATCTTCCGAAGGGCCAGCCTCTCTTCCTCGTCATTTACATATATGAGCACACTGTATACATCCGGATTGCCTATATCGACTATACCTGCCTTGTCATCTATCTGCATCGGCACCGAGAAGCCGAAATTGGATCCCACATGGTAGCTTGACCTTACCGTGATCTCTCCGCCCATCTTATCGATGATCTCCTTGCAGATCGCGAGCCCCAGCCCTGTCCCCTCAACCGCATTCAGTCCATCCTCCGTGAGGTTTATTCTCTTATACAATTCAAAGAGGTGAGGGATGTTCTCGGCCTTGATACCTACACCCGTATCCTCTATCTCCGCCTTGAGGATTATCTCATTTTCATCGGTAGCTTCACCGTAAACCCTTAAGATAACACGGCCTTCCCTGGTATACTTTACTGCATTGTTAAGGATATTTATGAGGACCTGTCGGAGCCTTGGTCCGTCACCGAAAAGGAACCTTGGAAGTCCGTCATCTATCTCTACAAAGAAATTAACGGAAGAATCCATAAGCCTTACCGACGTCATGTTTATTATCTCCATGAGAAGCCCGGACAGGTCAAATCTTATGTTGCTGATGGTGATCTCCTGGGAACCTGTCTTACTCAGATCCATCACCTCATCGGTAAGGGATAAAAGAGCGTTCGAGGAATTCAGTATGTTATACACATATTCCTTGACCCTGTCATTGATATCCTGGTCAAGAAGAAGGTCGATGGTACCTATTATGGCATTCATGGGAGTCCTTATTTCATGGGACATGTTGACAAGGAAGATATCCATACTGACATAGGCGTTAAGGGCCTCCACATGAAGTTTTTCGAGGTTCGCTTCTTCCTTCCTGTTAAGATACATTCGAAAGCGTATGGCCGCTCCGCAGCTTATTCCCGTGATAAGTATCCCGACAAATACCGCCTGATAGTCAAGCACGGTCTCCCGGGCAGAGTCAACCTCGATCGACCTTCTCATCTCACCCGCATACAGAAGGATAACATACAGTGTAAGGTCAAGGCAGGTCATTATGGTGGCCCATTTTCTCGAAAGAACCAGTACATTGTAAAGAAGTCCGAATATAAAATAGACGGGGATACAGAAGGATATCTTGCCATATTCAAAAAACAGCATCGGAAACAGTACGGTATTAACGGCAAGCGACATGATTATCGCATGCAGCTCGTACTTATGAGTCAGGTTCCCGATATAAAGCGTATACAGGGACATGGCTGCCATTACCGCAACCACAAGAAAGGACCTGAGTGTAGGGAAAAAGATCCTTATCAAAAGAGTCGAAGACAGTAATGCCAGTATTGCAATAAGATGCATTCCGTTGTATATCTTGACTTCGTCCGAAAGCTCATCGCCAAAATATTTGTTTTTGAGATTGCTGAGTACTTTATCCATACCGTGCTATGTTCCTTAATCAGCAGCGTGTTCGTATCTGTCGGCTCCCGATACAAATATCTCCACAAGGTCGGGATCGTAATGGGTACCGCTCCACAGGCTGAGTCTCTTCACCGCTTCAATATGCGATAAGGGATCTGCTCCGTCATTATGATTCCTGAAATTGTCATAGCTGTTCACGATCGCAAGTATCCTTGCTTCAAGCGGAATATCCGTGGTCATCAGCCGATCCGGATATCCCTTGCCGTCCCACCTCTCGTGATGCGACCGGCACATGTTGTAAACATAGGAGAAGAATGCATTCTTCGATATTGCCTCCGTAACCTTCTTACATGCCTCCGCACCTATGATAGTATGGGCATGATTGAACTCCTTCTCCTGAAGGGACAGATCACCCATGTCCGCAAGACACCTGTCTGTCATGCACAGCTTGCCCATATCGTGAAGCTTACTGGCAAAAACAAGCTTTTCCTTATCCGATTCCGCAATGGCATATTTCCCGGTGGATATTATATCCACGAGAAAAATATCCATATACTTTTGAACCCGTTCGCAGTGTCCCGCGATCATATGAGACCTGCCTGCCATAAGGGATGCGAACATCTCGACAAGCGCGTATTCAAGCTCGACTATGTTATGGACCTTTTCCTTGAGCGTATTGGACAGATTCTCATTATATCTCTTAAGCTTACGTTCGCTCTCTATCTGCTGGACATGGACATCCAGCCTCTTACGCAGAAGGGCTGTCGTATAAGGCTTCTTGATATAATCAACGGCGCCCAGATAATAGCCTTCAACCTCGGTTGTCGGATCGTCCTGAGCAGTCAGGAAGATGACTCTTACATCCGCAAGTCTCGGATCGTTGCGCATCTCCGAAAGCACATAAAAACCGTTTATGTCCGGCATATCTATGTCAAGGAGGATGATATCCGGCGGATCCGGCATATCGCGCAGAAATTCAAGGGCCGTCTTGCCGGCATTGACCGGAACAACCTCATATATCTCTTCCAATACCTTCTTGGCCATAATAAGGTTGGTCATGTTGTCGTCTACTATCATAACCTTGAACATGCTTGAACTCTCCCTTCATCTCTCACATTTTCCGTCATTCCGGTTAAGCTTCTGCGTAATTCCGAGCGCGGCGGGGGATCCTACTTACTCTGCATAAGATACTTCATCCCGTCCTTAAGTCCGTCAACCGTAAGCCGGTTCATCCTGAACAAGCCCTTGACAGCCGTCTCCGCTTCCCGCCAGGGAGCATTTCCCGGAGCCATCTTGGGATTAAGCCATATTATCCTCTTGAAGTTCTTCTTCATGAGCCTTAACCATTCGTAACCTGACAGGCCGTCATTCGGTCCCCTGTAATTGCCGGTTTCGGAATACAGCTCCTCCGGAGCCATGGCTGCATCCCCGACTATTATTACCTTGTAATCACTGTCAAGGTTCTTGAATATCCACTCGGTCTCGATCCAGTCACCGAACTCACACTCGGGTGTATTATACAGCCGCGCATAAATGCAGTTGTGGAAATAATAGGTCTTTACATCCTTGAAATGATTCGACTTGTTAACTGATTGGAACAGTTCATTGAGCAGGGTCGAATACGGTATCATGGTACCGCCCGAGTCCATAAGAAGAAGTAGCTTGACCGTATTCTTCCTTGGCCGTGCGAACTCAAGCTGCAGACAGCCGCCGTTATTGCAGGTCTTATTTATGGTTTCATCTATGTCAAGTTCACTCTTTGGTACGTCAAGCCTTGTGGAGAACTGCCTTAACTTCCTGAGAGCCACCTGGAACTGCCTGTTATCAAGCACCCTGTCGTTTCGAAAATCCCTGAACTTACGCTCCCCGATCACCTGAAATGCCGACTGATAGCCGGTCGTTCCGCCTATCCTTACACCGCCCATATGACCGCCCAGGTTCCCGAAGGAGGAATTCCCCATCGTACCGATCCACTGGTTGCCGCCATTGTGCTCGCTCTCCTGATCCTTCTGACGTTCCCTGAACTTCTCAAGAACCTCTTCCTTCGTCTCCTCGATCCTGTTGACCTCGCCGTCTATAAGCTTCTTCATCATCTCCTGCTCGGCATTCTGCGCAAAATCTGACTTATCAAGCCATCTCTTCATCTGATCCGATACATCCTCGGGTTCCATATGTATGCCCTTGAAGTAATCGTTAAACAGCATATCGTATTTATCGAATTCATTCTCATTCTTACACAGGATCATCCTTGAGATATAATAGAATTCCGTAAGACTTGCATGAGTAAGTCCCTTATCGATCGCGTCGATAAGGGTAAGCCACTCCGAAAGTGATATATCCATTTCATGATCCCTAAGGAAAAAGAAGTAGTCGGTGAACATGCTTACACATTTCTCCTCTTTACTGCCTCAAGATCTTCATCCTTCTTGACAACTGTCCCTATAAACGGCAATTCGGCACATATCTTCTCGGTAGGTATGCCTCCAAGCTGCAGGGCCCTTATCCAGTCGATAAGCTCCGATGTGCTCGGTTTCTTCTTGACATCACGCAGCTCCCTTATCTCATAAAATGCCTTGAGGGCTTCCTTAAGAAGATTCTCGTCAAGTTCATCGAAATGGGTCCTTACTATCTCACTCATAAGCTCCTTGTCCGGGAAAGCGATATAGTGGAAAATACACCTTCTTAAGAAAGCATCCGGAAGCTCCTTCTCGGCATTGGATGTGATTATAACTATGGGACGATGCTTCGCCTTTATCGTCTCCTTGGTCTCGTGGATATAGAATTCCATCCGGTCAAGTTCCCACAGCAGGTCATTGGGGAACTCAAGATCTGCCTTGTCGATCTCATCTATCAGAAGAACCACCTGGTCATCGGCACTAAAGGCTTCCCCCAGCTTACCCAGTTTGATATACCTGCTTATATCATCAACGCCTTCCTCACCAAACTGACCGTCGTAGAGTCGCTGTATCGTATCATATACATATAATCCGTCCTGGGCTTTGGTGGTTGACTTGATATTCCATATGATAAGCTTCATGCCCAGCGACTCTGCTATGGCCTGTGCAAGCATAGTCTTACCTGTACCGGGCTCACCCTTTATAAGAAGGGGTTTCTTAAGCATCCTCGCAACATTGACTGCCGACATCAGCTCCTGTGAAGCGACATATGTGGCTGTAGACTTGAATCCGTCTTTATTTATGTCCATAGTTATTCTCCAATTCCATATTGTATTGCTTTTTCGGTTCAAAGCACTAAACTAAATCGTTGCCAATACTCCTTTTCTATGATAAGATATTTGAGCTGCAAAATCAACAATTTGTCTTCCCCCTATGGCGGAAGATGTCAGCAAGGCTGACAGATGAGGGCGAATAAATGATCAAGGATATATTCAAAAACAAACCCTGCACTCTCTCCTTCGAGGTGTTTCCTCCCAAAAAAGACGATGAATTTGAGGGTGTTTTCAAAACGATAGATGAACTGGCCGGGCTTAAGCCGGACTTTATAAGCGTAACCTATGGGGCCGGAGGCAGCAATTCCAAAAAAACCCTGGAGGTTGCTTCATATATCCAGAATGAGAAGCATATAGAAGCCCTCTGTCACATGACGTGTGTCGGATATACAAGGGCCGATCTCGATAAGACTCTCGGTGACTTCGGCTCGTCATCCCTTTATAATATGCTGGCGCTTCGCGGTGACAGGCCCCAGTCAATGACCGATGAGGTCTTTAACAACAGGGAATTTATGTATGCAAGTGAAATGGTCAGATATTTAAGGGATAAATCAGGAGATTCAGTGACTATCGGCGGTGCCTGCTATCCCGAGAAGCATCCCGAAAGCGGCAGCCTTGAGGACGATATAAAACATCTTAAGATGAAGGTGGATGCCGGTCTTGACTTCATGACCACCCAGATGTGCTTTTCCAATGATATCTTCTACAGGTATTTTAACCTGCTTGAGAAAAACGGCATAGATATTCCCGTAACCTGCGGTATAATGCCAATCACAAGGGCTGGGCAGCTTGGCCGCTCCGTAACCCTCTCCGGCTCTTCCGTACCCAAGGAGCTTTCCGACATCATAGCCCTCCACGGCGAGGATCCCGATGAAATGTTTAAATACGGAACGCAATACGCCGCCTATCAGATACGAAACCTCATGACACACGGCGTACGCGGAATACATATATATGCTATGAACAATTCCGGGACGGTAAAGGCCATCCTGGAACAGGTTTAGTTATTATCAGATCATGCCCTTAAGCTTCACACGGTCAACCTTACCGTTATGGAGCATGGGCATCTCTTCAAGTCTGTGAAGAACATTGGGCAGCATATAACGCTGCAGGCGCTTCTTAAGCTCTTCCATGATCGATATATCATCATAGTTATCGGACTCATAGAAGAGGACTATCTTCTGCTTCTCCTGCTCAAAGAGGCAGCATGCATTCTTCATGTTGGGAAGGGCCATTACAGCGGTCTCGATCTCACCAAGCTCTATACGGTGCCCCATGTGTTTGATCTGGAAGTCCTT
>DFKQ01000042.1 GCA_002373875.1 Lachnospiraceae bacterium UBA3641
TCGCACTCTTCCTTGTCGATGATGATCTGGCCCTTCTTATCAAACATAAAGGATACACAGCCCGGCGTACCTACATTACCGTAGCCCTTGGTAAATGCACTCCTTACATTGGCTGCCGTCCTGTTCTTATTGTCCGTAAGGGCATCAACTATTATGGCTATACCGTTCGGTCCGTAGCCCTCGTATGATACATATTCGTAATTTACACTGTTGGCATCGCCCGCTGCCTTCTTGATACCGCGATCTATCGTATCATTGGGCATGTTATTGGCCTTGGCCTTGGCGATAACATCCCTAAGCCTGCTGTTGTTGTTGGGGTCCGGACCGCCTTCCTTGACGGCCACGGCGATCTCACGGCCAATTATGGTAAAGATCTTGCCCTTTGCAGCATCGTTTTTCTCTTTCTTATGCTTGATATTTGCGAATTTGGAATGTCCTGACATACTTATACCTCTTACTCTTTTCTATGCACTAACGTTTATAGTAACATTTTTCGAAATAATTAACAATACCTTATACATATTTACGTGGCACCCTGTCGGATATGCCGCATACGAACTCATAGTTAAACCTCCCTGACAGGGTTCCCAGCTCCTCAGCAGTAATGGAATTCCCTCCGCTGTTGCCAAGAAGCACAACCTCGTCATATTCACGGGCATCCGGTATATCGGTAACATCCACCATGAGCTGATCCATACACACACGGCCGAGTATAGGAGCCTTCCTTCCCCTTATCAGGACATAGCCCTTATTAGACAGGGATCTGGGATAGCCGTCCGCATAGCCTACGGGTATGGTTGCCACCCTTGTGGGTTTATCCGTTGTATAAATACCGCCGTAGCTTATCTCCCTGCCTGCGGGCAGCTCCTTTATAAAAACGATCGAGCTCTTAAGCGACATTGCGGGCTCAAGCCTGATGGGCCCCGTTACCTCTTGTCCGGAAGGCGAGAGACCGTACATGGTGATACCGGCCCTTACAAGGTCCATATTGGCTTCCGGCATTGTAAGGATCGCCGCAGAATTGGAGCAATGCAGCAGTTCGGGCGACAGCCCTTCCTCTTTACACCTGCGGGTAAAATCAACAAATCTCTTAAGCTGATTACCTGCCGGAGTCCTGTCCTCCTCATCGGCCCTTGCAAAGTGCGTAAACATCCCTTCCACATCCAGCATGTCGTAAGAGGCTATCCTTAAGGCGGTCCTTATTCCTTCTTCATCACAGGGAAGTCCTATCCTTGACATACCTGTGTCGACCTTAATATGTATTTTGCAGTGTTTACCGGCTGCCCTGGCAGCTTCACTGAGCTGAGCCGCTGTCTCTTCCTTGAATACGGCCGGTCGTACTGACAGCCGTATCATTTCTTCGTAGTTATCGGGAAATGTATATCCCAGGACAAGGATCGGCTTCCTGATCCCGCCGTTTCTCAGCTTGAAGGCCTCCTCGGCTGTAGCCGTGGCATAACCGAAAACATGCTCTATCTGTTCAAGCCTTACCGCGATCTGAAGGGCTCCGTGACCGTATCCGTCCGCCTTGATCACGGCAAGCATCTTAGTACCTGCTTTTAGCAGGCCCTCCATGTTCCTTATATTATTCTCAATGGCATCGAGAGATATCTCAGCCACAACTCTCTTCTTACTCATCTACGGCCTCCAGCAGGGTTTTAAGCTCACCTATAAGACTTGTTGCCATAAGTCCCGACCTGCCTGTCTTAAGTATGGCGGAATCACCGGCCGACCCATGCAGATAGCAGGCGTAAACCGCCGCATCATAGGCCTTAAGGCCCCTTGCAAGAAAGGCTGCCACTATTCCAAAAAGGCAGTCCCCCATCCCGGCCACGGCCATTCCGTTGTTGCCTGTTATGTTGATGCAGCACTCACCGTTCCTTGAAGCGATTATCGTGCGTGCATCCTTCGTGATACAGGTCAGGTTAAATGTCCTTGCGGTCTCTATTGTCTTATCTATAAGCTCCGTCTTTACCTCTTCCCTGTCCTTTTCCAGAAAACGCGCGAACTCACCAACATGGGGAGTGATCACGATATCCCGGTCTATCCCCTTTTTTAGGGTAAGCTTGTATTTCTTAAGGATCACAAGAGCATCCGCATCCACCACAAGGGGACCGGATGACTTGAAAAGAGCAAATTCGAAAAGCTCCCTGGCTATTTTATCCTTACCGATACCCGGCCCTATTGCCGTAACATCCGCCCAGTTCACTGCTTCCGAAAGCTTTCCGTGATCTATCGTGTCGTCATATGTGTCAACCATGGCTTCGGGAAGCTTCTCATTTATCAGCTGTCTGTTGGCCTTATGGGTAAAGACCCTCACCATTCCGGCACCTGCCTTAAAGCAGGATAAGGCTGCCAGGTACGCGCATCCTCCCATTGCTTCGCTTCCTGCGATTATAAGGACCTTGCCGAAGGTTCCCTTATTTGAATGATCCGGCCTCTTAAGACCCTTTACGGACACGAAATCCTTCTTCGTAATAAACTTAAGGGACGGTTTTTCTTCTCCAAGGGACAGGTCGGTCACCCCAATATTGGCCAGCATGATCCTGCCCGCGTATTCCGCTCCGGGATACATAAGAAGTCCCCTTTTATAATAAGCGAAGGTCACGGTCATGTCAGCCCTGATGGCAGCTCCCATAACTTCACCTGTGGTCGCATTTATGCCTGAGGGTATATCAACGGATACTATTTTCGTTCCATTCTCTTTGAAGGAATTAATACCCTCTATAAAGGCTATTGTATCCCTCTCAAGATCACGGTTGAGTCCTATACCGAATATGGCATCGATTATAAGTGAATATTCATCATCCTTTACGGATGACCGTATAGGAATGCCGTAGCTCTTGACACTCTCGAAATTTTGCATGGTTTCGGGACTCATGTGAACAGGCGATCCTGCAAGAAGTATATCAACCCTAACCTTGCGTTCATGCAAAAGACGGGCGATTGCAAACCCGTCACCCCCGTTATTTCCCGATCCGCAAACAACAAGAACACGTTTCAGGCTGAACTTATCATGAATGATGGCCGCCACAAACTTAAGGGCAGCCCTCTCCATGAGCACCTCGGAGGGAACATGGAAGTTCCTTATTGTGTACTCATCGGCATTTTTCATTTCTTCGGCGGTAAGTATATATTCCAAATCTATTCTTCCTTTTTCTCGGTCTTCTCTGTATTTCCGGTTTCTTCCTTCTGCTCCGGCTTCTTAAGTGTCGGCTCGTAACGAAGGTCGAATATCTCCATTACCTCCGGCCCGAAAATATCATGCATGTAGGTATACAGGTCGGCATTCTGGAATTCCTTCTCCTGCTTTTTGATGATATTCTTCTTAAGCTGTATCCTTACATCATGTATCCAGTCCGCTATCTTTTCGATCTCGTCGGTATTTACGGACATGGTCTCGTAGCATAAGGCCATGGTCTTAAGCATAAGCTCCTTGTTGACGCTGTCGATCTGCCTGGGAAGCTCAAGAAGCTCATCCTCCAGCGCATCTATCTTATCATTCGATTCATTTATAAGTCGCTTGCTGTCACTTACCTTCTTCTCGGTTTTAACATCCGATTCATCCATAGAGCTCACGATATTGTTCATAAGCTCACTCTTGACCTTCTTAATGCTCTTGATCTCCGTGTTGATCCTTCCCTGTTTTTTAAGAAGCTCTGTCAGCTCCTTCTCCAGCTTCTCGATCTCGGGAGTTATACCCGCCTTCTTGAAGAGCTGATGCCATTTACTGTCAAGGATCAGTACCGGTATTCGTTTGTCAGCCAGCGCGGCCTTGAATTTCTCCTCGGATATAGGCATGTCAACCTCCTATCCCCTTTACTTATCCTGCTTTTTACTTATGTTATACGATAATCTCATGAGGCTCTCAGACAGATGTACATTCTCAACCTCTACATTGTCCGGAACATTAAGATCTATATGAGCGAAATTCCATATACCCCTTATCCCGTAAGAAACAAGCTCCCTGGCCACCTTCGCGGCACCTGACTTGGGGATCGTAAGGACTGCGATATCTATATCATTCTCCTTCATGAAGGCTTCTATTTCATCCATTGGCCTTACTCTGATGCCCCGTATGACCTTACCGTATATGGCCTCATTCTGATCGAATATCCCCTTTATGATAAAGCCTCTCTTCTCGAAATTCACATAATTCGCAAGAGCCTGCCCCAGATTGCCTGCCCCTATGAGGATGAGGTTATGCTTGCGGTCAAGCCCCAGGATATTTCCTATCTCATCGTACAGATACTTAACATTATATCCGTAACCCTGTTGCCCGAATCCACCGAAATTGTTAAGATCCTGCCTGATCTGACTGGCCGTGACCCTCATCAGCTCGGACAGCTCCTGTGAGGATATCCTCTCAACCCCTTCATCGTTCAGTTCACCCAGGTATCTGTAATATCTGGGCAGCCGGCTTATGACAGCCTTGGATATGTCCCTTGCTTCCACCTTGTCTCCCCTGATGTTAATCCATTGCTTCCAGTGTCTTCCTTATAGCCCTGATAAAATCAAGACTGTTAAGGACCGTAGGAGAATCAAGCGTGGTTATAAGCGCCAGATCTTTGGTCATCTTACCTGATTCGATCGTCTCTATGGTTGCCTTCTCAAGCTTACCGGCAAAGCTTACAAGCTCATCAAGTCCGTCAAGCTCGCCCCTCTTCCTTAAGGCCCCTGTCCATGCGAAGATCGTGGCTACCGAATTGGTTGATGTTTCCTCACCCTTTAAGTACTTGTAATAATGACGTTGAACCGTTCCATGGGCAGCCTCATACTCGTAAACACCGGCAGGCGATACGAGGACCGATGTCATCATGGCCAGTGAACCGAAGGCTGATGATACCATATCGCTCATCACATCTCCGTCATAATTCTTGCAGGCCCATATCATGCCGCCCTCAGACCTCATGATCCTTGCCACTATATCATCGATCAGGGTGTAGAAGAACTCTATTCCCGCCTCTTCGAACTTATCCTTATATTCATTCTCATATATCCCTGCAAACACATCCTTGAAATGATGATCGTACTTCTTGGAGATGGTGTCCTTGGCACCGAACCACAGATCCTGCCTGCGATCGAGTGCATAATTGAAGCAGCATCTGGCGAAGGCTTCAATAGAAGGTGTGCAGTTATGTACTCCCTGGATCACCCCTCCCTTATCATCAAAGTCATGTATAAGCTGCCTTGTTTCCTTACCGTCAGGCGAGGTAAATACAAGCTCCGCCTTGCCAGCTCCTTCCACATGCATCTCGGAATTAAGGTAGATATCGCCGTAGGCATGCCTTGCGATCGTAATGGGCTTCTTCCAGTTCTTAACATAAGGCTCGATCCCCTTTACTATAATGGGAGCACGGAAAACAGTTCCGTTAAGCATTGCACGGATGGTTCCGTTGGGACTCTTCCACATCTCCTTAAGGTCATACTCCTTAACCCTTGCCGCATTGGGCGTGATGGTAGCGCACTTAACGGCAACCCCGTACTTCTCTGTAGCCCTTGCCGACTCCCTGGTTACCTCGTCGTTCGTCTCATTCCTGTGCTTAAGACCCAGATCGTAGTATTCCGTCTTAAGCTCGATAAATGGTGTAAGCAGCTCATCCTTTATCATCTGCCACAATATTCTGGTCATTTCATCCCCGTCCATCTCGACGATTGGGGTCTTCATGGTAATCTTGTTCATCATCTCTCCTTACTCATGGTATTTATGCTTTATCCCTGTTGCTTTTATTTTTTGTTGCTATGTCCTTGCTTATGCAGCCGCCTTATGTCATCCTGAGCGGAGCGAAGGATCTTTCACTTTCTCTGACCGCCCTTCATAACCTTCATCTGCGGAAGCCCCAGATCAGTGCATGTCTGGGATATGATGCTTACCAGCTCATCATTTGTCATTACCGTAACACGTCCGTCCTCATATTCGCTGTCAACGATCTCCTTGATACGCTTAACAAGGGGTGAATTCTTATCTACGTGCTCATCCGCCGGCAGCTTGTAATAAGTATTGATCCAGTGGGCTATACCGGCAAGACCCGATGTATTGGAAACCGCACACAGTACGGGCCTGTTAAGAAACTTCTCGGTATCGAAGATATTGTATATCTCCTCATTCTTAAGTAGTCCGTCCGCATGTATCCCAGCCCTGGTGACATTGAAGTTCTCACCAACGAAGGGAGTCCTCGGAGGGATCTTATAGCCGATCTCCTTCTCGTAATACTCGGCAAGCTCAGTGATGATAGTTGTATCCATTCCGTTAAGGTCGCCCTTAAGCTGGGCGTATTCGAATACCATGGCCTCAAGGGGGGTATTGCCTGTTCTCTCACCGATACCGAAGAGTGAGCAGTTGACTCCCGAGCATCCGTACAGCCATGCTGTTGTCGAATTGGATACAGCCTTGTAGAAATCATTGTGCCCGTGCCACTCAAGCAGATGGGGGTCTACTCCGGCATGCTTGTTAAGACCGTATATGATACCCTGTACCGACCTGGGAATGACCGCGCCGGCATAATTGACTCCGTAACCCATGGTGTCGCAGGCACGTATCTTAATGGGTATCTTATATTCCTCCATGAGCCTCATAAGTTCAAGGCAGAACGGGATCACGTATCCATATATATCGGCTCTGGTTATGTCCTCAAGATGGCACCTGGGACTGATTCCCTCCTCAAGGCAGTCCTTGACTATATTAAGGTAATGATCCATGGCCTGACGCCTGTTCATTTTAAGCTTGTAGAAGATATGGTAATCGGAGCAGGATACGAGTATTCCCGTCTCCTTCATGCCTATTTCCCTGACCAGCTTGAAATCCTCCTTGCTCGCCCTGATCCAGGAGGTTATCTCGGGGAACTGGTATCCCCTCTCCATACATTTATATACCGCATCCCTGTCCTTCTTGCTGTAGAGGAAGAACTCCGATGCCCTTATCATTCCGTTGGGTCCGCCCAGCTTATGAAGGTAATCATATATGGTGACGATCTGCTCAGTCGTATACGGAGCCCTGCTCTGCTGGCCGTCCCTGAAAGTTGTGTCCGTTATCCATATCTCCTTTGGCATATTATGGGGGACGATACGGTCGTTAAATGCTATCTTTGGAACTTCCTCGTAAGGGAACAGATTCCTGAATACATTGGGAGTTTCCACATCTGCCAGAATGTACATATACTCTTCCAGCTCCAGCAGATTATTCTTCGGGTTCATCCTTACAACCCTGTTTTCTGTTTTCATATGATTTTACCTCTTTTTTTATGTGCTGCCTGAACAGTCACATGTTTTCTTCACAATAGAACATTATAACTGCAAATGATCAATTTGCAAGCGTCCGTCCCTTCCCTTTGTATAAAACAAGAATGAGGGCGATCAGCAGAAGTCCCGAGCCTATATACCATTTAATGGCAATATTTCCCACATTTCTGTTAAGAGTCCTTACGATGGCAGCTTGCGTTGCCGGTGCCAGTGCTTCCTCATTCTCAACCGAAAGCACATGCTCCTCTTCCTGCATGGTATAGAAGACAAACACCGAGAAATGCCTTGCTATGAACCTTAACTTGTCATTCCCCCCGTGGTTGACTATCTCGCTTGATATTTCCCTGAGCTCACCGTTATCGTCTATGGCCCCCACATTTATTGAGGGTGCGGTCGTCAGGGCACCGGGAATCGGCAGCTCAATGTCCACATTTCTGCCCGACAGCTTGGAAATGGCTATACCGGTGCTGTCCTCATACAGGGAAATGTTAAGAGGGACTGCCTCTATTCCGTCCAGGCTTCCGTAACGTGAGCTTAGGGCAAGATTACTTATTTCTTCCTTATCCGATGCATCACTTATCTTGATGTGATAACCTCCGCCGTCTCCACTCATGTTGGCAACGGCCCCTTCCCTGTCCGGACTTATGGAAGGATCCATAAATACCCTTATGTTCCCTTCTCCCTCATCCGATACGGACGGCATATCCTCCTCATCCTCCACATTATCTATCACTTCATCGCCGTCTTCGGAATATATCTTACCTTCATACATCTGATCCTTTGACAGGACACTGAAATAGGAGACCCTGGCATTGTTCGGGATGATCGCTGTTTCAAATCCCCTGAAGGCTCCTGTCCTCAGATCGCCTGCAGATAATCTCGTTGCCGTATTCTTATATGAGGCAACGGGAATAGTCTCTCCGTCAAATATTACAGTATTGCCTTTATTACCCGTATCGAAGGCTCCCAGTCCTATACTCTTTACCGAAGCCGGTATTACAACCCCCTTAAGGCCCGTGTCCTTAAAGGCACGGTCCTCGATGACCTCGACCGTCGAGGGAAGGTTCACCTTTTCAAGTCCCCTGCAGCCTCTGAATGCTTCCTCCCCTATCTTAACAAGTCCTTCCGGAAGGGTGATGCTCTTAAGCCCCGTCATGTCGGCAAAGCACCCCGGACCTATTGTCCTGACCGAGTCGGGAACGGTAACATCCCCGCCATCACCTCCGTAAGCAAGAAGGATTCCGTCTCCCACTGTAACGAAGCCGTCGTTGCCGGAATTACCAAGCCTCCCGTCAAGCCATGGGGTACCGTCGAAGGCCCCCATCTCAATGTTCTCGACGCTGGCAGGTATCATTACATTATTAAGCTCCCTGCAATTGTAAAAGGCTGCGTAGCCTATATCCTTAACCCCTTCGGGGATTGATATATCACTTAATCCCGTTCTTGCGAAGGCAAAATCACCTATTCCCTCAAGCCCCTGCAAAAGGGAAACCCCCGTAAGGTCTCTCTCCTTATAAAAGGCCCTGTTCCCTATCCTTGTGATGCCTTCGGGAATGGCCATATTCCCGGATACTCCCTCTCCTCCCGTTAGTGTGGGGCCGACAGTCCTGTAATTACCGGCCGTATATACCTTATCACTTACCGGAACGGGATCGGGCACCGAATCCTCATACTCGGAGACTTCGGGATCATAGCCCTTTACAGGTATGCTCCTGTCGATCATGAGTATTGCACTCCCTCCGACTATCTTGCTTGACGCCAGTTCGCCCGGGGTCTTCCGGTCGGAGAAATCAGGAGTCATGGAGCTGACATAGGGCATATCATTTATCCTGTCCTTTTCCGCGGCCGAACCCGAGACCGCAGTATCGAAGCTGTTTGCACTTACCGTTTCAATATAGTCGGTAAACAGCTGCTGTGGCACATTCTCTTCCTCGATCTTACGCTGTGCTTCGTCGGCATCATAATAATTGACCGTCACACCGTCCGTAAGGTAGAAGGCCTTGTCAGCAATATAGCCGAGTGAATCCGGCACGGTCACATTCTTAAGGCTGTAGCAGTCGGAGAAGGAATACGGCATGAGTGACTCTACCCTGTAAGGAAGGTCCACCCGTTCCAGCCCTGAGCAATTCGCAAAGGCATATTCGGGTATCTCCTTTATCTTCGATGATATGGCTATATCCTTAAGCTGTCCGGCACCCCAGAAGGCATATTCATCAATGGTATCGACTGTTGAAGGCATGTTGTAGGATGACTTGGGCCTTCCTGCAAGATACTGGACGACCCTGGTGCCGTCCTTACTGTACAGGACACCGTCCACGCAGATGTAGGATGGGTTTGTGGTCGCAACGGTTATGGTCGACAGCTTGGGGCAGCCGGCGAAGGCTCCCGAACCGATATCTTCGCACCGGGAGGGAATATTTACATACTTAAGCTGCTCACAACCCGAAAAAGCGCTGGAGCCTATCGCCCTAACGCTTTCGGGTAAAACCGCCTGTATTAAAGATGTGCAGTTTTCAAAAGCCGAAAAATCAATGGTTCTTACACTATCCGGCATGATCACCTTCACCAGGGATTTGTTGCCGGCGAAGGCCTCCTTACCTATTGTTTGAATGCTGTTCGGAAGTGTAACTATATCTTTATCTCCGCTGTACTGTATAAGTGTTGAACCGTCGATCTTAAAATCACCCCTCTGCACAGACGCATAGGGCGATACCCCCGGCATGCACATGATCATGACCGATGTGATGCTTAGTAGAACGGCTATCAGCCTTCTGATCCTTTTCCCCATTTTACTCCCTCTTTATCCTCACGCAGCGGCAGCAGCCTCCTCCGGGTCCCGTTTAAGGAACATGAACAGCGCTGAGGCGATCAGTCCCGTAACCAGAAACCACTTGGGATGTATCGGATCGGCCGTCTTGGGTGTTGAATCCAGTACACCGGCCTCGGTAAGGTTGGCCGTATCCACATATACAACATAAGGTGAGAAATGGCTTGCCGTAAAGGTCATACATGGTACCGAATTGATTACCGTGAACCTGGGGGCCATCTTCTCAAGACTACCTCCGGCAGTGCTTCCTATCTTATTGTTACCTCCGTATATTACAAGATCATCCGGTATCGGAATGGTCACGCTCACGGTCACGCCCGCCGGTACCGGTGATATCTTGGTAGTCCCGGTGGAATCGTAAAGGCTTATATCCATCGGCAGATATCTGATGTTATCAAGGCTTCCGAATTCCTTCGTCAGGGCAGCCTGCGCACTGTCATTGGCTTCCTGGGTTTCCGATATCTTAACCACATAATTATCGCTGGAACCGTTAACCCTGGCGGACATCTTACCTGTATCCGTTATACCCTTGGCAGATGACACCACATTTGTCCTTCCTCCTGTCGTTGCGGTATTTCCTCCGCCCGCTCCGTTTCCTGCCGCACCTCCTATCGTGCCTGCGGCTGCCCCCGGAGATGAAGCATATCCGCTTATCACAATAGGAACAGTGGATGAATTAAGGGTCGAGGAATTGCTGCTCGATCCTGATGAACTCGATCCGGTTGAGCTTGATGAATTTGAACTCGAGCTTGAGGAAGACGACCTGTCTGTGGATGAACTTCCCGAAGTAGTGCTCTGACTCGTAGTCGATCCTGTTGTGGAAGTAGTGCTTTTCGTCGTGCTCTGTGTCGTACTTGTACTGGTGCTGTCCGAAGAGCTTCCGGTGGAGCTGGAGCTCGAACTGCTGGAGCTTGAGTCAGGCTCGTACCTGGCGTAGAAGTTGGTCGGATCTTCAAGGATATCCTTAACGGTTGAGCCATTGTCCGACTCCCATCCTATGAATTTATAGCCTTCGCGTACCGGAGCTTCGGGAACATCAACCTTGCCATGTAAATCGGCAAGCTGAACCTCCTGACCGTCCACAAGCACGATCTGGGGCACTCCTTGCTCATTAACCGCCCAAAACTTAACCCTGCATCTTCCGTCTATATATTCGTAATCGATCCCTGACCTTTTTACCTGGTCTTCGGCAGCCGAACCCTCATAGACGTAAGCCGTCGGATTCTTGGTTTTGTCGAAGGCAGTGGGTGAGATTCCCACCTCCTTACCGTATATCCACACCTCGTAAAAATCATCAAGCCCGTAAAAGGCGCCCGAATCAATACTGTTGACCGACTCCGGAAGCTTGATCTGTTTGATCCTGCTGTCATTGGCGAAGCAGTCCGTGGGGATGGTCTTAAGCTTCTGAGCCGAAGACAGGTCAACCTTGATCAGGTAAGGGCAGTTCATGAAGGCCTTCTCCCTTATTTTGGTAACATTGGCAAGCTCCGGGTCGTTCTTAACGCTCACAACATTCTGGGATATATTATCAAGAAGAGGATTGCCACGTCCGTAAAGCACCTCCTCCAGAACCGTATCGGTTCCGTCGTAGCTGTATATGATCCCGTTGTCACACCAGTAGTAGGGATTATTGCTCGTTCCGCTCTCCTTCCCCACCATGGCATCACCCTCAAATATGACATTCTGGAGAGAGCTGTCCGGTGTTCCTCCCTCCTTCCAGGGATAATTGTCAAGCTTGAAAAGGAAGGGGCTTGTTCCCATATCCTTGATGTCCTGCTTAAAGGTAACACTGCTTAAATACAGGTCATCCTGGAAGAGTCCCTCCTCCGAAGGAAGCTTGGATAAATTAAGAGTGATCGTATTGACATACTTGCCGTACACATCAAGGTCACCCTCGATACCTCTTAAGTACTTATCCGATGAATCGAGGGTATTATGAGTCTGGTCTATATGCTCAATGCCCGCAGGAACTCTTATGTTCTTGGCCGAATCAATGACCTGAACCTCTGTTGTTGACAGCTTATAACCATTGGCACCGCGATCAACCACATCCTTTATGGTATAGGGATCCGTAAGGTTCCCCGAATCATCCTTCCTCCAGCCCACCTGGGTATTCTCCGTCGGATAGGTGAGAAGGGTCGGCCCCACTTCACCGTTCAGCTTATTGCCATTATACACTGCGGAAACATTCCCGTAATTGAGCTTGTCCGTATCATTTGTCCAGTAATTCCCCGTGGTGAAGGTGATATAACTGTTATCCTTGGAACTTACTATATTCCCGCCCTTTGTTTCAGAATCAAGCCCTAAGGCAAACCTGTATGGATATCCTTCCGGAGAACCCTTCATTATAAGCCACAGGTCCGTATCATTTAAGGAATTCTCACTGCTGCCCAGCCTGTTGATTGGTATATTCCTTGACTTTGCAACCGTGTTTATATCACTGTCCTTAAACGGAGTATCCCTGTAGGTCTTGAAGGCATCGGTTCCTATGGAGGTAACATTGACGGGTATGATCTCATCGGAGGATATATCATCATCCATGAAATCGACCTCCATCAGGTTCCTGCATGTGCGGAAGCAGTCGTCTCCTATCTGGGTTGCTCCGGCTCCCTCCGTCTGCTTGAACTCAACATACACCAGTTCATCACAGTCCTCAAAGGCGGAGTTCCCCAGGTTAAGTCCCTTGGTCTGGATATACAGTTCTTCAAGCCCGTCTGCGTTTTTGAAGGCGCCGGTACCCACTTCCATGATATTATCCTGAATGGTAAGCTTCTTAAGCTTGTCTCCGTAGCCGTTCTTGTTCGGATCGTAAGCCGATGCGGCTATTCGCGTGATGGGCCACTTGGCGATCTGCCTTGGTATTGTCAGCTCACTGTCAGCCTCATCCGTGGGTATTATGCTGTTAATGACCCCACCCGGAGTGAAGTTAAATACATACCCCACCTGCTTGAGCTCATATATGTCATTACCAAACTCATCCCTGTAATGATATACATTTGAGTATTTAACCGCGCTCTCATGGGCCGCGGCCTCATTACTGGCCGGATAGGGATTGGGGCCGGTTATGAAGAAGCCTGACGGAACCGTGGCCTGATCGTAACTCGAATTGGACTTTTTGGCGTTCTCTATGGTGGCATCCGTAACAAACTGCCAGTCATCATACGGCTGGGCATCCCTCCCGTTATCCTGGTTGAACTCAAGCTCCTCCAGGCTGTTGCATCCCTGGAACATATACTGTCCCAGTGTCTTGGGGCTTGACGTCTTGTTGCCCTTGCCGTAATTAGCCGGGAGGGTAACCTTAGCAAGGCTGTCATCGCCGGCGAACAGGCCCTCGTAATCCGGATACCCGTTCCCCGTATTCTGAAGGTCCTTATACATCTCCATTCTGGTAAGGCTCCCGCAGTTGGCGAAGGCATAGGGGCCTATGGTTATAGCGCCGCCCCCCTTCTCATTAAACCTGGAAAACATGGTGTTGGTCGCATCATCAAGGCTCTCGCATCCGTAAAAGGCTCCGGATCCTATCTTGAGCCCGTCGTGATAAGGAAGTGTAACGCTGTCAAATCCGCATTCCGCAAAGGCTCCGTCACCTATGGTTGCAAGGGTCACACAATCCTTGATGACCAGATCCTTAAGGCTGCGGCATCCGGCGAATGCCATGTAACCTATGGAGTTTACCTTATTGCCTATATCAATGGACTTAAGGCCGCTGCAGCGTCTGAAGGCATAATTCCCGATCTTGTACAGCATGGCCTCCGGCATCTTTATTGTTTCGATCTCAGCCCTGTTCTCGAAGGCCTTATCGCATATTATGGCTATATTGTGATGCTTGGTGCAGACATACTGGGTGTCCTCGGCCCCGGTCTCCTCCCAGTTCTCTTCAAGAGAAGGATCAAGAGGTGTGGGTTCTTCCTCCGATTCCGGATCCGCCACCGGCTCCTTGAGCCTCATGTATTTGATCGTCAGCTTGCCCAGCTTATAATTGTTGCCGAAGGGGTCCGGGACCTCCGGGTCGGCATAGGCAAGGGCAAACTTTCTGAATTCGTACCCGTATTCATTGTCTGATTCAACCTTGCTCGTATACTCGGGTATATCCGAAGGCGAACTGTCGTTGTAACAGACACCGTTGGTAAGATCTATGGTAGGCATGTTGCTGTTGGTTGCATATCCTAAATATTTCTTCAGGGAATTGTATCGTCCCGGACTGAAATTAGTGTCGGCGCTAAGTTCCACTTCGCCCATTTCAAACACAGGTACCGGTTCCTTCTCGGTCATGGCGGAGCTGTCTATCACGTAATAAGTCCTGGCATCGCTTCCCATTCCGTCCTTGATCTCGCTCCCGATCGGGAAGGCGTAGTATGTGGTATCCGCAGCGGGAACAGAGGTGTCACTCTCGGTAACATAGGGATACTTCTTGACTACAGTCTCCGTATCTGAGGGATTGTCGTCATTATAAAGGGCCAACACATTGGTATTTGGATTAACATATGCTTCCGTCTTACGCTGTGTCGGCACCAGTGATATGACAAGTGCAGAAACCAAAAGCAGGGATGCCGTTGTTCTCCTTGCCCTCTTTCTCATTCTGAATTTCCTTTTTCCGGTGACCTTGCCCGATTTGCCTTTAACCTGATTCTTAGTCATGATCTGTTCCCCTTATTAAACAACCCTCAATTAACCTTCCTTGCTACAACCGCGAAGCGCTCCGCTCCCTTGGAGTAATCGCAGGTCGACAGCGTTATGAGACTGTCTCCGTAGTAGGATTCAACTCCCGTATCATACAATGACATTTCTTCCATCTGATCCATGTTTGATTTATACTCCTGCATTGAATTGGCATCTATGAACTGATAATATTTAAACGCTACCTCCGTTTCTTCGTGTACAACTTCATTGAAAACATACATGATCCTGTACTCGCCCTTATCATACAGGGTGTCGAACTTAATGGTAGGATGCTTATCGTAAAAGCTCTTACTCTTGTAGGCATCCAGATCGCCGAACATCTTACCCGACTTCATATTATGTCCGTATATGATAAGGTTCTGGCTCCTGGGCCATATGCTGCAGTCCTTGTCAAGAAAGATAGAACCGTTCTTATCCTTCTTCTGCTCGAAGTTATGATCCAGATAATAGTCCTCATTGGCTGACTGCATAACAGGATAGTCAATGGAGGTACCTTCTATGCTTATCCATCCGACGATACTCTTGTTCTTGATGTATAATGTATTAAACTCCTCCAGCATGGGCGGGGCTTCCCCTTCCTCATCAAGCGTTACCGTCACCTGCCCGTTCGCCATGACTTTACTGTTGGAATCCTTATTATCCTTAATATCCGCAAGGTCACTGAACCTGCCGGTGGAGTCCCCTGCCATATACATATAGAAGGCAAAATAGCCCAGACAGCCTACAGCCGCCAGCGCACTTATGAGCCGGACCAGACGCCTTGCCCTTTCCTTCCCGCTTATTCTTTTCTTACTCATTACCCCTTAATTCCCCTAAAACACATAAACATACATGATCATTTTACTATATCTAGTAAAAAAATCAAGCCTTTAAGGTATATATTGTAGTTTCATATATTGTAGTTTCTACCAGAAAATTAAAAGGAGACAGAGAACCGTCTCCCTGTCTCCTGTCTCCTTATATTTACTTAACAACAATGTTTATTATCTTGCCCGGTACGTATATCTCCTTAACCACCTGCTTACCTTCCATAAGCCTGGCCACTCCGTCTATCTCTCTGGCCTTAGTGAGGGCTGAATCCTTGTCCTCATCCACGGCTATTTCCACGGTCCCGCGAACCTTACCGTTAACCTGGACACCTATTTCAACCGTATCATCCTTACACATTGCCTCGTCATATGAAGGCCATGACTCGTAGGCAAGTGTATTATCGTGTGAAAGCTTCTGCCATATCTCCTCACCCATATGAGGGCAGATACAGGAGAACATCTTAATGAAGTTATCTGCGTATTCCTTCGGGCATTTACCCTCTTTATACACCGCATTTACGAAGATCATCATCTGGGAGATGGCAGTGTTGAAGGCCAGCTTTTCGAAGTCATCCGTGATCTTCTTAACCGTCTTGTGATATATCTTGTCAAGTGCGGGGACCTTATCATCAGTGATGTCAGCCTCTTCGGTGAAGAAGTTCCATACCCTGTTTATGAACCTTTTTGCGCCCTCAACACCCTGCTGGCTCCATGGCTTGCTGACCTCAAGCGGGCCCATGAACATTTCATACAGCCTAAGGGTATCCGCCCCGTACTCACGGACTATATCCGAAGGATTGACCACGTATTCAGGGTACCTCTTACCCATCTTGATACCGTTCTCACCCAGGATCATGCCCTGATGCACAAGCTTTTTAAAGGGTTCCTTAGTGGGCGCAAGCCCCTTATCATACAGGTATCTGTTCCAGATACGCGAATACATGAGGTGACCTACCGCATGCTCGGGTCCTCCTATATACAGGTCAACCGGCATCCAGTGCTTAAGGAGCTCAGGATTGGCGAATTCCTTATCATTGTCGGGATCTATATATCTTAAGAAATACCAGCTTGACCCTGCCGAACCGGGCATGGTGGATGTCTCTCTTACACCCTTTATCCCGTTATGATCGTACTGCTTCCACTCGGTCGCATTCTCAAGGGGTGCCTTGCCGTTCTTACCCTTGTAATCCTCAAGTTCCGGAAGGATAAGGGGAAGCTCATCGTCGTCAAGTACATGTATTTTACCGTCATCGGTATGAACCACGGGAACCGGCTCGCCCCAGTAACGCTGGCGGGCGAATATCCACTCGCGGAAGTGGTAATTGACCGTCCTTCTGGCCACTCCCATCTTCACAAGCTTATCCGTGATGGCTTCTTTGGCCTCCTCAACGGTCATTCCGGTGAATTCCTCCGAGTTAATAAGCTTACAGCCCTTGCCCAGGTAATCCTGCTTCTCGAACGCATGCTCCGACACATCCCTGCCGTCGATAACCTGAAGCATGGGAATGTTGTGGGCCTGCGCGTATTCAAAGTCACGCTGGTCATGGGAAGGAACCGCCATTACCGCACCCGTTCCATAGCTTGCAAGGACAAAATCGCCGATAAATACCCTTGCCTCCTTGCCGTTTACGGGATTTATACAGGTTATTCCCTTAAGCTCGCAGCCTGACTTGGTCTTATTAAGTTCGGTACGGTCCATATCGTTCTTCTTAAGCGTCTCATCGATATAGGCCTGAACCTCTTCCTTATTCTGAATCCTCGGCATAAGGTCCTGAACGATCTTACCGTCGGGAGCCAGTACCATAAAGGTTATACCGTATATGGTCTCGATACAGGTGGTGTAGATCGAGAACTCTCCTCCGCCCACGATCTTGAAGTCAACCTCAACTCCTTCCGACTTGCCGATCCAGTTACGCTGTATCTCCTTGGTGGATGTCGGCCAGTCTATCTCCTCAAGACCTTCCAGCAGCTTCTCGGCAAAGGCCGGCTGGTCGATGACCCACTGCTTCATGTTCTTGCGGACAACGGGATAGCCGCCGCGCTCTGACTTGCCGTCAATGACCTCGTCATTTGAAAGGACCGTCCCCAGTTCCTCGCACCAGTTGACAGGCATATCTATATACTTGGCATAGCCGTCAAGATAAAGCTGCTTGAATATCCACTGGGTCCACTTATAGAACTTAGGATCCGAAGTCGCTACCATCTTGCTCCAGTCGTAATCAAAGCCCAGCTCCTTAAGCTGCTTGGAAAATGTCTTGATATTTTCCTGTGTAAACCCGTTGGGATGGTTTCCTGTCTTAACGGCGTACTGCTCAGCCGGAAGCCCGAAGGAATCATAGCCCATTGGATGAAGGACATTGTACCCCTGCATCCTCTTCATCCTGGACATGATGTCGGTAGCGGTGTAGCCTTCCGGATGTCCCGCGTGCAGGCCCACTCCCGAAGGGTAGGGAAACATATCAAGGGCATAGTACTTGGGCTTACTGAAATCCCACACATCGGTCTTGAATGTTTCATTCTTCTCCCAGTACTCCTGCCATTTTTTTTCTACAGCTGCATGATTGTAAGCTTCTGCCATTTTCTCGTCCTCTCCTAACATAAGAATAACTTGCAACTATTCAGAACAGCACAAAAATCTTAAAATATCAGACGTCAAGCTGGCTTGTAAGGCTGATATTTTATAAATTTATGTATTGGACGAATCCAAAACAGCGAAAAATGCGAAGCATTTTGAGCCTGTTCCGAATATTTACAATAACTTTTATATTTTAGCAGACTCTGTGACAGTGTCAAGAAACCGCTGCCATACAGGATGATACCCGTCAGTATTTAATCACCGCGGTGGTCAAATACCCTGCGTGTCTTTTTCTCGGATCTGGGCAGCGTATTGATTGAGACTATCGTTACCTTGGGTGTCACGTTCAGCCTGGACTTGAAGAGCTTCTTGATCTCTTCCGCAGTTGAAGCAAAATCAACCCTTCCTTCGGCCTCTGCCGTTACCATGATGATATCCCTGTTTCTGCTCTCATCGTGAGCTATATCTATCTTGTATTCGCTGGATACGCCGTCAACAAGGCCGAGCACCTCTTCAACCTGACTGGGGAACATATTCACGCCATGTACCTTAAACATGTCATCACTTCTTCCCTTGATGGTGGCAAGCCGCGGATAATGCCTGCCGCAGCTGCATTCTTCGGGAATGATCCTTGACAGATCATGTGTACGGAAGCGTATGAGCGGTGCTCCCTCTTTCACAAGAGTAGTGATAACGATCTCTCCCTCTTCTCCGTCCGGAAGCACTTCCAGAGTTACAGGATCTATTATCTCCGTGTACAGATAATCATCAAAGATATGCATTCCGGTATGTCCGGGACAATTGATCCCGATACCCGGTCCGTATATCTCGGTAAGTCCATATATATCATAAAGCTCTATGCCAAGCTCATTGGCAATATAATTCCTTTTGGCTTCACTCCACCGTTCCGAACCGATCACGCCTTTTTTAAGGCTTATCTCATTCTTGAGCCCGCGCTTATTGATCTCTTCGGCCAACAAAAGAGCATACGAGGATGTTGCGCAGATAACGGTGGATTTCAGATCAACCATCATCTGAAGCTGTTTCTCCGTATTTCCCGGTCCCATGGGAATAGCCATTGCACCCAGCTTCTCGCAGCCTGCCTGAAAACCTATACCTGCCGTCCACAGGCCGTATCCCGGCGTTATCTGAATCCTGTCCCTGCTTGTTATCCCTGCTATCTCATAGCATCTGGCAAACATGGTAGCCCAATCCTCAACATCCTTAGCGGTATAAGGAATGATCACAGGCTTGCCCGTAGTTCCTGATGATGAATGAATGCGTACCACCTCTTCATCGGGTACCGCCTGTATCCCCAGTGGATATGCATTCCTCAGATCAGCCTTATCCGTAAAGGGTATCTTCTCAAATTCCTCCGGGGATGTCACCTCCGTGATTCCTGCCTTCCGGTACACTTCACTGTAGTAATTCCCGCTTTCCATGATACGTCTTAACTGTTTGTTGACAAGTTCAAGCTGTTTTTCGTTAATTTTCATGATCACACCTCACATAATCTGTCCGGTAAGGGCCTCTTCCCTGCCGAACTCCAAACCTACATTAAATGCTTCTTTATTTATTCCGGTATATTTAGCCGGAACCCTTTTCTCGATCTGTTCAAGAAGAATATCCTCCGATATTCCCAGTCTATTGCTTCCTGCAGCTATTCCAAGTATTACGATGTTGAAAAATCTTGACGAACCGAAGGGAGCACATACCCTGTCGGCATCCACAAATATACAGGTGCATTTATCTGCAAGATACCTGACCATTTTGCTTCCGTCATAGCCGGTTTCCGCCAACGATTCTGTTACCGGCCTTATTGCAGCGGTATTTACTATCGCAGTAGCACCCTTTTGAAGATATCCGAGATTCCTTACCGCCTCCGCCGGTTCGAAGGCCAATAGCAGATCAGCCCTTCCCCGAGGAATAAGGGGAGAATAAACACTGTCTCCGATCCTGACATGACTTGTCACCGAACCTCCACGTTGAGCCATACCTATTGTTTCCGCCGAGTGTATCTGATAACCCGCAATCGATGCAGAAGCCGCTATGATCTTGGATGCCAGTACGGTCCCCTGCCCGCCGACACCGCATATAAGTATATCTTTATTCATTTGGGCCGCCTCCTATCGCAGATACCGGACATACATGACTGCATAAGCCGCAGCCCGTACACATGTTCTCATCTGTCCTGACACGCCCTTCGGCTATTATGATCGCCGGACAGCCGGTTTCCTTAATACACTTTTTACAGTTAACGCATTTTGAAGGATCGATGCTGCATTTAGCCTGTGGTTTTGAAACGGCTATGCAGGGTGACCTGAATATGATCGCCTTGACACCTTTTTGCTCTACCGCCTCCTTAATGGCAGTCACGGATGCCTTAAGGTCAAGAGGATCTACGGTTACAATGCTCTTAACGCCTATACCGTCCAGAACCTTGGCAATATCAACCTTGTCCACAATATTACCCATCATGTTTTTACCCGTCCCCGGATGCGGCTGATGTCCTGTCATCGCAGTCGTTGAATTATCGAGCACACACAGGATCATATCCGCCTCATTATACACAGCGTTAACAACTCCGGTCATCCCGGATGCGAAAAAGGTGGAATCCCCGACAAATGCGAAACATACAGCATCATCTGAGGTATGTGCAAACCCCTGGGCCATCGTGATCCCGGCTCCCATGCACAGGCATGTATCGACCATATCAAGGGGCATTGCATTTCCCAGGGTATAACATCCTATGTCTCCGCAAAAGATCGCTTTCCTGCCCTCCATTGCCTTTTTTACGGCATAAAAGGATGCTCTGTGGGGACAGCCTGCGCATAAGACCGGCGGCCTGACCGGAAGTTGCGGGGCATCCCCTGTATCGATCAATTCTACCGACAGCTCAATATCAAGAAATCCGCTCAGGATTCCGGCTGCCAGTTCGGTACTCATCTCACCATTTTGCGGAACACTGCCGTCAAGCTTCCCATGAACAGTGATGTTCAGATGATGCATACCGGCCGTTTTAAGTATCTGTTCCTCAAGATAAGGGCTCAGTTCTTCGATGCACAGTACCTCACTCACGCCCGACATGGCATGAAGAATGAACTCCCGCGGGAACGGGAAGGCTGTTGCGATCCTTATTATCCTTATGTCCTGCCTGTCCTTAAGACATTCCTTAACATAAGCATAGCTTACCCCCGATGTAACTACCGCTTTTGGTGATGTTCCTTCGACATGGTTAAACCGATACTTCGAAAAATCTACGGCTATCCCTGCATTTCTTTCCTCGATCATACCATGATTCATATATGATAATCCCGGAAAAACCACCCACCTCTTCGAATCCTTTATAAAGCCTTCATATTTCCACGGACTAAAGGAGTCAGGAACATCTATGGATACATATGCATGGCATATCCTGGTGGTAGGTCTTAAAAGAACCGGTGTATGATACTTCTCTGAGCACTCAAAGGCATCACCTGTCATGGCGAATGCCTCCTCGGGTGTTGACGGATCAAACACCGGTATCCTGCAAAAATCAGCGAACCGTCTGGTATCCTGCTCAGTCTGTGATGAGATGGGACCCGGATCATCCGCGCTTACTATTACAAGTCCGCCCTTTACACCTACATAAGCAAGGGACATGAGCGCATCCGAGGCCACGTTCAAGCCCACCTGTTTCATCGTAACCAGCGCCCTCGCTCCGCTGTATGCCGCTGCCGCCGCGACCTCCAGCGCTGCCTTCTCATTTACCGACCACTCAAGGTATACACCCTCATGCGGGTACTTGTAAACCGTCTCTACTATCTCGGAGGATGGCGTTCCCGGATATCCCGAAACAAGATTCACGCCGGAACACAATGCCCCAAGAGCAATGGCCCCGTTACCCATAATATATTCCTTCATCAGTCTCCTACATTCTCCTCTCGTTTCCGCTTTACAGCGGTATTGCTCAAATGCCCAAACAATAATACCATAAAATCGACGACCCGAAAAGGTCGCCGATTATAAATGATCCCTCAACAGATATATCCCTGATTTATCTTCCGGAGATCAGCTTGAAAAGCTCGAAACGCATCGGGCTTATGCTGAACCTTACCCTCTTGCGTCCTAGCGTCTTCTCTCTATACCCTTTTCCTTGTAGTATTTCTCCTTTTCATTATACATATCCGCATCAGCCATATGCTCAAGATCATCCACTGAGAGCTCGGGCTTTGACCTGTGTGCGGCGTAACCGACGGACATGGCTATTTCGTCGTTATAGATACCGTGCCATTCATCCGATTTGCTCTTTATGGATGACCGTATGCTTTCGGGATCATCCGTATGGATAACGGCCATAAATTCGTCACCGCCGGTCCTGTACACCTTACCCTTGCTTCCGAACGACAGGGCCAGGCAATCGGCCGCACCCTTTATAAGTTCATCCCCTGCCGCATGTCCCTTGGTGTCATTTACCTTCTTGAGGCCGTTAACATCTATTGAGAATAATACTAAATCATCCGCCAGCTCACCGTTCCTGTATTCCTTAAGGTCTTCATCATAACACCTGCGGTTGAAGAGTCTGGTCATCTCATCCGTCAGGGATATTCTAATAAGATGCTCTTCCCTTCTCTTTTCCTCATCCACATTTCTGGTGGTGTATATGACTATATTAGGTATGCCGTCCAGGGTCGAATCCACGGTGATATACTGGGCCCTGAACCATCCTGACACCACATCTATGAAATCGGCGCTTATGAGCTTCTTGTGGGACAGCCTGGCCCGCACGGTCTTTATATTGGTAAAGGTCAGGAATTCTTCCATCTGATCGGGCATCACCTGATTCTTAAGCCGCTGGTTCATAAGTGTATGAGTCTGGGAATTCATGTCGATACCATGCTTCTTCTGTTCGGAATCCCTCAGTGACATCTCGGTATTATTGACAAAATCAATGAGATTGACGTTGTCATATATCTCCGCCATTGAATCCAGTATATCCATCTTCTCCCTCATAAGGGATTCGCTCTCGCCGATGACATCCGACTGCCTTAACAGCTCACCGAAATAATCCGACATCAGCTTCAAGATCATATAACCTGCCGCCAGCATGATAACGTTTTCTATGGTGAAGCCTCCGGCAACATCGGTAAAATATGTGAGGGCACTGTCATAATCACCCCTCAGGGATGCGTAATGCGGCGCCGTAAACCAGGTTACCGCGATCATGGATAGGTAATTTAGGGCAAGTGAATAAAAGTAGATAGCCCTGTCACAGTAGAGAAGGCTCATAAGGGGTACCAGAAACCAGGTCAGGTATATGTTCACATCGGAGGCATTCATATAAACAAGCAAAAGATCCATGGCCGTAAGGGCGTATATACCTGTTATCAGGGAGTCCGGCAGCTTGTTTCGAAGGAGGTAATGAACGACCGCAACGGCCGCAACAACAATGGATACCCATAAGCAGGTGGAGTAGCTGACATCCTTAAAGAATCCGGCCTTTATTCCTATGGCAATTGCAGGCCCCGTAATCACGAAGAAACACAGTACGATATTAAGATATTTGTTGACCCTTATCCTGTTTCTTCGCATAAATCCTTCATAATCAGTCTCCTGCGCATCCTTGTTTATCTCTTCCATTTCCCGACATCCCCTTTTGTTTTTTGTTTTATGATCCGCCATATTCCTTACAAGGGTTCATCATATCATAAGACCGACGGCCTGAAAAGCCGCCGGTCTTAACCCCTGTATAACTTCTTCTGTTACTGTATGTTTATGCGTTTTAGTCCTCGCCGCCCTCGTCAGTCAGCTTACTTGCCCTTGCGGCAACCTCCTTCTCCTGTACATCCGAAGGTGCCTGTTCATAGCGCAGGAACTCGTACTCATATACACCGCGGCCTCCGGTCATTGACCTCAGTACAGTGCAGTAGCCGTAAAGACCGGTCATAGGGATCTCGGCCTCAACCACCTGCTTGCCGCCACCTATGGGATTCATTCCCAGCACACGTCCGCGCCTCTTGTTAAGATCACCCATCACATCACCGGTATATTCATCGGGTACGGTAACCTTAAGGGAAGCTATGGGCTCAAGCAGGACGGGACCTGCTTCCATGAAGCCCTTCTTGAAGGCCTGAATGGTTGCCATCTTGAAGGCCTGCTCGGAGGAATCAACCGGATGGTAGGATCCGTCGTACAGTATCGCCTTAACGCCGACAACAGGATATGCGGCCATGGGTCCCTTAAGGACTGACTCTGCAAGGCCCTTCTCAACTGCAGGGAAGTAATTCTTGGGAACTGCTCCGCCCACTACTATCTGCTCGAATTCATAGGGCTTCTCCATATCACCTGAGGGCTCGAACTTCATCTTAACATGACCGTACTGGCCGTGACCGCCTGACTGCTTCTTGTACTTGGCATCAACGTCACTTGTCTTCTTAATGGTCTCACGGTAAGCAACCTTGGGCTCCATAAGCTCGATCTCAACCTTATATTCATTCTGAAGCTTGCTGGCTACTATCTCAAGATGCTGATCGCCCATACCGTAGAGAAGCGTCTGCCTGTTCTCGGCATCATTCACATTCTTGAGAGTAAGATCCTCATGCATCATCTTTTGAAGGGCGCCCGAGATCTTATCGATATCGCCCTTGTTCTTAGCCTTGTATCTCATAGCCGTGTAAGGCTTGCTTATTTCGGTGCGTGCGTACTGGATGGTGGTAGCCTTGGTAGATAAGGTATCACCGGTACGTGCAGCTGTCAGCTTGGCAATAGCACCGATATCGCCCGCATGAAGCTCCTTAACTTCTATTGGCTTATTGCCGCGAAGGACATAGAGCTTGCTTATCTTCTCCTCCACATCCTTATCATTGTTGTAGAGAACATCATCCGCCTTGATGACACCGGAGCATACCTTGATGAGGGAATACTTACCGATGAATGGATCAACGATGGTCTTCCAGATGATGGCTGACTTAGGCTTACTGAAGTCATAGTTGGCCTCGAAGATCTCGTTGGTCTTAACGTTGATACCGGCAATGCTCCTGGTATCGGGGCTCTTAAAGTACTTGATTATATCATCGATCAGCGTGTATACGCCCTGGCACAGAATAGATGAACCACAGGTAACGGGAACGATGCTTCCGTCATTTATGTTGGCCTTAAGGGCAGCCCTTATCTCATCCTCCGAGAAGGTCTCGCCACCGAAGTACCTCTCCATGAATTCCTCACTTGTCTCGGCAACAGCCTCCATGAGAATATCACGGTACTTCTCAAGATATTCCCTGTTATAATCGGGAACCTCACATTCGGTAGCCTTACCGTCAGCCCCCCACTTATACGCATTCTCCGATACGACGTTAACATATCCGACGAACTTCTCATCCTCTCTTATGGGAAGATGGAAGGGAGCTATCTTCTTGC
>DFKQ01000072.1 GCA_002373875.1 Lachnospiraceae bacterium UBA3641
CCCACTGCCAGCTGTAATCGAAGTAAGCGCTGAAGCCCTTCTCCTTACATCTTGCCTCATATATCTTACGCCATGCGGGATCATCAGTATCCTCCGCCTCGTAGTTGGCCGTGTCCACGTAATTGGCTCCGCATTCAAGGCAGGCATCCATTATCGTAAGATCCTGATAGGGCAGGGCCACATTCAATACGGTATGTGGCTTATATTCCTTCATAAGGGCCGTGAGTGATCCCAAAGAGTCAGCATCCACCTTGGCCGTAGTGATGGAAGCCCCGGTCTTATCCTTAAGCGAAGCAGCCAGCTCATTACATTTCTCCACCGTCCTGCTCGCGATACAGATTTCCGTAAACAAAGGGTTCTCACAGCACTTGTATATGGCAACCCTTCCAACACCGCCACAGCCTATGATCAGTAATCTCATTTCCTTCTCCCTTCTGTGTCATCTCTGTTTTTTAAGCTTACCTTCCTCTTCCTCCAGAAGATCCTCAACATACCTTGGCAGCATGAAGGCTCCGGTGTGAAGATTGGAAGTATAATACCATGTCTTTATCCCTCTTGCGTTCCACCTTGCAGCGTCAAAATCATACAGGGGATGGTACTTCTTGCTGGCGAAGCCGAAGAGCCAGTAGCCTGCCGCGCAGGTGGGAATGTGGGCCTGATATACACGGCTTATGGGAAAGCTCCTGAAGGCCTTACGGTGCATGGTCCTGCATGACTCTTCATCCTCATCATAGAAGGGACTTCCATGCTGGTACACCATGATCCCGTCTTCCTTAAGGGCCCTGTAGCAGGACCCGTAGAATTCCTTGGTAAAGAGGCCTGCCGTATGGCCCAGCGGATCCGTCGAATCGTTTATTATAAGGTCATATTCATCTACCTTGCCCCGAAGGAAACGGAGGCCGTCACGAAAATGCAGGACAACCCTCTTGTCATCAAGTCCGCAGGCATTGTCCGGGAAGAACCGCCTGCACACATCCACAAAGAGCTCATCCGGCTCCACAACGTCTATCCTCTCTATCTCATCATAATAGGACAGCTCCCTGGCCACGCCTCCGTCACCGCCGCCGATGACAAGGACGTTCTTCACCTTGGGGTGAACGGCCATGGGTACATGAACTATCATCTCGTCATATATGAACTCATCCTGTTCGGAAAAGATCACCGTGCCGTCGGAGGTAAGGAACCTTCCGAATTCACTTGATTCAAATACATCTATACGCTGAAAATCACTGGACCCGGTAAAGAGCTGGTTGTCAACCCTTATCGAGAACTTGACGTTATCCGTATGCATTTCGGTAAACCAGAAATTCATATCAGTCCCTCCAATACCTGTCATTCAGTTTTACACTTTAATCACATTCAGGCGTTCAAGAGTGGGATCCTCAGGTCCCTGTATTGAACAGCCCTTCTCATCGGAATAAAGGATATAATCAATGATCTCATCCGTTATCTTCTCACCCGGGGACAGGATGGGGATTCCCGGAGGATAACACATGACGAATTCCCCGCATATCCTGCCGGAGCATTCCCTTATGGGAACAAGCTCCTTGGCCGCGTAGAAGGCCGCCTGAGGGGTGGCCGCAACTATGGGAGTTATATATTCAGCATTATGGAGACCCGAAACCGGCCTCTTATACAGCCTCTTTATATCCTCAAGGGCTCCCACCAGCCGTTCTATATCCTGTATCCTGTCACCTATGGATATGTAGGCCAGGATGTTTCCTATATCGCCGAATTCGATCTGTATATCGTATTCATCGCGTAAGAGGTCATAAACCTCGATACCCGTAAGGCCTATGTCCCTTGTATATACCGACAGCTTGGTAACATCATAATCATATACCGATCCACCGTTGACAAGGTCCTTGCCGTAGGCATAGTAGCCGCCAATGGAATTGATCTCATCCCTTGCATACTCGGCCATCTGCTTGACCTTCTCGAAGGATTCCCGTCCCCTGAGGGCCAGGTTACGTCTTGATATGTCAAGGCTTGATATAAGGAGATAGCTTGCGCTTGTTGTCTGCGTCAGGTTGATTATCTGCTCCACATAGCCCCTGTTCACCCTGTCCGACAGAAGGAGCAGGGAACTCTGTGTAAGGCTTCCGCCGGATTTATGCATACTGACGGCTGCCATATCGGCCCCGGCCTCCATTGCTGATACAGGCAGGCTCTCGTTAAAGTACAGATGGGTCCCGTGGGCCTCATCGGCAAGGACTGACATACCGGCTTCATGGGCCAGAGAAACTATGGACCTTATATCCGAACATATCCCGTAATAGGTGGGATTGTTCACAAGGATTGCCTTGGCATCGGGATTCTTCCTGATGGTATCCCTAAGCTTATCCACCTCCATGCCCAGGGCTATTCCCAAATGGTCATCCACTTCGGGATTAACATATACGGGTATGGCCCCGCATAAGACAAGGGCGTTTATTACGGACCTGTGTACATTCCGCGGGAGGATGATCTTATCCCCTGCCTTGCAGGTTGACAGAACCATGCTCTGCACGGCCGATGTCGTTCCACCAACCATAAAATAAGCGTATGCCGCATTGAAGGCATCCGCTGCCAGCTTCTCAGCCTCATATATGACCGAAACCGGATGACAGAGGTTGTCAAGCGGCTTCATTGAATTAACATCAAGGCTTACGCACTTCTCGCCTAACAGGTTTACAAGCTCAGGATTCCCCCTGCCCCTCTTGTGGCCGGGAACATCGAAGGGAACCACCCTGCGTCGTTTAAAACTCAGTAATGCCTCGTATACGGGCGCATCTTTCTGTCTGTCGATATCCATGTCTCATCCTGCGTTATTATCTCTTTAAGTTTAAAAAAAGCCGGGGGATGCTTCCCCCGGCCTCCGTTCATTGTCGATCATTTCTTATTAACGGTATCCTTAAGTGCCTTACCGGCCTTAAACTTAGGAGCCTTGCAAGCAGCGATCTTGATCTTCTCGCCGGTCTGAGGATTCTTACCCTCTCTTGCAGCCCTCTTAGCTACTTCAAATGTACCAAAGCCAACAAGCTGAACCTTATCACCCTTCTTAAGTGCAGCGGCAACTGTATCGGTAAAAGCACCAAGAGCTGCCTCGGCATCCTTCTTAGATAATCCGGCCTTCTTAGCCATTGCATCAACTAATTCTGATTTGTTCATTGTAACTCTCCTTATATTGGTATTTTGCCGTTTCCGACCATAAAGCCATTATAGATAATTTCCCTTGATATGTCAACAATCGGGAAATCCGCTCATCATCTTTATTCGATGGTAAGACCGCTCCAGATATCATCGGGAACAAGTGCCACATAGGTACGTCCAGTATTTATCCGGATCTCGTCACCGTTCTTGTCGTAATACTGCGTAGGTGTAAGCTCATCCTCCTTGGACCAGGTAATGGGAATGCACTTACCGTTGGTTATATAATAGCCGTCCCGGTTGTAATCGATCGAATGGAACATCATGTACCCGTTGTTATCAAACTGCACATAACGGCAGTTCTGTATAAGCAGGTTCTTGAAGGACAGCTGTTCATTGTTATTACCGGCATCCACATGCTTCTGGCCGTACTCGGAATACAGATATGTTCCGCTGGCTTCATCGTAATCCAGATAGGGCTTGTTGTGCTTGTAAGGCATCTGGATATGGGTTGCGGTCCTGGCATCCGAATACTGGGACAGATCATTGGGTGCAGAGTCTGATGCGAATTGATAATGAGGTCCCTTGTAGTAATCGTTATAGGTTTTTGAATACTTGGGATGCGACTCGAAGTTCTTATCGATATCACCCTCCAGGATATACTCGGTGAACTCCCTTGACTTACCGTTGTTAACCCTCGAGAAGGTTCCGGAGAAGTTCTCGACGTAATCCTTAGCCATGTAATCATCAATATAGAAGGGACCGCCGTCATGACATACGATGGCATTCCACTCGGGAATGATCTGAAGGTTGGTAGGTCTTGTACTTCTTATCGATCCTATCTGTTTAACTGAATTGTAGTCCTTGAAAAGGACCATGAAACGGGTAACACCGTCGTTAGCTGTTGAATTGGTCATCTCATAAACAACATCCGACTGGGACAGACCGTAATGAGGCAGGGCTGTCTTCTCATTATCCACCATGGCGGCGATGGGCCTCTGATCCTTAAGCGACTCGTCTATCCATTCGTTGGTAAGCTCGCTCCTGTACATTCCTTCACGGGTCTCTTCCTCCTGTGCATCGCCGGTCACTTCAACCGTAGGCGCAGGAGAATCATCTGTTTGCAGCTGTATTACCGGCTGATCGGTACTTACCTCCGGAGCCTCCTCTTCTTCGCCATCCTTGGAACATCCGCCAAGAACAAGTGCCGTTGACAGGGCAAACAGCAGGAATAAATTTTTTTTCTTCATACAAAACCTCCCTTATATAACCGGAACCGCACAGACCAATCACACACAACGGTTCCTTCTGTAATTCATCCCCAAATAAACACTACTCATGATATATTACCATAAAACAACATATAAGTCACTGAAAATTTGTACAACTTTCGTTCAAAATCACGAAGTTATTTAATATATCTGTCCAAAAGCTCTCTTGTGTAAATGGCAGCCCCCTTCGCGTTGAGGTGAGAGGAATCACCGAAACAGGCATTGTCATAGCAGGGGATCGACAGCTCAAAGGTCATACCGGGATTGTCATTTTTAAACTGTTCCATGTAGCTTGTATACTCTGCGACATAACCCTCATCAAGGGCTGTATAGGAGGCTTCATTCATTGGCGCCTGCAACACAACGGTCTCTATATCATTATCCTCGCACAGCTTAAGGAGAAGGGCGAAATACCGTGTTATCAACCTGTGCTCCCCGCCCCTTTCCATTGAGGTATAGGAGGCTTCGTAATTGGGATAATCGCATCCGTCCATCGTCCCGTAAAGGGCATGTCCCTTCTCACGCACCTGTTCATCGTATATCGCCCTGTTGGCCGCTGTCCTGTTAAAGCCCCGGGAATTGATAAGCGCCGGAAGGTATACGTTGGGAAGTCTTAAATAGGAACTTACTATATAGGACAGGTCTGCCCCGTTTATCGCGTTGCCCTCTTGACTCAAGACTCCCCTTTTGTATACGTCCCATACCGCAGGAAGGTCAAGATGGTGGAAATAGACGGTTCTTGTCTTGAAGTTGTCCATATAAGAATAATGAAAGGGGGCAAACATTATAAACACCCGCTTGGGCGCCCCGTTATTCCCGATATAGTTCCTGAGGGTATAGTACATCTCGATGGATGTGGCTCCACCCATGCCAAGGTTTACATAATCATCCCCAAGGTCATTTGTAACGATATCCGCCATTGCCCTTGAATCACCCAGGATAAGGGTTGCCCTGTCCTTATTGACAGGCGATATCCTGCCCTTCTCAACATCCTTGACATACTTCCATGAAGGGTACTCCTCGTCCATATAACCCATGGGATTTAAGGCGGTGTAGCCCACAAGAAGGATAAAGGGAATCAATGCCAGTATGCACTTTAAGGAAAACTTCGTCATATCCGTTACTCCTCTAAAAGGCCTGATATAAAAATTCCCGGGTTGACAGGTTAACCGAGAAAAGGATCATGGTGAAGATCAGATAGTAGACTCCCCATCTTATGTAAACTGCCGTATGATCCATCAGTTCGTATACCTCACAGCCCCTTCTCTCACACATAAGGTCAACTGCCATTAATATCAGGATAGCCAGTAACACAAATGCAAGGTTCATGGTTCCGAGGCCAAGCCCTGATACCGTACCGTCAAAAAGCTGCGCCATCCTGATGCCCGTAAAGGTCCGCTTAAGCT
Source organism: Lachnospiraceae bacterium UBA3641 (assembly GCA_002373875.1). Classification (GTDB taxonomy): domain Bacteria; phylum Bacillota; class Clostridia; order Lachnospirales; family Lachnospiraceae; genus UBA2868. Next base: position 5,807 of record DFKQ01000072.1, read on the forward strand.
CGTCAAGCGCTGCGGCGAATGATTCCGCCCTGAAAAATACCCAGGTCAGGCACACAAGCATATAGGTGTAAGCGATGCAGAACCACTTGGGAAGCTTCATCCTGTCCTTAAGTGGTGTAATGGCATGCCCCAGTATCTGGTAAACCGCAAAGAGCAGGCCCCAGATCAGGAAGTTAAGGGTCGCTCCGTGCCAGATACCGCTTATCGCAAATACTATGATCACGTTGATGTAACGGCGCAACGTTCCCCTCCTGCTGCCGCCAAGCGGTATGTAGAGATAATCGCGAAACCAGGTGGACAGCGATATATGCCATCGGCGCCAGAAATCCGCGACAGATACGGCAAGATAGGGCTGCCTGAAGTTGCGCATTACCTTGTAATCAAGGATCCTTGCCGCCCCGGTGGCGATATAGGAGTAGCCGGCAAAGTCACAATATATCCGGATGCTGTAGGCGATGAGGGCAATGATCATGGGGATCCCGGTATATTCAGCGTTCCCGTAAACGGTCGTTGTCAGTATCTCAAGCCTTGATACGATCACAAGCTTGAGAAAATAACCCCACAGCATAAGGAAAAGGCCCTCCTTGACCCTGATATTATCCCATTTATGCGGCATGCTTATCTGGGGAAGCATGTTCTTGCTGCGTTCAATGGGGCCTGAAAGGATACATGGGAAGAAGGATACAAAAAGAGCGTATTTCAATATGTTGTGCTCAGGCTTTACCTCCTTCCTGTAGCAGTCCATACAATAGGACAGGGACTGGAAGGTGTAGAAGGATATTCCCGCAGGCATGAAGACGCTTATCTCCTGATCCGGAAAGATAAGGCCCACAAGGAAGCCCGAATATTTGAAATATATGAGTATCGAAAGATTCAGGATAAATCCCAGTGCCAGATAGAAATTCTTAGACCTTACGGTTCCGGCATTGTAGACAAGCCTCCCGGCCGACCAGGTGATGACGGTCGATATCATGAGAAGGATCGTCATTGACCTGTCCTGACATGCATAGAAGAAATAGCTGCAAAAAAGCAGCCACAGATATTTGAACCTGTCGGGGATCACGAAATACAGGATCACGCACACAGGAAAAAAGAGCAAAAAAGGCAGGGAATTGAACAGCATCCTACTCTCCTCAGACAACTTGTAATTCGGTTTCGATTGTACTATAATGGGCCTAGTGTGTCAATTGAAGCGTCAGCATGAGGTATCGTCCTGTTTCATGTATACAGCATTAACAGGGTACACAGGGGAGGGAATGAATGAGTCAGAAAATGACTAAAAAGCAGATCAAATACGAGATAATGGAATGGATCCTTATCCTTGAGATTGCGGTAGCCATTGCTGTCGTTGTAAACATGTTCCTTATCGTTAATGCGGTAATACCTTCAGCCTCCATGGAAACGACCATCATGACCGGCGACCGTATCTTCGGTAATCGGTTGGCATATAAGAGTCACGATCCCGTCCGGGGTGATATCGTGATCTTTAAGTTCCCCGATGATGAATCCCAGCTCTTTATCAAGCGTATCATAGGCCTTCCCGGCGAAACCCTTCAGGTCATCGACGGTAAGGTATATATAGACGGTTCCGACATGCCCCTTGATGAGCCTTATATCAAGGTTGACGCCATAGGAGATTACGGTCCCGTAACAATTCCCGAGGATTCCTACTTCATGATGGGTGACAACCGGAATTATTCGGCCGACTCCCGTTTCTGGGTACACCCCTTCGTCGCCAAAAACAAGATCTTAGGCAAGGCGGTCTTCCGCTACTATCGTAAGATCGGACCCATAAAATGAGAGAAACACGGTTCTTTTGGCATATGTCACAGGTACTCTTTATCAAGCTTCTTCTTATTCACCACATACAGATATCCCGCTGCAAATATGACCATGAATATCGAGATGAACTGTGAGGTTGACAGGTTACCCACAGTTCCCCTGTCAAGGTCGCCCCTGAATATCTCGATCACAAACCTGCCCACACCGTAAAGCATAAGATAGAGGCCCGATACCGTACCCCTGTACTTAACCTTTCGCTGTATCGCAAACAGAAAAGCCGCAACCAGGAGATCGAAGGCTGCCGATATGGGCTGGGTCGGTATAAGCGGAACTCCTGTAGGTGCAAGGCAGTGGGGATCCGTAAAGGTAACCGAGAACCATGAATGGGTGGGACGGCCGTGGCAGCAGCCTGCCATGAAACAGCCGATACGTCCGAAGCCCTGATTTATCATGACAGCCGGTGACATCATATCCATATAGGTCAAGAAGGACAGCTTCTTTAACCTGCAATACACAAACACCGAGATGATCCCGACTATTATACCCCCGTATACCACAAAGCCTTCCGAACCAAGATGCGCAAGCGGGTCCTGTAAAAAGAACCTGAAATTCACTATTAAATACAGCAGCTTGCCGCCCATGAATCCGAACACCAGAAGGCAGATGGCTATATTGGTGAAATGATCGTCCGACAGCCCCAGCTTCTTAGTCCTCAAGCCTCCTATAAGAACTGCCATGATAAAGCCTATGCCTATCATCAGTCCATAGCCGTGTACGGTAAACCTGCCTATTGTAAATAAATCTATTGCCATATAATACACCTCTGAATGTATGATCTTGATCAAATATACATTTAATCATACACATTCAACCCTGTAGCTTCATCTATACCCATGACTATGTTCATGCACTGGATGGCAGCTCCCGATGCACCCTTGCCCAGGTTGTCGAAGCATGCGTTAATGAGCAGGCGGTCATCATTACCCGTCACGTAAATACATGCATCATCACGGCCTGCCATATCACCCGCCGACAGGAAGCCTCCCGTTTCGGCTTCGGCCCCAAAGGGCATAACCTTGATAAATCTTTCACCCCTGTAATGATCCGCCAGGATATCCCTAAGCTTAGACGGACTTACCTTCCTGCCCAGAAGATGCGCATAAAGGGGAAGGGTCACGATCATTCCCGAATAATAATCATCAACTACCGGAGTAAATATCGGGGCGCGTTTAAGACCGCATATCTCCTTCATCTCCTTAAGGTGCTTATGCTGCTGGGAAAGGGCATAGGGCCTTGGGGCATTATAGTCCGCGGGCTTATCGCCCTCGTAGACTGCGATGGCCTTCTTGCCGGCTCCGCTGTAGCCGGAAAGAGCGCTTATGGTAACGGGGTAATCGGCTCCGATTATCCCTTCCCTTATCAGGGGATAGGCCATCAATATAAAACCCGAGGCATAGCAGCCGGGACCCGCTATCCTTTTGGAGGTCCTGATACGCTCACGGAATTCATCAGACAGCTCCGGTATCCCGTAGGCCCAGCCTGCTTCCGTCCTGTGGGCGGTTGACGTATCTATTATGACCGTCCTGTCATTATCCTCATCCATTAAGGATACGGCTTCCCTTGCCGCATCATCCGGCAGGCACAAAAAGGCGATGTCCGCCTCATTTAAGAACTTCTTCCTGACATCGTTGTCCTTGCGTGATTCTTCCGGGATCTTTATGAGTTCGATGTCATCCCTTCCCGCAAAACGCTCGTTTATCCGAAGGCCTGTCGTTCCGGCGCTCCCGTCTATATATACCTTGGGTTTATTCATATTTTCCTCCCGTTATCTTATGAAACGATATAGCTCACGTATCTCCCGGCCGCCGGCCAGCCCTTCCATAAAGGCCGTTGCCGACCCTGCGGCAAGCCCCATGAAGAAGGCATCCTCCGGGCTTCCCGATTCAAGGTAGCCCGCTATGAAGCCTGCCACCATGGAATCACCCGAGCCTACCGAATTCCTGACGTTACCGCTTGGCGCTTCCCTGCTTATGACCCGGTTATCCTCAGTAAGAAGCAGCGCTCCCTGGGATGCCAGGGACACAAGCACATTTGCGGCGCCCTTATCCCTTAACTTCTCGGCCCCTCTTATCAGGGTCTCCTTATCGAAGGGTGATATCTGCTCCCCCAGAAGCTGTGAAAGTTCTTCATGATTTGGCTTTACCAGAAAGGGATGGTAAGGCAGCGTGTTTATAAAGCTCTCACCCGTTGTATCCACCACTACCTTCGTCTCCCTGTATGGCAGCTGTTCTATAAATTCCGTGTAGATGTCATCCCGCATATGCTGAGGCACCCCTCCCGCAATGACCAGCATGTCATCCTTCCCGATAGTCCTTATCTTCTCAAACATCTCGACCATGGCAGAATCAGGTATTACGGGACCTGCGGCATTAAGCTCGGTCTCCTCGCCCGTCCTTACCTTGATGTTTATCCTGGAATGTCCCTCCTTAAGATGCACGAAGTCAGTCAGGACACCCTTATCGTTAAGCCCCTTCTCGATCTCGGTGCCGGTAAAGCCCGCTACAAAGCCAAGAGCCGTGGTATCAACATCAAGGCTCTTAAGAACCTGCGATACATTTACTCCCTTGCCGCCGCAGGTGTATGACTCTTCGCTTATACGATTGATCCTCCCGACCGCAAGCTCATGATCAAGCCGTACCATGTAATCGATGGACGGGCTTAATGTTAACGTGTAGATCATGGTACCCCCTTATGACGAATCCTCGCCGCGCGGCCCGTGCCCGGCCTTAGCCGGGATGCTTCACTGCACGGTCCCGTACATAAAACAGAGCCGCGGATGCACCCGCGGCTCCACACAAACTATATTTTATAATACCATCCGGAACTATTCAATGATAAATTCACCGACGATGGACTTAAGCTGTTCAACGCACTGTAAGCTCTCTTCAACAAGATTATTGGTCTCGGAAGTCCTTGTAACCATGTCGGTCGTCTTATCGGCGATATCCGTAACACCCAGAGTGGACTCGCCCACAGTTGATGTGATGCCCGACATCGCATCGCTTATCTTGCTTATGGAATCCGCAAGGTTGATGATGGACTCATGCACATCGTTCATGCTGCGCTTGAATTCCATGGCATCGGTGCTGTACTGCTCGCTGACCTCGGCAAATTCGGAATAATCGGTAAGTACCGTAGTCTCAAGGAAGGCCGTTGTCTCCTCAAGGCAGGCGGTCATGTTGGCAACCGCGGCATTAACTTCACCTACGATACCATTGATATCCGTAACCGACTTGGAGGTCTGCTCAGCCAGATGACCGATCTCCGTCGCAACTACCGCAAAGCCCCGGCCCGCTTCACCCGCACGGGCTGCCTCTATACTTGCGTTAAGGGCAAGGAGCGAGGTCTGTGATGATATTGACATGATGGCTTCGGTAAGCTCATTGATCTTACTTACGGCCTTGGATTCCTCTATTGCGTTGGCTGACCGTACCTTAACCGAATTGTAGGTTTCCTGAGTCCTTCTTGTTGCGTCAACCGTCTTATCCCTTAAGGCATTGGCCCTCTCCATAACCTCAACGCTCAGGCTGTCACCACGCTCCGACAGCTGGGTGATATCCTTGGCACCGTTCTGCATGTAGCCGATGTTGGCATAAATGCTCTCGGTGGTAGCCGCAGTCTCTTCCATGCCTGCTGCCAGCTCCTGGGTGGTAGCCGAATTGTCGGTACACATATTGTTAACGACATTGGTTACCGACATAAGCTGGTTAACATTACCGTCGATCTTGGTGCTGGCATCCTCGATATTGCCGACCATTTCGGCCAGGTTGCTCCTCATCTTAACCACGGCCCTTGCCATGGCTCCGGTCTCATCCTTACGCTTACACAGCATGTCGGCACGCTTGCTCTTCTTGAAGTTAAGTTCGCTGGTCCTCTCGATAACATCCGTAAGCATGCCAAGGGGCTTGACTATCATTCTGCTTAGGATATATGCCAGTACTCCGCATACTATCAGAACGATAACGGCAACCCCTATTGCCGTGTTACGGATCGAATTGACCTTGCCTAAAACCTCTGACTTATTTACATCAACAACCAGGAGGTAACCTACCTTAAGGATGGAATAAGCCGCCATCTTCTCGGTCCCGCCGTCATTATAGGAAAAGATACCGCTCTCACCCCTGGCTATACAGTCGGCGAATTCAGGAAAGGTCAGGTCCTCGCTGGCATGCTGTCCCTTCTGGGAATACTTGCAGAATAGCTCAGGTGTCACCAGGAGTATATTCGTGGTCTCGTATCCTTCCACCGAAACCGGGTCAAGCAGCTCCGCATAATTGCTTATCATCTGTACAACGCCGCCCGTGACAACGTCAACAGTCTCCTTCTCCGACTCGGCCATATACAGAAGCTGGGTACTGATCTGATCGGTAACAGTTGTCTTAAACTGCCTTACAGTGATAAGCATAACAACCAGTACGGCAATGATCATCGACCCGCACACAAGCGCAACGATCCTTGAGCATATGGAATTTATAAAGGATGTTCTGGTTGTTGTACCCTTTACCTTACCTGCTGCTGACTTCTGCTGCTTCACGACTGCTGCTTTTTTTTCTTTCGTCTTGCTAGTCTCCATGATGTGTACCCCCTTGATGTTACTGAATGCTTTCCGTATTTTATGACTTTCCGAATGCAAACAAGGAAATGCATTCGGAAATCCCGCCTTCTGCGGGACACGTCTCTGCTTTTGGCAGAGCCTGGTCGATTACGAATCCCGAATTTCTGATGAAATTCAGGATTCTATAGAACAGCGAATTTCATCGGAAAATTGTTACAAAGATTATACAATATTATAGCACTTAATTCAATAAACCCATCCTTAATTTGTTGCTTTTTTTCAGACATTTCCATTTTATATCCGAAATTGACTTTAAACATAACATTTGTCACCTAAAGTGACTCTTCTATCAATTCACTGCCGGCCTGCATCTCCCAGAATTCCGCCGCCTTCTCACCGGCAGTGGCCACAGAGCATATCTCATATTCCTTCCATTCCCTTGGGAACAGCTTCATATAAGAAGGGGTCAGAAAGCGCTCATCCAGCAGGGCAACGATGCCCACATCATCAACCGTCCTTATAACCCTGCCCGCTGCCTGCATGACCTTGTTCATTCCGGGATACCGGTAGGCATAATCAAACCCGTCATGCCCATCCGACTCGTAGGCCTCCTTAAGGATCCCCCGCTCGTTGGTGACCATGGGAAGGCCGGTCCCCACGATGATCGCGCCTATCAGGGAATCATTCTTAAGGTCGATCCCTTCCGCGAAGATCCCGCCCATAACGCAGAAGCCGATAAGGATCTTACCGGCCGAAGCACCTGTTGTATCAGGTAAGAAGCCTGCATTATCCGGATCAGGGAGAGCCGGCCCATCATCCTTAATAAAGCATGATAAGAATTCCTCCCTCTCCTCCTCACTCATGCTGCTCTTCTGAACAAGCAGCCTCATACCCTCCGTATCCTGATAGAGCTCAAAGGCCTTAAGCACCTGCGACAGAAAGGCGTGAGACGGGAAGAATACCATGTAATTACCCTCTCTTGCCCTGCAGATATCATGGATATAGCCTGCGATATTAGCGTATTCCGTATCGGACCGTCTTGTATATTTGGAGCTTACATCCCTTGCTATCAGGAGCCCCCTCTTCCTTGTATCGAAGATCGACCGGGCATATACCGCGTAATCCGACGCATCCGCCCCCAGCATGTCCTTGAAGTAGCCTACCGGAAGGAGAGTCGCCGAGAAGAAAACGGTACTCACCCCCTTAAGAAGCCGGAGCTTAAGTGATTCCGACGGATTCACGCACAGGAGCTTGAGCTTAAAGTCACCCTCCGTCACATGCTCGCAGTAGATCCTGTAATTATTCTCCCCTATCTGGTCATGCATATTGAGGAAGTGGCGGACCTTTAAGTAAAAGTCAAGCACCTCTTCGGTCTTAGGGAAATGCTCCTGCTCGTCAAGAAAGGTCTCAAGCCTTCCCATAAGCCGGTTTAAAGACATGACTATATCGCTTATGTCATCAAGGACCATAAAGGTCTCGCACTCCCGTTTAAGGGTCAGAAGCTTGCGGTTGGTATTGCCCAGAGCCCTATCAAGCCTTGTATCCGCCTGCTTCACAAGGCCCTTAAGCTTAAGGAAATCTTCCTTATATAATTCGGCACTGTACATATCCATGCCCCGCTGAGCCAGATTGTGGGCCTCGTCCACAAGGAAGATGTATTTGCCCGGTGCCCCGTCGGCAAAGAACCTGCGCAGATAGACATTGGGATCAAAGACATAATTGTAATCGCATATGACGGCATCGGAAAACAGGGACATGTCAAGGCAGAGCTCGAAGGGGCAGACATTGTGCCTTTCTGCGTATTCCTCAATGACACGGCGCGTGAAGGAATCCTCATGGGTGAGAAGGTCATACATGCAGTCGTTGATCCGGTCGTAATGGCCCTTAGCCCGTACACAGGCATCCGGATTGCACTCGGGCTTTTCAAGGGCGCATATCTTGTCCCTGGCCGTTATGACCACCGATTTGATCCTTAGCCCCTCTCCCCTTAATATATCGAAGCAGTCGGCCGCCACGGTCCTTGTTATGGTCTTGGCGGTCAGATAGAATATCCTGTCGGCAAGCCCCTCACCCATTGCCTTAACCGAAGGGAATACCGTTGCTATTGTCTTGCCGGTTCCCGTGGGGGCCTGAAGGAAGAGCTTCCTGCCGTGGTATATGGTCCTGTACACCTGGGACATGAGCTCCTTCTGTCCTTCCCTGTATTCGAAAGGAAAGTTCGTGGCCGCTATGGAACCGTTCCTTATCTTCTTAAAGGTGAATTCAAATTCTGCCCACCTCGTATAATCACTTATAAGCTTGTCAAACCAGGCCCTTATCTCGCCGAAGGTATAGGTTTCGTGAAAGTACTTCTTCTCAAGGGTGGTCTGGTTTACATAAGTCATGCGGACGGTTATCTCGGCAAGCCCCTGCTGCTTGGCGTAGATGTAGGCATAGCACTTAGCCTGGGCAAGGTGTACCGGCACGGGCTCCTTAAGACGGTCAAGGTCAAGATACATGGTCTTGATCTCATCGATCGTGAAACAGGGGACGGATCCTTCTCTCACCTGCGTTTCATTCCCTTCTGTTTCATTCCCTGTTTCGCATATGATCCCGTCGGCGCGTCCGTCTACGATGATATCGTAGTCCGGCATGGTTATGACTTCCTTAAGGTATACCTCGCTATGGTAGTTGCTTCCCATGCCCTGCTGGATCATCCTGTGGATCTTCGCGCCCTCAAGCATGGCCTGTATGTCCTGGCCCGACTTCCTGCGGTTGTCAATGTCTCCGGACCTTAAGATGAATTCCACCAGGTCACGCACCGATACCGAGACTGTATTTTTCGCTGATGATTCTCCCATACGTACTCCCTCATATGATAATTCTGATTTTACCACTTCGGAAACCTTTATGAAAGTGACACATTGACTTCCGGCTAATGTGATGTTAAGACAGCTGTATGATAGTATCGGCACATATTTTACAAAAATTCACAAAAAAAACGCTCCCGGACACCGGAATAAAGCGTCGATGGCGAAAACGTTTTCGCTCTTACTGTGAAAATTAGACAAAAACCGCCCCTTCCGGAACCGGCAAGTTGCCAAAACACACAAATTATGGTGGATTGTATTGGGAAAAATACAACATCTTGATTCTTGACAGAAAAATTCGGAAGTAGTAAAGTTCTTTTAATACATTTTTCTTCATTTTTTCAGAGGGAAAGGAAGGGGTGCATGAAGATGAATGAACGCAGGATAAAGCTAGACCTTAACAACGCCAATGAATTTGTCCAGAAGGCATCGAAATGTGATTTTGACATCGATATTTTTTACAATCATGTTATTATAGACGCTAAATCGATGCTGGGCGTACTGGGACTGGATTTCTCAAGGATCTTAACGGTCAAGTACGGCGGGCAGAACAAGGACTTCGATGTAATGCTTCAGAAGCTTGCAGTCGGTTAACAAACTTCATACCGGAAGAAGGGCCGTGCAGACGCGCGGCCTTTTATTTTTATTCCTCCCTCGTTCATGAGTATATCTATGCAAACGGGTGGTAAATGTGGTATAGTGTAAATTATGAAATATCGGGATTATAATAATATAAGAAGAAAGATCGTACATATATACCGCAGGGTGACCGGCCTTGATGTTTTCAGGATAATTGCCGATTCACTTGAGGTTCTGATACCCATTTTTATGATAAGCGCCTTCATCCAGGTCCTTATCAACTTCCCACTGCCCGCATATAACGCCTTTATAAACCGGGCCGCAGGCGGGCACCTGATGTCCTTCCTTAACATTCTTCTGTCGGGGACCTACGGGATGCTGTCCCTTTATATGACGGCAGCTGTTGCAGACAAGGTTAACGAACGCTTCGGCAAGCCTTCACACAGGCTGTCGGTCATCGTTACATCCCTTGCGTCCTTCATCATCATCTCGGGAATATTCAACACCACAACATATAACTTTGACGTTTTCGGCCCCAAGAACCTGCTCACGGCCATCATCTTCGCTCTCCTTACATCAAGGACCTATATATGGCTCATGACCGGGCTAATCTTCAACGACCGCCGGTATGTTGATGGTATCAGCACTGATTTCAGGACCATGATCATGTCCATTTTCCCTGCTGTTTTTGTTTTTGTCATTGTGGGAGCCATCAATTCATGCCTCTACATAACGGGTTACTCCAATGCTTATGAATTATTGACGGGAAGCCTGTCCGGGATGTTCACCGGGCAGAAGAGCAGCCTCTCTTGTGTTATACGCTTCGAGCTTATGCAGAACCTTCTGTGGATGTTCGGTATCCATGGTTCGGACGTTCTCGGTGAGACCAAGTACCGGGTCTTTGACACCGTGCTTGACGCCATGAATGCCGGCACTCCAGGAAGCCTTGACCCCATCATTAACGGGGTATTCATAGATGTGTTCGTCCTGCTGGGCGGATGCGGTGCCACCTGGTCCCTGCTCATTGCCATAACGGCCTTCTCACGTCAGAAGAACGAACGCTATCTTGCAAGGATATCAGCCATTCCCATGCTCTTTAACATCAACGAGCTGCTTATCCTGGGACTTCCGGTGGTCTTCAACCCGGTTTTCCTGATCCCTTTTCTTCTGACTCCGGTAGTCAATATTCTTGTGTGCTACCTTGCCATGAGCTCGGGGATCGTTCCTCTTGCTTCCAATACCGTGAACTGGACCACCCCCATCATCTTCGGCGGCTATCTGGCCACCGGTTCGGTAAGGGGTGCCCTGCTTCAGGTTTTCTGCGTGATACTGGGAGTCTTTATCTACCTTCCCTTTGTAAGGATCGATTCACGCCTTAAGACCATAAATTCCCATGAGCATGTTAAGCTCCTTGAGAACATACTCAAGGAATGTGAGGAGAGCCGCGAGCCTGTGGAATTCCTGACTCTTCCGGGAGATGCGGGACGCATCGCCAGAACTCTCTCGGTTGAGCTGGGGGATTACATTGATTCGGATGACTTTACCCTGTATTACCAGCCCCAGTTCAACGAGGAACGAAAGCTTATAGGTGCCGAAGCGCTTCTTCGCTGGAAGCATGAGCTCTACGGTCCCGTCTACCCTCCCCTTGTAATAGCACTGGCTGAGGAGATAGACCGCCTTACCGAGCTTGAGGAGAAGATATTCCACACCGTGTTCAAGAACCTTGACGAGCTGCTTAAGTACAAGGAGGATGAGCACTTCCATATTTCCATCAATGTTACCGGTATCACCATCCAGACGGATGAGTTCGAGGAGTTCCTTAAGAACCTCCACATCATCTATCCCGGCAAGTGCAAGCATGTACTTATCGAGATCACGGAGCAGGCCACCCTGCGGGTTGACGATTCCTTCATCGCAAGGCTCCAGCGGATCAAGTCACTGGGCTTTACCTTCGGAATAGATGACTTCTCCATGGGTAACACCTCCATTAAATACCTTCAGTCCAACATCTTCGACATAGTCAAGCTTGACGGCGGAATAAGCCGTGATGTGTTCAATGAACGCAGCCGGGAGATAATCGCCTCAATATCCAGGCTGACCGAAGGCCTTAACATCGAGACCATCGCCGAATACGTTGAGACCGAAGAGCAGCGCAAGGCACTGGAGGATGTGGGCTGTTACATATATCAGGGTTACCTCTATTCTCCTGCCATACCCCTTTCACGCTTTAAGGAGCTGGGAGAAATGTCCTTAAATGACAAGAAGGCTGCGGGACCGATCAAGGGGGTGGACAGCGATGGGAACGATTAATTACGTATCCATATTTACCGCCAATCTGTTAAGTGTCCTGCTGGGGTTCGTTCTTCTTATCGGCAACAGCTGGAGGTGGAAGCGTAATGACAGGGAGAATGTACTGCTTGTCTTTATGCTTACGCTTGTCATGCTGACCTGTATCACCGAGCCCCTTGCCTTTTATCTGGACGGGCGTCCCGGGCCTTATTACAGGATCATTATATTTGTCTGCGATACCTTCACCTTCGCCGCCAATCTCATGGCGTCGGCCAGCTGGCTTATGTTTCTCGTATATCACCTTAAGGGTTCCATAAGCAGGTTCCACGCGGCCCTTATCAATACTCTTGTTGCGGCCGGGCTGTTAACCCTGTTCATAAACCTCTTCTACCCGGTAGTGTTTATGATCGATGCATCCAATTCATATCACAGGTATTTTACTTATTATATATTCCTTGCGGTGGATGTCTTTATGCTGATGGATTCCTTTGTCACATATCTTATAATCCGGCTTAAGGGACGCAGGCTTAAGTTCTTCTTCTTCTGGGTATACTCAATACCCGTTCTGCTGGGCGCCCTTATACAGTCAAGCACCTTCGGGCTTTCAATGATCGCCCCCTGCATGATGATAAGCCTGACGGGCCTTATGAGCACCATCCAGAATGAGATGATCTTCAAGGATAAGCTTACGGGCCTGTATAACCGCTACTACTTAGACCAGCTGGAGGAGGAGCTTAAGCGGGACAGCGATGGCACATATACCTTCCTCATGATAGATATAAATGACTTTAAATCCATAAATGACAGCTTCGGCCACCAGACCGGGGATCAGGCCATAGTCAATACCGCGAATATCCTTAAGAAGGCCGTCGGGAGTCAGGGGGCCGCCATCCGTTATGCCGGTGATGAATTTGTTGTTGTACTGAGTACAAGAAACAAGATAGACACGGATGTATTCATCGCCAATATCAAGACCGGCTTCGACAACTTCAACAAGACGGCCAATGTCGGTTACGAGCTTCATGCCTCCATGGGATATGATGTCGTCAACTTAAGGGAATCCACCATGGATGAGGTAATGAACCATATAGACAAGCTTATGTATGAAGATAAAACAAGATATTACAAGACACATGCGGCAAAGAACAGACGCCGCGTTGATGGATTACAAAATAGCTGACACTTAGAGGAGGAGAAAAATGGATGAGAACAAAAAGGGAGGCTTTCGCGCCTTCCTTAAAAGAAAGGACATTGAAATATCCTGGAAACGGTATTTCATAGATGCGATGGGGGCCATGGCAAGCGGCCTGTTCGCATCACTGCTCATAGGTACGATCCTGTCTACTCTGGGCACACAGACGGGGCTTTCAGTCCTTGTCGACATGGGCGGCTACGCCAAGGGTGTAGCGGGACCTGCCATGGCGGTTGCCATAGGATACGCCCTGAAGGCACCAAATCTTGTACTCTTTTCGATGCTGGCTGTGGGAAGCGCAGCCAATACCCTGGGCGGCGCGGGAGGTCCCCTGGCCGTCCTTATCATCGCAATCCTTGCAACCGAGATTGGCAAGATGGTGAGCAAGGAGACTAAGATCGATATCCTTGTAACACCCCTTGTATCAATAGGCGTGGGCGTGCTTCTGTCCGTGCTTCTTGCGCCGGCCATAGGCAAGGCGGCATCGGCCTTCGGGCAGCTGATAATGTGGGCAACCGAGCTTCATCCCTTCGCGATGGGAATACTGGTTTCGGTCATTGTCGGAATAGCCCTGACCCTTCCCATAAGCTCCGCTGCCATATGCGCCGCCCTTTCCCTGACAGGTCTTGCAGGCGGTGCTGCCGTCGCAGGGTGCTGCGCTCAGATGGTTGGCTTCGCCTTTATGAGCTATAAGGAAAATAAGGTGGGAGGACTTATATCCCAGGGGCTTGGCACCTCAATGCTCCAGATGGGCAACATCGTTAAGAATCCCAGGATATGGATCCCGCCCATCGTGACCTCGGCCATAACCGGTCCCTTGGCCACCTGCGTCTTCAGGATGGAGATGAACGGTGAAGCCATATCTTCCGGGATGGGGACCTGCGGACTTGTAGGACAGATAGGCGTCTACACGGGCTGGGTGAATGACGTTGCATCGGGCGTGAAGGCCGGCATAACCGGCATGGACTGGCTGGGCCTTATCCTTATATGCTTCGTGCTTCCGGCCGTCATCACATGGGCTCTCGGCCTTATATGCCGCAAGATAGGCTGGATTAAGGAAGGCGACCTGACCTTGCCGGTGTAGGAGCCTTAATTACATCATTTAAAGTCATACGGGGCACGGAATATTCCGCGCTCCGTTATTATTGCGCTGATAAGCTCATTGTCCGTAATATCGAAGGCAGGATTGTAAACATTTATATTCTCGGGCGCCATGGGCTTCTCGTACCACATCCTGGTTACTTCCTCACCGGGACGCTGCTCGATCACTATATCATCTCCCGTCCTTGTGGCAGGATCTATCGTCGATGAGGGAGCGCATACGTAGAAGGGTATCCCGTACCTTGCCGCCACCGTTGCCACCACGGATGTCCCTATCTTATTGGCCACATCCCCGTTCCCTGCAACCCTGTCGCATCCCACAAGAACGGCGTTTATCTTCCCCTGCCTCATGATTGATGAAACCATGTTGTCGCACAGAAGGGTGACATCAAGACCTGCCGACTTAAGCTCGTAGGCGGTAAGCCTGGCTCCCTGCAGTAGCGGCCTCGTCTCATCGCAGTATATCTTAAAATCGTACTCTCTCTCATATCCCAGATACATGGCGCTTGTCGCCGTCCCGTATTTCGATGTTGCCAGCTGTCCCGCATTGCAGTGGGTAAGGAGGCCATCCCCCTTCTTAAGGAGGGTCAGGGCATTCTCCCCGATCCTTCTGCACATGTCCGTATCCTCAGCCTTAATGTCAAGGGCCTCATCCTTAAGGGCGGCCAGGATATCACTTACCGGCATATCCTTAAGCTTAAGGGCCCGCTCCTCCATACGGTTAAGGGCCCAGGAGAGATTGACTGCCGTGGGCCTTGAGGAATTAAGGTATTCCTTCTCCTCATGGAGAAGCTTAAGAAACTTCTCCTTCTCGGTTACACCCGCCCCCGACATGACAACATAGAGACCGATGGCCGCCGCCACACCTATTGCCGGTGCTCCCCTGACCTTAAGATGATAAATGGCATCCCATATATCCTTATCCCCTGTCAGGGTCAGGAATTCGGTATTATTCGGAAGCCTTGTCTGGTCGATTATTATGAGGGCATTTATCTTCTCATCGTAGGATACCGTATCGGTATCGAGAGTGTATTTATTCATATGGGCCTCCTCCCGTTTATTTATACTCATCATCATAAGTCTATAATCATGTGGTCCCAAGGTCAATATGCTCGTTGTTTTTTTATCGGTTTCATGCTATTCTTAGAGTGTATAGTCTTTAATTTTTTGAGGTGAATATGATCTTATGTTCTGAAGGCTACAGGAAATTTTATAATACACTTCTGGTGGAGTCGATATCATGTGAGGACCTGTATAATCTGATCCCCTCCGCTGTGGAACACATAGCCGGGGAGCTCAATATAGGCAAGTTCGAAATGAGGGTCGAATTCTCAGGGAACGGCTCCGACCGGGATAAGGAGAATGCCTTCAGCGTCCTCTATGAGAATCCTGACGGCTTCGAGCTGTACGCCCACACAAGAAGCCTTCGTACCCCTAACAAGGACAGGGCCAACTTCGCCCTCTTCCCTGTGAAGGGCGTTACATGGAACGATGATGAGAAGGCAGCCATCGATCTTGTTATCCGCAACATCCATTCCTTCCTTCAGAAGGCCAGCTTAAACGACCTGCTTAATATGCGTCAGATGACGGATTATTTAACATCTCTTCCAAACACCGTGTACTTCACGAAGTTCTGCAATGATCTTAACATAAGGGGTGTCCTTAAGGGCTATACAGTCATCTTCTCGAACCTTAAGAGCTTTAACTATATCAATCAGCAGCTGGGAAGCAGGGTCGGGGATATGGTTCTTAAGGAGTACAGTCACAAGCTCAGGGCCTTCTACGGGAACGATGAGCTTATTGCCCGCTTCGGAGGAGATAATTTCGTTGCCCTGCTGAAGAACGAGAATGTGGAGAAGTACCTTGACTATATCTCCCTTGTCAATATTTCCGTCGCATCAGGCAACCAGACAAGAACCCTGGGAATCTCGGCCCGGTCCGGAATATGTCCGGTGGCAGCATCTACGGGGAATATAACCGATACCATCGGCTTCGCCAATTCGACACTGGAATACCTGAAACGCAATTCCGACTCCGACCATATGTACTTTAACGAGAGCATCCTTAAGAAGGTTCAGAAGGACAGGGACATCATCTCCTACTTCCGAACGGCACTGGCCCGCAAGGAATTCCTTGTCTATTACCAGCCCAAGGTCTGCATGAACACGAAGCGGATATCCGGCTGTGAGGCCCTGGTAAGGTGGGAGCATGAAGGTTCCATCATAAGTCCGGGTGACTTCGTCCCCGTCCTCGAAAACGAAGGACTCATATGCGATCTTGACTTTTATGTGCTCGAAAGAGTGTGTGAGAACATCAAGTGCTGGGTGGATGACGGTATAATCCCTGCCAAGGTATCGGTCAACTTCAGCAAGCTTCACCTGCGCAACGGAAACCTGGTTGAGGACATCATGCAGGTGATCACCAAATATAAGGTCAATCCATCCCATCTTGAGATAGAGCTTACCGAGAGTGCCAGCTCCGATGCCTATAAGGCGCTTGAGAAATTTGTCGATGATATGAGGGCACGCAGGATATGCACATCCATAGATGATTTCGGAACAGGCTATTCATCCCTAAGCCTCCTTAAGGATCTTCATGTAAATGTTATCAAAATAGACAAGTCATTTATAGACGACATTACCGTTCCGGGCTCCAGGGACCGGATAATACTTGCGTCCATCTTAACCATGATAACGGGACTTGGCATGGATGTTATTGCGGAGGGCTGCGAAACCCCCGAGCAGGCGGCAATACTTCGCGAATTAAACTGCAACAACATTCAGGGCTACCTCTTCGACAAGCCCCTTTCTTACGAGGAATACACAAGGAAGCTGGCAGAAGGACATGTGTACGACGTCAATATAGAATAGATATTGATTATTATAGCTTCCTCTATTAAACCATACTGCAAAACAATCAAATAATGCTATTGACTAAATCAGTCACTCCATCTTCGACAGCTTCGCAGCCTGATCTGCCGCGATACAGGCATCTATGATCTCTTGAATATCCCCGTTCATTATCTTATCAAGCTTATATAATGTAAGGTTTATCCTGTGGTCGGTCACGCGGCCCTGGGGGAAGTTGTAGGTCCTTATCTTCTCCGACCTGTCGCCGGTTCCTATCTGGCTCTTACGAAGCTCAGCTTCTGCATCATGCAGCTTCTGCTGCTCCATATCATACAGCTTGGCACGAAGCAGGGCGAAGGCCTTCTCCTTGTTCTGAAGCTGTGATTTCTCGGTCTGGCTGTAGATGACTATGCCCGTGGGATAATGGGTAAGGCGGACTGCCGAGTCCGTTGTGTTGACACACTGGCCGCCGTTACCGGATGCACGCATGACATCGATCCTTATATCCTTCTCATCTATCTTAACATCCACTTCCTCAGCCTCCGGCATTACCGCAACCGAAATGGTTGAGGTATGGATCCTGCCGCCCGACTCCGTCTCGGGAACCCTCTGTACCCTGTGGACACCCGACTCGTATTTCATGACCGAATAGGCGCCCTGGCCCGTGATCATAAAGGTAACCGACTTCATGCCGCCTATACCTATCTCGTCAACCTCCATCGTCTCTACCTTCCACCTGCGGCTCTCGGCATAATGGACGTACATCCTGTATATTTCGGCCGCAAAGAGGGCAGCCTCATCACCGCCGGCACCTGCGCGGATCTCGACTATAACGTTCTTGTCATCATTGGGATCCTTAGGAAGGAGGAGGATCTTAAGCTTATCTTCGAGGGCTTCAACATTCTTCTTGGCAGTGTTTAACTCCTCCTTGAGCATCTCCTTCATATCCTCGTCGGTTTCTTCCGCCAGCATGGTAAGGGAATCCTCAATATCCTGCTTATTCTTCTTATATTCCCTGTAGGTCTCAACAATGGGAGTCAAGTCGCTCTGCTCCTTCATGAGGGCGCGAAAACGCTCCTGGTTATCGGCCACACCCGGTTCCCCCAACTCATTCATTATATCTTCATATCTCATTAACAGGTCGTCTAACTTATCAAACATATTATACCTCTCAAAAAATCCCTTCCATCAGAATGATACTACCCCGGCAGTATCGGACGCCTGCCGCGCACGACCCTGTCGTTGCCGGCAAGATCCTTAACTACCGAAACATCCTTATATCCGTGTTCCTTCATAAGGGAGCTGACTGCTTCCCCCTGATCGAAGCCTGTCTCAAACAATATCACTCCTCCGGGCAGCAGATGGTCATCCGCCCCTGCCATGAGCCTTCTGTAGAAATCAAGCCCGTCCTCACCCCCGTCAAGGGCCATCAGGGGCTCATGATCCCTTACCTCCTCCATAAGCTCACCGATCTCAGATGTCCTTATATAGGGAGGGTTGGATACTATTACATCGAAGGCTCCGTCAACGGCTTCATACAGATCGCTTCGAAGAAACTTAACGCAGGCTCCGTTCGCCTCAGCATTCTTCCTTGCAAGCTTCAGTGCTTCCTCCGAGATATCGCAGCCCACGGCCTCAAGGTCGTTCTTATATCTTGCAAGGCTTATGATGACGCAGCCCGACCCCGTACACATATCCAGGACCTTCATACCGTCCTCAACACACAGCATTGCCTCCTCAACCAGGCATTCCGTATCGAACCGGGGCACTAAAACATGCTCATTGACGAAGAAGTCAAGCCCCATGAATTCCTGATGACCCGTGATATGCTGAAGAGGGATATGTGCGGCCCTCTTCCCGACAAGCTCAAGGTATTCCTCTTCCTTATCAGCAGGCACACCCTCACTTCCGTGAAGCAGGAGACCATTACGGTCCATTCCCGTTACATGTTCAATAAGAAGAAGGGCATCCGTGGCCGCATCGGCAATCCCTTCTCCCCTGAGGATATTTACCCCGGTATTGCGTAATTCATCATATGAAGACATATCAGTAGTTCCCGTAGACACCCGGTTCATTAACATCATATCCGAACTCGTTAAGAAGGTAGCCCCGCCAGTCGAAGACGGAATCCACCGCTACTATGGCAACCTCGATCATACTCGCATCCGGTTCCCTGGTGGTAAGCTTCTGAAGCATCAGCCCCGGCGCCGACAGAAGCCCTATAAGTGGATTGCTGCTCCTTCCCGCAAGCCTTATTATCTCATACGATATGCCTGCTATAACTGGGATCAGAGCCACCCTTAAGAGGACCCTCATCACGGGATCGGAGGTCCTTATAAAAACAAAGAGGACAACGCTTATAAATACAACAAAAAACAGGAAGCTGGTGCCGCACCTCTTATGCTGCCTTGAAGATCCGGCTACATTCTCTATGGTTAAGGGGAGACCATGCTCAAGGCAGTTGATACACTTATGCTCCGCACCATGGTACATAAACACCCGTCTTATATCCTTAAGAGTACTTATAAGGACAAGATAGATGATAAAGATCGCGATCCTTATAAGTCCCTCGACAACGGCAATGACCGTTTCGTTAACGATCCGCCTCCTTACAAGCTGGGACAGAAAATAGGGAAGGAGCATAAAGAGACCGATGGCTACAGCAAGCGAGATAATGACCGTTATTACCGATACGAACTTACCTGCCGCTTCCGAAGCCTCCTTACCGGCCCTGCCCTTATCCTCATCCTCGTAGAATGAAGCGGAATAATTAAGGGTTCTGGTACCAAGGATCAGCGAATCAATGAAATTAAAGATGCCCCTTATAAAGGGGATCCTGTTAAGGACAGGCGTGGGTGCAATGGAATCATACTGCTCAACGGTGACGTTTATATCACCGTTCTCGGTCCTGACCGCCACCGAATACATGTCCTTATTCTTCATCATTATCCCTTCGATAACGGCCTGCCCTCCGATACCGGAAAAATGCATTCTGCTCATATTTTCGTACCTTTACAAAAAAAGGCTGAGGTATACGCCCCAGCCCTTAAGATCACTATTACTTTCCAACGCCGTATTTCTTGTTGAACTTCTCGATACGCCCGTCAACCCTTGCGCTCTTCTGCTGTCCCGTATAGAATGAATGGCACTTGGAGCATATCTCGACGTGAATTTCAGGCTTAGTCGATCCCACAACAAATGTGTTGCCGCAGTTGCAGGTCACGGTAGCCTGCTGGTAATTCGGATGTATTCCTTCTTTCATGATGATCACCTCTCTATCTGGTATATAAACTGCTAATGTAACCGATACGTCATTCCGAAGCTGTCCTTCTGAAGAAACTGAAGAAGCTTAAGTCCTTCCTCCGTCAACAAACAGCCTAATCATAATAACATAAGCCACGATACAATGCAAGCATTTTCTACAGGAACCTGATCTTCTTGACCATCTGGACAAATTCACGGTTGTTCCTTGTGCGAACGAACATATCCAGTACCTTCTCAACTGCCTCGTCCGCCTTAAGGCCGTTAAGAGCCTTACGGATGATATTTATTGCCTCAAACTCCTCACGGTCAAGAAGGAGGTCTTCACGCCTGGTTCCCGATTTGGGAATGTCGATGGCGGGGAATACCCTCTTCTCGGACAGCTTGCGGTCAAGAACCATCTCCATGTTACCGGTTCCCTTGAATTCCTCATATACCACATCGTCCATCTTGGAACCCGTTTCGATCAGCGCCGTCGCGAGAATGGTGAGGCTTCCGCCCTCACGCATGTTCCTGGCTGCACCGAAGAAACGCTTGGGCATATGCAGGGCCGCGGGATCAAGACCACCCGAAAGGGTACGTCCGCTGGGGGGAACCGTCATATTGTAGGCCCTTGTAAGCCTGGTTATCGAATCAAGCAGGATTATAACATCCTTGCCGCCCTCAACAAGCCTCTTGGCCCTCTCTATCACCATTTCGGAAACACGCTTATGGTGCTCGGGCAGTTCGTCGAAGGTCGAGTAGATGACCTCCACATTATGCCCCTCGATGGCTTCCTTGATGTCCGTTACTT
>DFKQ01000102.1 GCA_002373875.1 Lachnospiraceae bacterium UBA3641
TGGTCGGAGCAGAAGCCCGAGGACTGGTGGGAGCAGTCGATGGCAGGGCTTAAGGAGCTGACAAGCGAGTGCGATAAGAGCAAGATCGCAGGTATCAGCTTCGGAGGCCAGATGCACGGTCTTGTAGTGCTTGATAAGGATGATAATGTTATCCGTCCCGCAATACTGTGGAATGACGGAAGAACGGGCAAGGAGACGGATTATCTTAATAACGTTATAGGCAAGGATAAGCTGTCTCAGTATACGGCAAACATAGCATTTGCAGGCTTTACGGCTCCCAAGATCCTGTGGATGAAGGAGAACGAACCCGAGAACTTCGCTAAGATAGAGAAGATCATGCTTCCCAAGGACTATATCGCATATAAGCTGTCGGGAGTTCACTGCACCGATGTTTCGGATGCTTCCGGTATGCTCCTGTTCGATGTTAAGAACAAGTGCTGGTCGAAGGAAATGATGGAGATATGCTCCGTTAAGGAATCGCAGCTTGCGAAGATCTTCGAAAGCTACGAGGTTGTAGGAAACATTAAACCCGAGATAGCGGATGAGCTTGGATTCAATAAGGACGTTAAGATAATCGCAGGTGCCGGTGATAATGCTGCTGCGGCTGTCGGAACCGGAACCGTGGGCGATGGTAAGTGCAATATTTCTCTTGGAACCAGCGGAACCATATTTATTTCCAGCAAGGATTTTGTTGTTGATGATAAGAATGCCCTTCACGCGTTTGCTCACTCGGACGGTCATTTCCACTTGATGGGCTGCATGCTCTCCGCAGCATCATGTAATAAGTGGTGGATGGAGGATATCATCGGAACGACTGATTTTGCAAAGGAACAGGCACCCATCACCGATGATAAGCTTGGTGAGAATAATGTATTCTATATGCCTTATCTTATGGGTGAGAGATCACCTCACAATAATCCGGATGCAAGGGCTGTATTTATCGGAATGAGCATGGATTCTACAAGGGCCGATATGACTCAGGCAGTGCTTGAAGGTGTATGCTTCGGTATCCGTGATTCCTTTGAGGTTGCAAGGTCGCAGGGTATCAAGATAGAGAGCACCAAGATATGCGGAGGCGGCGCAAAGTCACCCTTATGGAAGAAGATGATGGCCAATGTCCTTGGTATTCCGGTGGAAGTAATAGAATCGGAGGAAGGCCCGGGCTACGGCGGAGCCATTCTTGCGGCGGTGGGATGCGGTGAATATAAGTCTGTTGAGGAAGCTGCGGACAAGCTTGTCAAGGTAGTGGATGTGGTTAAGCCCGATGCAGAGCTTACGGCTAAATATGAGAAGAAATATCAGTACTTTAAGAAGCTCTATCCTACGATGAAGCCGTTATTCTGAACAGGAAGTCCGGATATATGCCGGGCTGACGGCCACGGCGCATCAAGGGTGTGATTTTTATACATAATGAGTTTGAATAAAGAGTCAGGAGAATATAACCCCTTCCGGCTCTTTATTTGTAACTATTCAGAACAGCACATAAATTTTAAAATATGAACCGTCAAGCTTGCTTGTAAGGGGCATATTTTATAAATTTATGTATTGGATGAATCCAAAACAGCGAAAAATACGAAGTATTTTGAGCCTGTTCTGAATAGTTACCTTTATTTTATGATTAAGTGCTTCTTGTCAATGAAGCAGGACAAAACGGTAATGCAAATATAAGATATAAATCGCCAAAACAAATATTTTAGAAGCTGTATGGCGGTTTATAGAGGAAAATAAAAGTGCACTTGATTAAACATTGATATGCGGAAACGGTTATAAGCAAAGTAAGTATTCCGGTATCGTTCAAAATGTGATATTGGGTGATGATCTGTTTGAGGGATGAGGGGCCTGACAGGAGGATCAAAATACGAATTCACGGGTTCCCGAATAGAAATGGTCGACACCCAGATAGTCCTTGATTATCAGGCAGGCGCCGCCGAGTAATATTGAGATATCCTGAAGACCGGATGGAACGAGTGTACAATACTTGTTCATCCGGTTTTTAAGTTGTGCCCTGATCCTGTCTATGAGATCCGGAATGTAGATAGTAAAGCCGGAATTGATGACTATGACATCGGGGTTAAAGGAGTTCAACAGATTGTTTATCGCGACCGAAATGTAGATGACGAACTGGTCGATGAGATTCACAGCAACCGTATCCCCTGCGTTGTAAGCTGCTATAAATTCATCTATCGTGACCTTATCGAGCTTGTTTATGGTAGCGTATTCGTTAAGGATGGCCCGTTCGGATGCGTACTGTTCGAGACAGCCGTGATTGCCGCAGGGACACTTGCGTCCGTTTACATTTATTATGGTATGGCCGAATTCCCCCGCGTTCCCGTTAAATCCTCTGTAAAGGGAATTGTTTATGATGATCCCTGCACCGATGCCCGAATGGACACTTAATCCTATCATATCACGCATATTGTAACAGAAGCATTTCTCACCTATAACGGACAGGTTGGCTTCATTCTCAAGAAAGACAGGTATACCGAATTGCTCGCTTAATTTCTCTGCAATAGGAAGTCCGGTATAATTATAATACGGGGCAAAGGTTATCTCACTTCCATTGGTAACGCCATGAATGCCGATGGCTATGCCGGTAACACCAAAGGGCGAATCGGGAAGATCATCCATGCTCGAATTGATTATATAGATAAGTCCGCTTATTATATTGTTTCTGTTATAGTTGTTGGGGTACTGCTTAAGCCCACAGTCATTGCCCTTAAGGTCGGAGGTGAATGCAGTGATCGTATCAACGCCAAGATCGATAGACAGGGTGTGGCCGTTCTCCTTACAGAACTCAAGGAGTATGGGCTTACGGCCAAGGGATGTATCATCGGATCCGATCTCCCTTACAAGCTGCCTGTCTATAAGATCGGCGACTATGGCTGATATGGTGGCCTTGGTAAGTCCCGTCTTATTGGAAATGGAAGCACGCGAAATGGGACCGTCGTTTAAGACGGTTTCCAGAACAAGATGGGAATTGATGTCCCTTATCATTTCCTTGCTTCCGACCATGGGTGCCTCCGGATCATAATATGCTCAAAACTGCGAAAAATGCGAAGCATTTTGAGCCTGTTCTGTATAGTTGCAAAACGCTATGAAAGAAATTATATAACATATTGTTTAATAAGTAAACAAATGTGGCTGTAATTAGTATTGACTAATAAGAGGAAAAGGTGATAGATTGATTTTAGTTTAGTTATTAAACAAATAAGAAGGGATACGAGAAAGGAGACGGTATTTTGAAGATATTAAGTGTTAACGATCCTGAATTCAGGAAGTACGGGAGAGTTATAGAGGGGATTGATTTTTCTAACATTATTAAGGAAATGGGTAATACACCCTGTCCCGATGATGTTGTATATGTTCCTTCGGTTAAGGAACTCGAGGCATGCCCAGAGTATAAACAGATAGCTGAGAGCCTTTACGGAGGAATGCCCATTCAGATAGGTTACTGCAACGGAAACAATGTACTTTTGAATGCTGTTGAGTACCACAGGGATTCGGAGATAAATGTGGCTGTTACGGACTGTGTCATGATCTGGGGCTTTGAAGGAGACATTACAGAGGACTATTCCTATGACACATCCAAAATGGTTGCCTTCCATCTTCCCGCAGGTACCGCGGTTGAGTGCTTTGCAACTACACTTCACTATGCACCCTGCAATTATAACGGGAATAAGTTCAGGGTAGTTGTGGTACTCCCCAAGGGAACAAATACAGACCTTGATTTTAAGGCAGATTCAACACCTGAAGATAAGCTCCTCTTTGCAAGAAACAAATGGCTTATCGGACATCCCGAAGCTAAGATCGAAGGTGCATTCAACGGCCTTGTAGGAAAGAACTTAAATGTGGATGAATAATTCAGGACAGCACATATATTTTAAAATATGGATCGTCAAGCCGGCCTGAATTATTATAAATAATTTAAATAAGACAATGAAAAGGAGAAGGAAAATGAATAACATCCCTAAAATGAAAATCGGTATCGTTGGTGTCAGCCGTGACTGCTTCCCTGCAGAGCTTACAATCAGAAGAAGAAAGGCTCTTGCAGATGCATATGCGAAGAAGTATGATGCAGCAGATGTTTATGAGTGCCCTGTAACCATCATCGAGAGTGAGATACATATGCAACAGGCTCTTGAGGATATCAAGAAGGCAGGCTGTAACGCACTCTGCGTATACCTCGGTAACTTCGGTCCCGAGATATCCGAGACCATGCTTGCCCAGCAGTTCTGCGGTCCCAAGATGTTCTGCGCAGCAGCTGAGGAGGATTATGAGTCGGTTACAACGGCAGGCCGCGGTGATGCTTACTGCGGTATGCTCAACGCAAGCTACAACCTGGCACTTCGTAACGTTAAGGCTTATATCCCCGAGTATCCCGTAGGTGATGCCGAGGACTGTGCAGACATGATCCATGACTTTTTACCTGTTGCTCGTGCCGTATATGCACTTCAGAACTTAAAGATCATATCATTCGGTCCCAGGCCGCTTAACTTCCTTGCTTGTAACGCTCCCATCAAGCAGCTTTACAATCTCGGTGTTGAGATCGAAGAGAACTCAGAGCTTGACCTCTTTGAGTCCTTCAACAAGCATGCAGGCGATTCAAGGATCGCAGATGTTGTTAAGGATATGGCTGAGGAGCTTGGCGACGGTAACAAGAAGCCTGAGATCCTTGAGAAGCTGGCTCAGTACGAGCTTACCCTCCTTGACTGGATCGAAGGACATAAGGGATCCAAGGAATTCGTTGCCATCGCCGGCAAGTGCTGGCCTGCATTCCAGACCCAGTTCGGATTCGTTCCCTGCTATGTTAACTCACGTCTTACCGGACGCGGAATACCCGTATCATGTGAGGTTGATATCTACGGCTGCTTAAGCGAGTACATCGGAACATGCGTAAGTGATGATATCGTTACACTCCTTGATATCAACAACTCTGTTCCCAAGTGTATGTATGAGGATTCCATCAAGGGCAAGTTCGATTACAAGCATACCGATACCTTCATGGGCTTCCATTGCGGCAATACCTGCTCCAAGAAGCTTACCAAGGGTGAGATGAAGTATCAGGCTATCATGGCCCGTTCACTTCCCGTTGAGGTTACAAACGGAACTCTTGAGGGCGATATCGTTCCCGGACCTATCACCTTCTACCGCCTGCAGTCAACAGCTGACAACATCCTTCGTGCTTATGTTGCAGAGGGTGAGGTTCT
>DFKQ01000080.1 GCA_002373875.1 Lachnospiraceae bacterium UBA3641
TGGGAGGAGATTTCTATGATTTCTTTATGATAGATGATGATCACCTTGGGCTTGTTATGGCCGATGTTTCAGGTAAGGGTGTTCCGGCGGCATTGTTCATGGTGATCGCCAAGACTCTTATCAAGAACAGGGCTCTGTCCGGTAATTATTCGGGTCCCGGGGAAGTGCTTGCGGATGCCAACAACCAATTGTGTGAAGGCAATGAAGCAGAGCTCTTTGTAACGGTCTGGTTCGGTATACTTACAATTTCCACCGGCCATGTTATATTTGCAAGCGGTGGTCATGAGTATCCCGCATTTTATCGCCTTGAAGAGGGCTTCAGAATAGAGAAGGATAAGCACGGAATGCCTCTTGCTACCATGGAGGGACTTAAGTTCAGGGAGACCGAGACCGATCTTAAACCGGGAGAGCGTCTGTTCCTGTATACGGATGGTGTTACTGAAGCAACCAATGGTGATCAGGAGCTGTTTGGGGAAAAGCGTATGATAGAATCTCTTCAGAGGCACTCGGAAGACAGCATCGAGGATATGCTTTCAAATGTCAGAAAGGATATCGATGCCTTTGTGGGAGACGCGCCTCAGTTCGATGATCTGACGATGCTTGGGATCATGTATAAAGGAGTTTGAAATCCGTGAGGAAGAAGATATTTCATTTGACAATATTGACGCTTGGAGCGGTGCTTCTGGTGATAGGGCTGATACAGCTCATTCAGATGAGCATTATGCGCAGCAGTATCATAGAAGCAAGCAGGAATACCGGCAGCAGGGTCGAAGAAATGTCTAAGGAGGCTATGAGCATTCAGGCCAAGGAGCTTCTTAGCGAATCATCTGTTGGAAGAGCCGGGATCGCTGACAGGGAATTCTCCGAATTTTTAAAAGCAATAGATATAATCGCCGACAGTGCCGAGGATATTTATCTATTCAAGGACAGATACGGTGTAAATGAATTCAGGCAGTATGATGAGGATAACAAGGGGGAGCTTGTTGTCTATGCGGCATATGGGAATGATGTGGATCCGGAAGATGATAAGATAAAAAAAGAAGTGGACATGATAAGCAACATGCAGGGAATCATGAAGGCTGTTAACGAGTCAACCGACTCCATGGTTTCGGATTATTTTGCCACTGCATCCGGTATTTTCCTGTGTGCTGAGCCTGTATCCGATTACAATCTGCCAAAAGCCGGAAGCCCCTTGCTTTTTGATGCCAAGGAACGTCCATGGTATACGGAGGCAGTCAGGGAAGGTAAGCCGGTCTTTACTTCGATAATCAGTGATGCCGATACCGGTAAGCAGGCATTGACATGCGGGGTCCCGGTCTATACGGACGGTATACTCAGGGGAGTAGCGGGTGCCGGTCTTTATCTTGATACCATACGTGAAGATGTAGATAACTTTCATGTGGGAGAGAAGGGTTACGCATGCATTATAAACAATCACGGGCAGATACTTTTTTCGGGAAGCAGCAAGGGAGAATTATCCGTCTCCGAGGATATGCAGGCAGACTTAAGGGAGAGTCCGAATGTTGAGCTTAAGGCTTTGGCCCGGGATGCCGTTTCGGGTAAAGCGGGTGTGAGCGTGATCAATCTTGACGGACAGGAGTATTATGTGGCTTATGCACCCATGGATACGGTCGGTTGGTCCTATTTTACGGTTCTTCCGGAGCAGGAGGTATCAGAGCCTTCAAGAAATCTTGTATCCGAATTATACAGATCCAATATGGAGCAGCGTGATTTCGTAAGGAGGTCTGTTTTCAGATCGGTCATATATATGGTGTTCCTTCTATTGGCGATCGCTTTGTTTGTGGCCTTTATATCCAAAAAATTCGCCATAAAGCTTGCGGCACCAATCGTCAGGCTCACGAAGGATGTGAGCACTCTTGAGGGTGATACCCTTGATTTTTCCTGGGATATAGATACTGGGGATGAGGTGCAGACCCTGGCCAAATCGTTTGAATCCATGACAGGCCGGATGAAGCAGTATATCAGGGATATAACCGCGATCACAGCCGAGAAAGAGAGGATAGGCGCCGAACTTTCGGTAGCCACACATATTCAGGCATCTATGCTCCCATCGGTTTTTCCGCCCTTTCCTGACAGAAAGGAATTCGAACTGTATGCCAAAATGGATCCGGCCAAAGAGGTAGGCGGCGATTTCTATGATTTTTTCATGGTCGATCATGACCATATAGCACTTGTTATTGCCGATGTATCAGGCAAGGGAGTTCCGGCGGCTCTCTTTATGGTGATCGCCAGGACCCTTATAAAGAATTACGCCAAGTCGGGCATGAGTGTGGAAGACATTTTTATAAAGACCAGTGACCAGTTGTGCGAAGGAAACGGTGAGGGCTTGTTTGTCACCGCATGGATAGGGATCATCGATCTTAACACAGGGGTTATGACCTATTGCGATGCGGGACATGAATATCCCTACGTGCTCCATGCGGACGGAAGCATAGAAATACTGAAACCGCTAAAGAAGAAATTACCGCTTGCCGCAATGGAAGGTATAAAATATATTCCCAATGAGATAACTCTTAAGAAGGGGGATTGTCTGCTTTTGTACACTGACGGAGTACTTGAGGCCACAGATGCGGATAACAGGCTCTACGGTCCTGAGCGCCTTGAGACGGTTCTGACCGATAAGTGGGCGGATGACACAAAGACCCTGCTTAAGGATATACGGGCGGATGTTGATGATTTTGTGGCCGGTGCCCCACAGTTTGACGATCTTACCATGCTTGCCTTCAGACTGCATAAATTAACGGGCGAAGCCGGATCTTAATCAGAGGGGGACAGAAGGGAAGTATGATATGGCACTTGACGGAATAACGATAGCTGCACTCAAAAAAGAACTGACGGAGAAGATTACAGGGAGCAGGATATATAAGATAGCGCAGCCGGAAAATGATGAGATAATGCTGACGCTTAAGGCGGCAGGAGGCCAGTATCGTCTGCTTATTTCGGCAGATGCATCGCTGCCTTTTTTATATCTTACCGATACGAACAAGCCTTCTCCGGCTACCGCTCCGGGCTTCTGTATGCTGCTCAGAAAGCATATACAGAACGGCAGGATAAGCGGGATAAGGCAGCCGTCATGCGAGCGTATCCTTATGTTCGATATAGATCACCTGAATGAGATGGGTGATATGTGCAGGAAGACCCTTGCGGTTGAGATGATGGGAAAGCATTCCAATATTATTTTTCTTAATGATAAGAATGTGGTCATTGACAGCATCAAGCATATATCTTCGGCGGTAAGCTCGGTTCGGGAAGTACTTCCGGGCCGGGATTATTTTATCCCCAACACACAGGGTAAGAAGGATCCGTTCACCGTATCCGAAGAGGCTTTTTCGGAGACAGTCACGAAAAAACCGATACCGCTTGCTAAGGCGATATACACATCCTTTACCGGCTTTTCACCCCAGGCGGCTCAGGAACTCATATACAGGAGCGGACTCGACCCCGACAGGGGCGGGAATGTATTGAGTAAAGAAGAGCTTCTACACCTTTACAATAACTTTACCCGGCTTATGGACAGCGTCAGGTCGGGTGACTTTACCCCCAACATGATACTTAAGGACTCCTCACCCGTTGAGTTTGCCGCCATTGAGCTTAAGAGCTACGGCAACCATAGGATTGAGAAGAACGACTCGATGTCATATATACTTGAGAATTATTACGCGAGAAGGAATGTATATACAAGGATAAGGCAGAAATCCGCCGACCTTCGAAGGATAGTGTCAACGGCCCTTGAAAGAAACGTGAAGAAGTATGACCTGCAGCTTAAACAGCTTAAGGATACTCAGAAGAAGGATAAGTACAGGATATACGGGGAACTGCTCAACACCTATGGCTACGGGGCCGAGCCGGGAGCCCGTTTCCTTGAGGCCGACAATTATTATACCGGGGAAAAGATAATGATCCCCCTCGATCCTGATCTGACTGCGACGGAAAATGCCGGTAAATACTTCGCCAGATACGGTAAGCTTAAGAGGACCGAAGAAGCATTAAGCATACAGACCCGGGAAACGAAGGATGAGATAGACCATCTTGAATCCATCCAGGCATCTCTTGACATAGCTCTTACCGAGAATGATCTTACCGAGATCCGTCAGGAACTTGTTGATTCGGGGTATATACATAAAAAGGGCAAGGGAAGCAAGAGAGAGCTTAAGAGCAGTCCCTTTCATTATCTGAGCTCCGATGGTTTCCACATTTACGTGGGGAAGAACAATTACCAGAATGACTACATCACCTTTAAGCTGGCATCCGGCTCGGACTGGTGGTTTCACGCAAAAAAAATACCCGGTTCCCATGTTCTTGTAAAATCAGAAGGCAGGGAACTTACCGATAGAACCTTTGAAGAGGCGGGAGCGCTTGCGGCTTATTACTCCAAGGGCCGTGAACAGGACAAGGTTGAAGTTGACTATGTTCAGAAGCGGGAGGTCAAAAAGCCGGCAGGAGCCAAGCCCGGATTTGTTGTTTACTATACCAATTACTCATTGGTCGCATCTCCTTCTGTCGATGGACTGACCCTGTGTTCTTTTTCTTGACGCGGTATATGGCTTGGAATATAATATAACCTGTATGCGAATGTGATGGCGGGACCATCCCGATCGGTTTGTAGGAGAATTGAAATGATTAAAAGTATGACGGGATTCGGACGGGCCGAGTTTTGTGATGAGAAACGCAAGATCACGGTGGAGGTGAAGTCTGTTAACCACCGTTATCTTGATGTAAATATAAAAATGCCCAAGAAGATAGGTTTTTTTGAAACCTCGATCCGGGGCATCCTTAAGGAGTACATGCAGAGGGGCAAGGTTGATCTGTATATAACCTATGAGGATTATACAGAAGACAACGTAAGCCTTAAGTATAACAGGGAGATGGCCAGGTCCTACCTCCATTACCTTAGTGAAATGGGCAATGAATTCGGCCTTGAGAATGATATAAGGGTTTCCGTCCTGTCAAGATACCCCGAGGTTTTTACCCTTGAAGAGCAGGAGGTTGATGAGGAGGAGCTGTGGAAGGACCTTGAAGATGTAGTTCGAAGGGCCCTTGAAGCCTTCGTCAGATCAAGGGTTGCAGAGGGAGAGAACCTTAAGAAGGATCTTCTTGACAAGCTCGAAGGCATGCTTAAATATGTGGATGATATCGAGAAACGGGCTCCGGCAATTATTGAAGAATACCGTAATAAGATGCATGACCGTGTTCGCGACATGCTTGATGATGCATCCATAGATGAGAGCCGTATCCTCACTGAGGTGACCCTTTATGCCGACAGGGTCTGCGTCGATGAGGAAATAGTAAGGCTCAGGAGCCATATAAAGGGCACCGGGGACACTCTTTTGGCAGGCGGAAGCGTGGGGCGTAAGCTTGACTTTATAGCTCAGGAAATGAACCGTGAAGCCAATACGATCCTGTCAAAGTCAACGGATCTGTCCACATCCAATGTGGCCATAGATCTGAAGACCGATATCGAGAAGGTACGTGAGCAGATTCAAAACATTGAGTAACAGGGAAAACATATGAGAAAAGGCATATTGCTTATCCTGTCCGGCTTCGCCGGATCTGGTAAGGGAACCATAGTTAAAGAGCTTATTAAAAGATATGATAATTATGCTCTGTCTGTATCCGCCACAACAAGGGCTCCGCGGCCGGGTGAGGTTGAAGGAAGGGACTACTTCTTCAAGACCAGGGAAGAGTTCGAAGAAATGATCGCGAGGGATGATTTTCTTGAACATGCCGAATATGTGGGGAATTATTACGGAACCCCCAGGCAGTATGTGGATGATATGCTGGATAAGGGCATGGACGTGATCCTCGAGATCGAGATGCAGGGGGCTCTCCTCGTTAAGGAAAGGTGTCCCGAGGCTGCTCTTATGTTTGTTATGCCGCCCAGTGCGGGAGAGGTATATAACCGGCTGAAGAAGCGGGGAACGGAGAGCGAAGAGGTCATTCTAAAACGAATGAAACGGGGCGCCGAAGAATCCAGAGGTATCTGCAAATACGATTTTCTCATAATAAACGACGATCTTGAGAAATGTATAGAAGAAGTAAATAATACGGTGCAGTGCGCCAAGTGTGCGACCCTGAGGAACCGGGATGCTATAGATACGATAATAAAGGAATTTGATGATTTTTTAATGGATAAGGAGGAAGGATAAATGTTACATCCGTCATACAGTGACCTTATGAAGGTGGTAAACAGCGAAGTCGAGGAGGGCGAGCAGCCGGTTGTAAACAGCCGTTATTCGATCGTCATGGCTACAAGCAAGCGGGCGAGACAGCTTATCGACGGCGCGCCCACACCGGTAGCGGATGCTGAGAGCAAGAAGCCTCTTTCGGTTGCCATTGAGGAGCTTGATACGGGAGTTGTCAAGGTAATAGGAGAGTAGTCTCTGATATGAAGGTGTTGTTTGTTTCACTTGGCTGTGATAAGAATCTTGTGGATTCCGAAAATATGCTCGGAATGCTCAGAGAAAGCGGATACGAATTTACGGATGATGAGGAAGAGGCTGACGTAATGGTAGTTAATTCCTGCTGCTTTATCGGTGACGCCAAGGAGGAGAGCATCAATACCATAATCCGGCTTGGGGAGTATAGGACTGATCCGGGGAAGAGATGCAGGGCCCTTATAGTTACCGGGTGTCTGGCGCAGAGATACGCCGATGAGATCAGAAAAGAACTTCCCGAAGTGGATGCCTGTATAGGTACTACAGCCTATGACAGGATAGCATCCGCCATTGAGAGGGTTTTTAAGGGTGAATACGTTAAGGATCTTGATGATATAGACCGTGTGCTCGAACCGGGAGTGAACCGGGTGGTCACTACCGGAGGCTATTATTCATATCTGAAGATTGCGGAAGGCTGCAACAAGTTATGCACCTATTGTATCATACCAAAGCTCAGGGGACACTACAGGTCAGTCCCGATGGATCTTCTTGTAAATGAAGCAGAGAGACTTTCAGGGAAGGGAGTCAGGGAACTTATTCTGGTAGCCCAGGAGACAACCCTGTACGGTCTTGATATTTATGGCAAAAAAAGCCTGCCCGAGCTCATCCGGAGATTGTGCCGGGTGGAAGGGATAAACTGGATACGACTCTTATACTGCTACCCTGAGGAGATAACGGACGAGCTGATAGATGTGATAAAAAGAGAACCGAAGGTCTGCCATTATATCGACATGCCCATCCAGCATGCTTCTGACAGGGTATTAAGGAGAATGGGACGGCGTACAAGCCTGTCTGAAATAAAAAAACTGATAGGAAGGCTGAGGGAAAGGATTCCGGACATGGCCATCCGCACAACACTTATAAGCGGCTTTCCCGGTGAGGATGAGAAGGATCATGAGATATTGCTTGATTTTGTCAGGGAGGCAGGCTTTGACCGGCTGGGAGTATTCACCTATTCGGCAGAGGAAGGAACAGAGGCTGCAAGGATGGATGACCAGATAGAAGAGGAAGTGAAGGCAAAGCGGCGGGATGAGGTCATGAAGCTTCAGCAGAAGATCGCCTTTGAACGGGCGCTTTCCATGAAGGGAAGGGAGCTGTCCGTAATGGTGGAAGGCAGGCTGGTTGAAGAGGATGTTTATGCGGCGCGTACATATATGGATGCCCCGGGTGTTGACGGATTGATCTTTTTTGCTTCTGAGCGTGAACTCATGAGCGGTGATATGGTCAAGGTCCGGGTTACCGGAGCCAACGAATACGATCTGATTGGAGAATTATCTAATGAATCTGCCTAACAAGCTTACGGTTCTGAGGGTATTGATGGTTCCGTTTTTCGTATTCTTCATGTTGAACGACATACCTGAAGAATACGGCAAGTGGATAGCCCTTACACTGTTTATAACAGCCAGTCTTACCGATCTTTTGGACGGTAAGATCGCAAGAAAATACAATCTCGTCACCAATTTCGGCAAGTTTATGGACCCGCTGGCCGATAAGCTTCTCGTATGCTCGGCTCTTGTATGTCTGAACGGAAAGGGAGCACTCGGTTCATGGATAGCTATAGTTATAATAAGCCGTGAATTCATTATTAGCGGATTCAGACTGGTCGCCTCGGACAACGGTGTTGTTATTGCCGCAAGTTACTGGGGCAAGTTTAAAACGGTCTTCCAGATGATCATGATAGGTATGCTGATAGGTGATCTCGATTTTGACTTCTACAGGATGCTTACACGGGTGGTCGTGTGGATAGCCCTGATCCTCACGGTGGTATCGCTGGCGGATTATCTTTATAAAAACAGGGAAGTCCTTAAAAACGACAAGCGCTGATGACGGACGGAAAGGTAAAACGGATCATAAAACACTGAACCGGTATAAGGACTTCACCGCAAGCGGTGTTCCAAAAGCCGGATAAGCGGAGGAAGGAAAATGGCCAAGGATAAGCCGGAAACAACGGATATACGTGAAGAAGAATCATTTGTTAAATATTTCAGGATATGCGGTATGCGGGAAAAGGATGTAAGGAATTCCATAAAGGATATTCTTGACAGCAAGAACCCCCGTGTCGAGCTTAGCTATACACCGGGTGAGGCCTTAATAACCCTGACGGCCACTGATGAGGGTGATGATTCCGCGAAGAAGCTTGGCAAGCGACTTGTGAAGGAGATAAAGAACCGGTTCGGCCTTAATATATATTCAACCGATAAGGATACAACGCTGGCGAAGTCCGTGGTGGATCTTCTCAAGATGAACAAGCTCTTCCTGTCAACCTGTGAATCATGTACGGGCGGCATGGTGGCTTCATCTATAATAGATATTCCCGGTGCTTCGGATGTTTTCAAGGAAGGCTTTGTTACCTATTCCAACAAGGCTAAGCGGGCAAGGCTTAATGTTAAGAAATCGACTCTTGTAAAGTACGGCGCGGTAAGCGAACAGACGGCCAAGGAAATGGCCAAGGGATGTGCCCAGACGAGTAAGGCCGATGTGACCGTATCCACAACAGGGATAGCAGGACCTGACGGGGGAAGTGAAGACAAGCCGGTGGGCCTTGTGTATATCGGCTGCAGCGTATGCGGCAAGACGAGAGTGGAGAAATATAATTTCGAGGGCGACAGGATAAGCGTAAGGCAGGCGGCAACGGCTGCTGCTCTTGCTCTCCTTCGTATGTGTGTGCTTGAATACTACAGCGAGAAGAATTTCTCGCAGGGATTGTGAGTTTTTGTTCTGTTTATTATCAGCATGGTTCATTATCACATTAAACACTGTATTATCAGCGACGTTAAGATCGGTCCGGTAAGGGACTGATTTCAGATAATCATCAAAACCACCAAATTAATGAAAACCGCTTGACATTTTCGAACGAGTGTTTTATATTACCCATTGGAACGAACGAATGTTCAAAATACATGTTCGATTAACGGCGGGAGTGTAAAGGAGACGAAATGGAAAGAGAAGAAAAATTAAAGGCTTTGGAAGTTGCATTGCAGAAGATAGAGAAGGAATACGGCAAGGGTTCGGTGATGAAGCTTGGCGATACCTCCAACCACATGAATGTTGAAACGATCCCCACGGGTTCACTGAGCCTTGACATCGCGCTGGGCCTTGGCGGTATTCCCAAGGGAAGGATAGTTGAGATATACGGTCCGGAGTCATCGGGTAAGACGACCGTAACTCTTCACATGATAGCCGAAGTGCAGAAGAGGGGCGGGATCGCCGGTTTTATAGACGCCGAGCATGCTCTTGATCCCGTGTACGCGAAGAATATCGGAGTTGATATTGACAATCTCTATATTTCCCAGCCGGATAACGGTGAACAGGCTCTTGAGATAACCGAAACAATGGTCCGTTCAGGGGCAGTGGATATAATTGTAGTGGATTCGGTGGCAGCACTTGTTCCCAAGGCTGAGATCGACGGGGATATGGGCGATTCACATGTGGGTCTGCAGGCACGCCTCATGTCGCAGGCTCTTCGTAAGCTGACGGCGGTTATATCCAAGTCCAACTGTACTGTCATCTTTATCAATCAGCTCCGTGAGAAGGTTGGCATCATGTTCGGCAATCCCGAAACAACAACAGGCGGACGTGCCCTTAAGTTCTATTCCTCTGTCCGTCTTGATGTAAGAAGGATAGAGTCACTTAAGCAGGGCGGTGAAGTCATTGGTAACAGGACCAGGGTCAAGGTTGTGAAGAATAAGATAGCTCCCCCCTTCAAGGAAGCTGAGTTTGATATCATGTTCGGGAAGGGAATATCCATGGTGGGCGATATAGTTGACCTGGCCGCCAATATTGATGTTATAAACAAATCGGGAGCATGGTATGCCTATAACGGCCAGAAGATCGGTCAGGGGAGGGAGAACACCAAGCAGTATCTTGAGCAGAACCCCGAACTCCTTAACGAGATCGAGCGGAAGGTACGTGAGCATTACGGACTTACAGGATCTTCTGAGGGGAATGCGGCTGAAGAACCATCAAACGAATAAATTCGTTTCCTATATTTGGGGAGGGGTAAACGCTTTGAGTGAAATGAACGGGAAGGAAGCAAGGCTCAAGGCCATGCGTCTCCTTACGGCCAGGGATTATACCGAACGCGGCCTTAAGAACAAGCTTGAGCATGCAGGCTTTGGCCCTGAGGATACGGAATCGGCAGTTGAGTATGTTAAGTCCTTCGGATACATTGATGACTTTCGTTATGCCGTTAATTATGTAAGGAGCTCGGTGGGTACCAGAAGCAGGAGGGAAGCTGAACGTAAGCTTCTTGAGAAGGGAATTTCGCCGGAGCTTATAGCCAGGGCTATTTTGGAGGAGTATCCGGAGGATGATGCCGAAGACGATCTGATCAGACGGCTTATACACAAGAAGTGCCGTGATCTATCATCACTGGATCGCGCATCCAGGCAGAAGCTGCTTGCATATATGTTTAATAAGGGCTTTGGAACAGACAGGGTAAACAGGATTCTTGATGAAGAATTACTTGACATAACATCCTAAAAAGTATAATATTTATTTGTTGTAGTTTTTTAAAGTAGAATCTTTGTATTCTATATAAATCGTACAATGAAAATTTTATAAGGAGGTGCCCTGTGCAATATGTAATCATTATTGCCATTGCAGTGGTTCTTCTTGCAGTCGGTTGTTTCATATCCTATAAAATGGGCTATGAAAATAAGAGAAAGACCGATGAGGAGAAGATAGGCAACGCCGAGCAGAAGGCCAGAGAGATAATCGACGAGGCTCTAAAGACTGCGGAAGCGAAGAAGCGTGAGGGGCTGCTCGAGGTTAAGGAGGAATCCATCCGTGCCAAGAATGACATTGAGAAGGAGACCAAGGAAAGACGGGCAGAATTACAGCGCTTGGAGCGTCGCGTTCAGCAGAAGGAAGAGAATCTCGATAAAAAGACCGATGCCATCGAAAAACGTGAGGCCAGCTTCGCCAAGAAGGAAGAAGAACTTGCAAAGCAAAAGGAGCAGGTAAGTAAGCTTAATGAGCAACGTGTACAGGAACTGGAAAGAATATCCGGATTAACCTCTGAACAGGCAAAAGAATATCTGTTAAAAACTGTTGAAGATGATGTGAAACACGAAACTGCCGTCATGGTCAAGGAACTGGAAAACCGGGCCAGGGAAGAGGCAGACAAGAAGGCTAAGGAGTATGTGGTCGGAGCGATACAGAGATGCGCAGCCGATCATGTGGCGGAGACCACGATTTCCGTTGTTCCCCTGCCTAATGACGAGATGAAGGGAAGGATCATTGGCCGAGAGGGCAGAAACATAAGAACTCTTGAGACAATGACGGGTGTTGACCTTATTATAGACGATACTCCCGAAGCCGTTGTTTTATCGGGCTTCGATCCGATACGGCGTGAAGTTGCCCGTATTGCGCTGGAGAAGCTTATTGTTGACGGACGTATCCATCCTGCAAGAATCGAGGAGATGGTCGAGAAGGCCCAGAAGGAGGTCGAGACCATGATCCGCGAGGAAGGTGAGTCAGCAACACTGGAAGTTGGAGTGCATGGTATTCATCCCGAGCTTATCAAGCTGCTGGGAAGGCTCCGTTTCAGAACATCTTATGGTCAGAATGTGCTTAAGCATTCCATTGAGGTATCTCTTCTCTGCGGCCTTTTGGCTTCTGAGATCGGCATAGATGTACGCCTGGCCAAGAGAGCAGGCCTTCTCCATGATATAGGTAAGGCTGTGGACCACGAGATGGAGGGCTCACATATCCAGCTGGGTGTCGACCTGTGCAGGAAATATAAGGAGTCCGCAACGATAATTAATGCTGTGGAGGCGCATCACGGCGATGTAGAACCGCAATCGCTTGTTGCAGTGCTGGTTCAGGCAGCCGATACGATATCGGCAGCCCGCCCGGGTGCAAGAAGGGAAACATTAGAGACATACACCAACAGATTAAAACAACTTGAAGATATCACCAATTCCTTTAAGGGAGTTGATAAATCTTTTGCTATTCAGGCAGGACGTGAAGTCCGGATCATGGTAGTTCCCGAGCAGGTAAATGACGCGGATATGGTATTACTCGCAAGAGACATTTCCAAGAAGATAGAAGAGGAAATGGAATATCCCGGTCAGATCAAGGTTAACGTTATTCGTGAGAGTCGCGTAACCGATTATGCTAAATAACAAAAATAACCCCATGCCGTGTGGCATGGGGTTTTTCAGTAGCGAGAGAGAGACTTGAACTCTCAACCTCCCGGGTATGAACCGGACGCTCTAGCCAGTTGAGCCATCTCGCCATATGCGGTTTACAGCCCGCTTTGCTATTATACTAACCCAAGGTGATCGTTGTCAAGGAAAATATTTATAGTAAACGAAATAAATAATTTCGTTCACTATAATTTGAGCTTTAATTTATGATGATAAGAGGTTATAATAAATAATAAATCTTGTATCATATCAGAGGTAAATATACGGAGGAGTGGATATGAAGAAGCTTGTTTTATGCTTGTCGGTAGGGTTTGTATGTGCGGGGTTATGCGCCTGCAACGGAACCGGTTTTGATCCTGCGGCCTTGGAGGATGTATCGAAGTCTGTCGAAGAAGCATCGAAAACCATCGGACAGGTAACGGATTCATTCGAAGAGATCGAACAATATGTGAGCATGATCAGGAACTCAATGGAGCAGGGTGTTAATTCCACTAACGAGTTCATGGACTGGTATAAGAATGATGCCATTCCCGAGAATCCATGGATCAATCCTCCCATTACCGAGGAAGAGGTCAGGGATGCCATACGGATGGGACAGAATGTACTTCTTGCATATATAGACAGTAACGTTGACCGGAATTCGTCCTATAATCTTTTGAGCGAAGAAGAGGAGGATTTTTTTACCGATTACTTTTCGGATGAGAAGGTAAACGGTTTTCTGTTAAGTACTTATGAGAAGCCCGAAGATTGCGATGCCTATAAGGCTTTATCGCGAAATAAGGGGATCATAGAGGAACTTAAGTCTTCAGATGAATCGGAACCGGAGGGAAGGATACTGAAGAAGGATGCTGACTTAGCACTTGAAGCTTCCCTTGGAATTGATTCGGATTCCCTTTCCCGGTCTCTTGAGTATAAGACCGATTCGGATAAGGATTACTTGTACATTGATGAGGTTAAGGACTGTGAGGATCTTATATGTAAGGGAGGATTCTACTACAATAATCTTTATGTTGTCATGATGAAGGCGAAGGATGACGATACCGACTTTGCTCTTTCGATACTTTCGAAGGAAGATGACGATACAGTCAGAGTCTGTGTTAATTACTGGAGTGAAGATCTTGAGAACGTTGACTGGACGGGATCGGTCATATACGGAATCTACGATGAGATACTTAATTCCGACTTCAAGGCTGTAATGAGTATACCGGGTGTGAACGGTGATATTACTCTCGGTGCTGCGCTTAATGCTGTTGGAGGTCTTAAGGGTAAGGATATAGATAAGGCCCTTGAGCTTGTATCCGATGAGAAGGATAAGATCAAGACTTATATGCAGGAATTTGACGGCTATTCTGTTTATTACAGCGATATAGATCCTGAGGCGGCCGGTGAATTTGTTGTATCCCAGATCGATGTTACGGACGGTGATTTTAAGACTGCAGAGGGTATTGGCATCGGTACGGATATCGAAACAATAAAGAATACTTATGGCGAGGGAATCGAGGCCATGATATCGGGCGGAAGGAAGCAGCTGATATATGAAATGGGCAAGTATAATATGCTGTTTATAACCGACAAGGAAGGTGAAGTAAGTGAGATGACCTTATTCCTTGCGGATGATGCCCTGACGGAGTAGATGGGAGCGTCTGTATGCGTGTTGGAATGGGATATGATGTTCACAGGCTGGTTGTGGGCAGGGATCTTATAATAGGGGGAGTGAAGATCCCCTATGAGAAAGGATTATTAGGACATTCGGATGCGGATGTCCTATTGCATGCTGTCATGGATGCCCTTTTAGGAGCAGCGGCTCTTGGAGATATCGGCAGTCATTTTCCGGACACGGATGAAGCTTACAGGGGGGCCGATTCCGTAAAACTGCTTGAAGAAGTGGGTAATCTTCTGTATGATAAGCATTACATAATAGAAAACATTGATGCCACAATAATCGCCCAGAGGCCGAAAATGAGACCGTATATAGATGATATGCGGACAATAATAGCGGATACGCTGGGTATCGAAAGGGAACAGGTCAACGTCAAGGCCACAACAGAGGAGGGACTCGGTTTTACGGGAGAAGGAGAGGGTATCTCATCCCAGGCCGTATGTATGATAAGTTCAGTTAAGGAGCTTGAAAGTTACGGCATTTCTCCTGCAGGCTGCAATGGATGCGGAGGTTGCCCTTTAAGGAAAGAATAGGCATGGGATTAATTAAAAACATAAAAGATGAGATCAGGATAATCAGGGAGCGTGATCCGGCCATCCATTCTTCAATGGAGGTTTTTCTGTATCCCAGCTTCAGGGTAATGCTTCATTACAGGCTGGCCCACAGGCTCTACCTTAAGAAGCATTATTTTCTTGCCAGATATATTTCGCAGAGGGCTGTAAGGAAGACGGGTATCGAGATTCATCCGGGAGCGCAGATAGGAAGAGGCCTTTTTATCGATCACGGAAGCGGAGTCATCATCGGTGAGACAACAATCATAGGGAATAATGTTACACTTTATCAGGGGGTGACCCTGGGGGGTACGGGTAAGGAAACAGGGAAAAGACATCCGACCATTGAGGATAATGTTATGATATCGGCAGGAGCCAAGGTTCTCGGCTCCTTTACCATAGGTGCGGGCTCCAAAATCGGTGCAGGCTCCGTGGTCCTTGAAGAGGTGCCGCCCAACTGTACGGTTGTCGGTGTTCCGGGACGTATAGTAAAGAGGGAGAATGAGGTGATTCCAAGGGAAAGTATGGATCAGATCCATCTTCCGGACCCAATCAAGGAAGATATACAGAACCTTCAGCGTGCCAATTCGGAGCTTACAAACAGGCTGCTTGATATGGAACAGGAGCTAAGGGAGCTTAAGAAGGCATCAGACAGACGGTGACCACTGCCGGATGATGAGAATACTACATATGAGGAGAAGATTATGAGGATTTACAACTCGCTTACCAGAAAGATTGAAGATTTTGTACCAAATGAACCGGGTAAGGTCTCCATGTATACCTGTGGTCCTACGGTTTACCATTATGCACATATAGGCAATCTCAGAACCTACATATGTGAAGATGTGCTTGAGAAGATACTGAGGTTTTCGGGATATGATGTTAAGCGGGTCATGAACATCACTGATGTCGGCCATCTTGCTTCGGATGCCGATACAGGCGAGGACAAGATGCTTAAAGGGGCGAAGAGAGAACATAAGTCGGTAATGGAAATAGCAAGCTTTTATACGGATGCTTTCTTTTCCGATTGTGCCAAGCTCAATATAAGGACACCGGATATCGTGGAACCTGCGACCAATCTGATCCCCGAATTCATTCATATGGTGGAAGCTCTTCTTGAAAAGGGCTATGCGTATAAGGCAGGGGATAACATCTATTTTGATACCTCCCGGCTTAAGGAATATTATGTTTTCGGAAATCAGAATGAAGAAGAGCTCATGGTGGGAGTCCGCGATGATGTGAGTGAGGATATCAATAAACGCAATAAGAATGATTTCGTGCTGTGGTTCACCAAGAGTAAATTCGAAGATCAGGCTCTTAAGTGGGAGAGTCCCTGGGGCGTCGGTTATCCCGGATGGCATATAGAGTGTTCGTGCATAGGCATGAAGCATTTAGGTGACAGGATGGATATTCACTGCGGAGGCATAGATAACATGTTTCCCCATCATACCAATGAAATAGCACAGTCAGAAGCATACCTTGGACATAAATGGTGTAATTACTGGTTTCATGTACACCATCTTAATGATGAGACCGGTAAGATGAGCAAGAGCAAGGGTGAATTCCTTACCGTATCACTCCTTGA
This sequence comes from Lachnospiraceae bacterium UBA3641, assembly GCA_002373875.1. Classification (GTDB taxonomy): domain Bacteria; phylum Bacillota; class Clostridia; order Lachnospirales; family Lachnospiraceae; genus UBA2868. The sequence continues at coordinate 16,404 of DFKQ01000080.1, forward strand.
GAGCAAGGGTTACGATCCCATGGTATACAGGATGTTTGCCCTTCAATCTCATTACCGTAAACCCCTGACCTTTTCATATGACACACTGGACCAGACGGCTGCGACCTATAAGAAGCTCAAAAACAGGGTGTTGTCCGTGAAGGCGGATGGACAGGCGGATGAAGCCGAGGTTAAGGATTGGCATGATAAGTTCGCTCAAGCCGTGGGTAATGACTGCAATACGGCAATGGGGATCACTCTTTTGTATGATGTGCTTAAATCGGATTTAAACGGTGCAACCAAGCTTAAGATCATAGAGGACTACGAGACCGTTCTTTCACTTAATCTTCTTAAGGAAGATAAGAAGGAAGAAACAGATGATGAACTTACCGCATATATTGAAGAAAAGATATCCGAGCGCACTCAGGCCAAGAAGGATAAGGACTTTGCGAAAGCGGATGCCATAAGGGATGAGCTTAAGGCTAAGGGAATAGTTATTAAGGATACCCGCGAGGGTGTTACATGGAGCAGGGAATAGGGATGGATTTAAGCATTCTGGAGAATATAAAGCTTAAGTTCGGACTTGAGGACATAGATGTCAACAGCTATTCGCCCCTGTCGCTTGCCTTTATCGGAGATTGTGTTTTTGACCTTGTGGTCAAGACTGTTGAGGTTGAAAAAGCCAACAGACCGGCAAATGCCCTTCATCGTAAAACAAGCAGTATCGTTAAGGCTGTATCGCAGGCGAGAATGGTTGAGCGGTTTCTTGATAATAATGAATTAAGCAATGAGGAGCTCGCAATCTATAAGCGGGGGCGTAATGCCAAGTCGGCAACAACGGCCAAGAACGCTTCCGTGGGTGATTACAGGAAGGCTACCGGTCTTGAAGCCCTTATCGGATATCTGTACCTTAACAACAGAACGGATCGCCTTGTTGACCTTATAAAGGCGGGGATAGATTCGTTGAAGGAGTGATATGTCGTACGAAGAAGTATATATTGAAGGAAGAAATGCCGTTTTGGAGGCACTGCGTTCGGGCAGGCCTGTTGATAAGCTCTATATCCTTGACGGCTGTCAGGACGGGCCCATATCGACAATAAAACGTGAAGCAAGGAAAACAGATGCCATCATCAAGTTTGTTGATAGGGAGAGGCTTGACCGGATGAGTGCAACAGGACATCATCAGGGAGTTATAGCTCAGGCGGCTGCATATGAATATGCGGATGTTGAAGATATTCTTGAAATGGCCCGAAGGAAGGGTGAAGATCCATTCATCTTCCTTCTTGATAATATAGAGGATCCCCATAACCTTGGAGCAATAATAAGGACGGCAAACCTGTGCGGGGCCCACGGAGTGATAATACCGAAAAACCGGGCTGTGGGACTGACGGCGACGGTTGCGCGTACCTCGGCGGGTGCCCTCAATTATACACCTGTTGCCAAGGTCACAAATCTAAGTAAAACGATCGGGGACCTGAAAAAGGAGGGGCTGTGGTTCGTATGTGCGGATATGGACGGAGAGCTGATGTATAAACAGAACCTTACAGGCCCCATAGGTCTTGTTATAGGTGCGGAGGGTGAAGGTATTTCAAGACTTGTTAAGGAAAAGTGTGATTACGTGGCATCCATTCCCATGAAGGGAGATATCGATTCCCTTAATGCATCGGTTGCCGCAGGAGTTATTGCTTATGAGATAGTAAGGCAGAGAATGGGTGGGAGCGGCACATGAATTCGGATAAATATGAAGGATTGCCGGATGTAGAACTCATTATGAAGTCCCGTGACGGCGATGGTGAGGTTACGGACTATCTCATGGAGAAGTATAAGGACCTCGTCAGGAGTAAGGCTAAGTCTATGTTTATCCTGGGCGCTGATAATGACGACCTTATTCAGGAGGGTATGATCGGTCTGTTCAAGGCAGTTCGTGATTATGATGCCGGCCGGGATGCAAGCTTCTATACCTTCGCGGAGTTGTGCGTTTCAAGGCAGATTTATACGGCGGTGCAGGCTTCGAGACGACAGAAACATATTCCCCTTAACAATTATATTTCCCTATACGGAAATACATCAGACGATGACAGGGATGAAGATAAGTATCTTATTGATTCTCTTTTAGGGTCAGGAGCCTTGAGCCCCGAGGAGATGATAATAGACAGGGAAAACGTTGAAGGACTTGAGCAGAAGATCGAGGAGAGCCTGAGTTCCTTTGAGAAGCAGGTGCTTGATCTGTATGTTACCGGCATGTCTTATGTTCAGATAGCAAGGGTTTTGGGCAAGGATGAGAAATCAGCCGATAATGCCCTGTCAAGGCTGAAGGTCAAGATCAAAAAGATACTTAAAGAGGAAGGCAGGTCATGATGCCTTCTTTTTGTTTGTGAATAAATTATGAAGAAATATTAATCTTCTGTGAAGAAATTTTTATTTTTATAATGATGCCTCCCTGCTATAGTGTTAACTAAAGAGTGAGCGACGTATGTCGCAGTTAAAAAAGGAGGATAAAATATGAAAAGGAAATTACTGAGTGTTATCATGAGTGTGGCAGTAGTTGCATCGTTACTTGCAGGATGCGGTCAGGCAGCAGCACCCGCAGCACCCGCAGCAGATGCGGCAGCACCCGCAGCAGATGCAGCAGAACCTGCAGCAGATGCAGGATCGGATGCAGCAGCACCCGCAGCAGAGGCATCGGGCGCAGGCAAGAAGGTTGCAGTCGCAATGCCTACCCAGTCATCAGAGAGATGGATGCATGACGGTGCAAACATGAAGGAACAGCTTGAGAAGCTTGGTTATGAAGTAGACCTTCAGTACGCAGAGGATGATGTACAGGCTCAGGTTTCACAGATCGAGAACATGATCGCAGCAGGCGCTGACTGTCTCGTTATCGCAGCTATCGACTCTGACGCTCTTGTAAACGTTGAGGCTCAGGCTAAGGATGCAGGTATTCCTGTTATCGCTTATGACCGTCTTCTTATGAACACAGATGCTGTTTCATACTATGCAACATTCGATAAC
>DFKQ01000084.1 GCA_002373875.1 Lachnospiraceae bacterium UBA3641
ACAGTGATCCTGTATGGAAGGATGATAGAGATCTACTGCGTCTGCTCGGTATCGCCCATACCCTTTGCAACACTTGCGAACAGGGAGTGGGGGAGCATCGGCACCAACTATCTCAAAGGATTATTTGCCCTGGCGTTCCAGGGATTTTTCATAATGGTATGCGTTGGAATATATGCGGTGCTCATAGCGAGCATGAACGTATCAGGTGATGTGCACATGGCGCTGTTCTCGATCATGGCATATACGTTGATCCTGTGCTTCTCACTGTTCCATACCGGAACGGTAAGCAAATCGATCTTCAACGCACACTGACGATGGAGTAAAAAAACACACACAAGAAAGGAAAGAAAGAGGGAAATGTTTTATATTCCGATACAAAAGGATTTTTCCAAGGTCAAGAACAAGATAGTCTTCGGCCTAACAAAGCGGCAGATCGTTTTCTTTTTGCTGGGTGCGGCAGTCGGAATCCCGACATATATCCTGCTTAAGAAGGTGGTGAGCGTGGATATCGCCGGAGTTGCGATGATCACTGTGATGCTGCCTTTCTTCGCATTCGCCCTGTATGAAAAGGACGGGGAATTCTTAGAGGAAACGCTTAAGCACATCATAACCGAGCGTTACATCCGCCCACAGATAAGACCGGTAGCCAACGAGCCCCTGTTATACAGCTGCATGCAGGTAAGCGATTATATCAAAGAGCAGGAGAGGCTTGAAAAGGAGGCGCAGAAAAAATCGCTGATCACAAGGATTAAAAAGATAAGGGGAGGTGGAAAGTCACTTGATGAACATAAGGGACGTGTTTAAGAAAAAGGATAAGGAAGACAAGAGCAGCTTTAAAAGGAACAGCCAGGGACGGAAAGTCATAGGCCCGAATGATAAGCTCAGCACAGAGATGTTAAGGGAATACGCACGCTCAATGCATAAGGCCCAGAGCGAAGGCAAGCGGGCCCCAAGAACGGCAGCCGAGAGCATACCATTTAAGTCGATGGAAGAGTCAGGCATCATGCATCTTGGCGGTAACCGGTATTCGGTCATGATGGAGTTCTCGGATAAGAATTATATCCAGGCTGATGAATACGAACAAAAGGATATGTGGTCAGAATGGTGCATGTTCCTTAATTCGCTGGATCTTGAAGCCAAGTTCCAGATGGTCTTCTTCAACAGAAAGGCAGATGCGACGGAGCTTGCGAAGAGGCTCAGGATGACGGCCAACGAACCTGAGAACGAACAGATAGTAAGGGAGCTTAATGATTTTCAGAAGAAGATCCTTAAGACCGGTAACAAGGGAATTGCAAAATCACGATATTTCCTAATAACCTTGAATGAGCCTTATTACAAGGTAAAGAGCAAGGTTGATGAGATCACGGCGAGGATCCAGAGCGAGTTCCTTGAAAAGATGGGAGTAACGGCAAGAGTACTTGATGGCTATGAAAGGCTGTCAGTACTTTTTTTGATGCTCAATCCTTATCACGGGGAGAAGTTCATATTTAACTGGGACGCGGCAAAGAACGGCGGGGTATCCGAGAAGGAACAGCTTACCAATCATGCTTTTGAGTTCGGCAAGAGGAGCGACCGTTTTATGATCGGAAGCCGGTACGGGTGTGTGAGCTATCTTAAGCTTACGGCATCACAGATATCGGATCGTATGCTTTGTCAGTTCCTTGACCTTGATTCGGAGATAACGGTCAGCTTCCACTTTGAACCCATCTCCCAGGAGAAGGCACTTAAGTCGGTAAAGACGCTGGTTTCAAACCTTCAGAAGATGGTAATTGACGAGCAGAAGGACGCTGCAAGGCAGGGCTACGGCATGGAGAACATATCCCCTCAGCTACGGAGGGATGTGGAAGCGGCAGAGAAGCTTATGGATGATGTTTCGCAGAACGATGAAAAGATGTTCATGGTAACTATAACCATGGTACAGATGGCAGATAGTATCCAGGCATTGGAGAAAGCTTATAACGCCGCCCGCTCCATAGCGACATCACAGACCTGTGAACTTATAAAGCTGGAACACCAGCAGGAGGATGGCTTCTTTACAAGCCTTCCACTTGGCAATAACAGAATAAAGATAAGGAGACAGCTCACGACAACGAGCCTTGGAGTCTTCATGCCCTACAAGATAAAAGAGCTTCTGCAGTTCGGAAGCTCGCTCTGCATGGGCTATAACAAGATAACCGGGCATATCATCATGGCAGATGTAAAGACGCTTGCAAACCCGAATACACTGGTACTTGGTGTTCCGGGCCGTGGTAAATCTTTCACGGTAAAAATGATGATGATACAAACCTTCATGAAGCTTAAGGACGATATCCTGATCTGTGATCCCGAAGGAGAGTACGGGGCACTGGTAAGAAAGCTTAAGGGCCAGATGGTTCATTTATCCCAGGCTTCGAGCGAATATATAAACCCGCTGCATATAGATCCTGACTGTGACTGGACTTCTGATCCGATAGGAAACAAGTGCCAGCTGATAATGAGTATATATGAGCAGATATTAGGCCCCGGCAAGGTTGGAGCATATGAGAGGTCGATCCTTGACCGCTGCATGCAGAACCTGTACCGGAAGTTCAAGAGCTCACATGACATAAAAGATCTTCCGATACTGGAAGACCTCTATAACGAGCTTGGGCATCAGGAAGAGAAGGAAGCGAAATACCTTAAGACTTCACTTGAAGTGTATGTCCATGGATCGCTTAACTACTTTAACCACCATACCAATGTTGATCTTAATAACAGGGTGGTCTGCTTCGATATAAAGGAGCTTGGAGAGCAGCTTAAGAACCTCGCCATGCTGGTGGTACAGGATACGGTCTGGGGCAGGATAACGGTAAACAGGAACATCGGAAAATACACAAGATATTTTGTTGACGAATTTCACCTTCTGTTAAAGGAACCCCAGACGGCAACGTATTCCAAGGAAATATGGAAGCGCTTCAGGAAGTGGGGCGGGATCCCGGTCGGTATAACACAGAATGTTACCGATCTTCTCGGATCCACAGCAATACAGAGTATCTTTTATAACTCCGACTGCTACATACTCTTAGGCCAGGCATCGGGTGATGCGGATATCTTAAAGGAGAGCCTTAAGCTGTCAAATGAGCAGTATAAATGCATCCTTACAAGGAATAAGGGTGAAGGACTTTTCATCTTCGGAGATACGATCCTGCCCTTTGTGAACAGGATAGATGAGGATACGGAAGTTTATAAGACCATTACCACCAAGGTAACGGAAGCGATATAAGGGGGTGATCGTTTGGACAGGGACAGGCTTTATAAGAGTGTTAAGAGCTATTCACGGTTTGAAGAGACTGCCGGGAACAAGATAAACGACAGGCAGAATCAGACCTACAAGGGCTACGAGGAAGGCGCGAGTATACATGATAAGATAAGTACCGGGAGATATGGGCACCATGAAAGTGGTGCTCATTCTGTTTCCGGAAATTACGGGAGCAACATGGATGACCGTGATGCTCCCGATGCCACGCGGTACGGTAGCAAGGCAGTAAGTTCTGAGCCTGAGACAACATATGACACAGGAACTGGACAGGATATGGGGATGTCCGGTTATACCGAGATGTACGGTAAGTATTCCGAATATGCGAAAAAGTCAAGGCATCAGGAGGAGATAGATATCCCGGATATAAAGCCTGATGTTGATGTAAGGGTTACAGGCTCAGAGGCACTTAAGAATAAGGCCAGAGGCAGTGCGGAAACAAAGAAGAATACAGTATCAAAGGTCAAGGGTGCAAGTAAGGATTCATATAAGAAGAGGGCTGCATCCAAGAAGGGGAAGTTTAAGAAAAAAGCTGGTGGCGGAGCCAAGAAGGCAAGCCTTGATAAGATCAAGACAGATACTGTTGCTCAGGCTGTGGATAAGTCAAATGAAGACAATAACGCAGCAGTCCAGGCGGCTGTCGCGGCTTATGAGGTAACAGGCAGGCTTCCCGTCGGAGCAAGCTTTTCAAAGGATCCGAGACTCAAGGCCTTAAGGAACCGAGTGAACAATGCAAATGCCCAGAAGTTCTTAAAGAAGGCAGGGATAGACAAGACTGTAGCAAGTAAGACCGAAGGAAGCAAGACCAGTAAAGCAGTCGGTAAGGAAGCAAACCGGTCGGAAGGCAAGTATTCAAAAAGGGCAGCCAATAATATATCAGAAGTTCGCAAGAAGGAAGCAGCAAAGAAGGCAAGGCAGGTAAAGGCAGCCCAGCAGAAGAAAGCACTCAAACAGTTCCGACAGGGTAAGGATGCTGAGAAGAGGATCGTGCATACGTCCCTAGGAATAAAGCAGGTGGCTATAAGATATGCCAACAAGCTTAAGTATTTTGCTACAAGGAACGTTACTGTGATCGTTGCGGTTGCTACACTGCTTGTTGTGTTCATCGTGGTATCGGCTGGCTTTTCATCCTGTGCCCTGGCTTTTTCGTCGGCAACGGGAACCTACATGGGCGGTACCAGCGATGCGACTGACTTTAACATGACGGATACGGACAGCTATTTTACGCAGAAGGAGATGGAGCTGCAGGAGAAGATCGACAACATACAGACCGATCATCCGGGATATGACGAGTATGTGTTTGACATCGATGATATAGGCCATGATCCGGCAAAGCTTATGGCTTATCTTTCAAGCCGGTTTGGATCCTATGAACTTGCAACGGTAAAGAGCGAGCTTGATTCTTTCTTTGATGAGCTCTATACGCTGACCCTGACTCCAAGGACTGAGATAAGGACGAGGATGGTAACAAGGACTGCGGAGGATGGGACCACATATGAAGTGTCGGAGGAATATGAGTGGAAGATCCTTACAGTTACGCTTAGAAAGAAGGATTTTGATACAGTGGCAAAGGGTAGGCTTACAACCGATGACGAGAAGGAGATGTATGACATATACATCGG
>DFKQ01000053.1 GCA_002373875.1 Lachnospiraceae bacterium UBA3641
ATGGTGCTACCGTGGCCGTGATGGTACCCGTTACGGTCTTCCCCATTTCAAGGGTCATGGTTGTGGGATTTACGCTTACTCCCGTTACCGCTACCGTCTCAGGCTCGCCAAGCACCTGCTCGAACCGTCCTGTGTATGAACCTCCGCCCGATGGCGGACCCGTATAAATATCATAAAGAAGCTTGTTGCCCTCAACACGTCCACCGTAAATATAGCCCGCAGTTGATTTGCGGTCATAGGATGCGATATTCTCTCCCGCAAGGCTGATTGTATATATTTTCTCCGGAAGAGTTACAACAAGCTTACTGCCCGATATACCCAGATGGCTGAAATTCCTCTGCCAGTATCCATAATCCGATCCCCAGGTCTTCCATTTTGCATCGGAATAGGTCTTAATCAGATTACTTGTCCCGTTGGTAAAATCATAGGAGTATATATTCATGGGTTCCGATGCACCACCCGTGTAATAGTATCCTTTGCTACCGTACAGGGGCATTGTTGAATTCATACCACCCCATACGACAGAATCATATTCATTGCCTGTCGTCAGGCCATACACGGAGTAACCGCCCGCATCCAGCCAATCCGAGCTCTTATGATTCTGCGCAATTACCGATTCGCTCTTTAAAAAATTGTCATACATACAGAAGAAAGCATATTGCCCGGTGGGATCATCCCAGGTATTATCGACATAATACTTTTTACCGTTCAGGGTTACAACATTCCAGGCATGATTTATCCCGTCACTTGTAACGACCATACAGGAGAAATCCGGATCGACCTTATTTACAAGGTATGCATAAGCAAGAGAATAGCCCTGGCACACACAGTCATGGCTGACGAGGGCATCATATGCATCGAATTTGGACAGCGTCTTGTCATAATCAATGTGTGATACCAGATAGTCATGAATATAGATAAGCTTCTGCAGATCGGTCCAGGACGGATCAACACCGGCAAGAATATCTTCCACTCTGCTGTTAAAGGTATCCACGTCGGACAAATCGAATTCCGACGTGTCTGCCGAAAGGGTGAGACTGTTTATTTTATTACTGGAAGCGTATGAAGAATATGAATATGTGTTTTTTAAATAAAATAATTCCGGATTAAGATTGACAACCCCGCTGAAAAGTGTCTTCACATCTGATATCGGCACATTTAAGTCCGATATATCAACAGTGATCGTTGTATCCTTCCCGTTCCAGTTCCTTGCCGCTTCCGTTATCTTATCAACGGCCTCCTTATAGCGGTATGTCCCGTCTCCGACCCCGTCGGCTTCTATTTCCTCTTCACCGGTCTCATCCGGGAAGCTGCCTGCAGCTTCCTCCGGGAAATCTCCATTCTGGATGATATCATCAGCTTCTACAGTGATCCACTCCATACCGTCATTCCGGATCGCTTCCGGCACCTTTAAGCCTTCGTTCATGCCGGCATCTTCTGTCAGACCGTCGGATCCAATAAGCTCCGGCTCTTCAATAAGCTCCTCATCTTCATCTGCAATGACAAGGGCATCCTCAATAAGTCCTTTTTCATCAGCCATTGCCAATACAGGTGTCACATCAGTAACAACCATGGCTGTAATAAGCATCAGTGAAGCAAAAACCCGTATCTTTTTCCCAAATGATCTGACATATACTTTCATTTTCCATACCTCGTTAAAATGTTCCGAACAGTTACGATTATTATAGCATTTCAGAATGCTTCCGTCTATAGATTTGTCATATCGGGATGCCTTTGTGACTTAAATTACCGGTTCCGTTCTCAGGGTTCATTCCTTGCGGATCTTGCTGCGTCCGTGAGGACATTCTCTTTCATTTTCAAGGAAAATTGTCGGGACTTTGGGAAGCATATCAAGAACCTCATCAGCTTTCTCAAGGGTCCTGCTGATGGTAAGCGTGCCTCCCGATACGATAAGGAGGTCAAAGTCCTCATAGCGGCTGTAGACAGACAGGCTGGAATACTGGTAGTCATATTGGCTGCCGGCTTCCATAACCTCATTCAGATAAAAATGATTCTCCGTGCCCCCGTTTCTTTAATATTCATCTTCGTCGCCGTATTCTTCGAGATTGTAATACTTCACGCCCTCTTCTTCATATTCCCTGTCATCATCATATTCCCCGTAATTATCGTACTCCCCGTAGGTTTCATCCCCGTAGGCATCGTCGGAATATTCGATATATTCATCTTCACCGTATTCATCACCCGCTTCTTCCGGACCGCCGCTCTCCCCGGCATGCTCATCATAACCCTTGGGCTTTCTTATCATCAGCTCAAGCAAATGGGAGTGCTTTAAGATGAACACCACGACCAGCATAAAGAGGTGGGTGTAGAAGGCTCCGACCAGGTAATAATTACGCTCAAGGAGATACCCTTTAGAGAAGCCGTAATAGCACAGAAGGCCGGTAAGCAAAAGCCCCAGGATCAGAAGGTAGATGTTTTTCACCATGTTCTTAAGAGCATCGATAAAGTCCATAAATGACGCATCGAAGTAAACGAAACGGCCCACCATAAGGCCCAGGTAATAAAGGACCACCGGGTTGTATTCGCTGGCATCCCCGATATTGTTAAGATAGGCAAGGATAAAGATAACATAGAACATGCCCAGCATCCTCACGGTCGCCTTCTCGGTCCTGTCGATCTTCTTAAGGGGTATGAGGAGCTTGTCAAGGATTGAATTAAGCACGCAGGATAAGCATATGAGCAGGAGCAGGACGAAATCCTTCCAGCCTTCCCAGATGCTTATGAATGTTGAAAATCGCTCGTACTCGGCGCTTCCGACCTCGCCCTGCAAAATGGAATAAATATGGTTTATGATCACATATGCGCAGGAAAAGGACATGACCGAGGTTGCCGAGATTATCATCTCGTAAAACCGCTGTACCCGGTTATGGGACCTCTCATATATGGCCCTCCTTCGGGCCTTCTTCTTCATTCCAAGTGTCGACAGCCTCACTCCTCCGAGGATGACAAGAATACACAGGATTACCCCTATGAGGGTAACCAAAAGGAAGTTCAGCTTATCCGGCAGTGTAAAATCGGGATTTATGTATGCTTCTATGCTCATGATTCAGCTCCTTAATGATCTTCCCTATAGTATACACTACCAAGTCAAGGTGAAACGGGGAACCGTCCCCTGTTTCACATAAAGCCCGGGTTTTTTGTATGTTTTTTGTAATTAATTGTGAAAATTTAACAAAACATCAAAATAATACTAAATATTTATAAAATAATCAAAATATATCTGTTAATTTCTTTGATTGTATGTTATAATCTTTATAAAGTCAGAAATTATTGTTTAATTTTTGTTTTGCCTTTGAATTTTGGAGGTGACGTTATGACATACAAGGAGATAGTGGACCGGGTTCGGGACGTGTTTGAATATGCGGATGCCCGGAATATATTTGAGCATATAGCTATACAGATAAACATCACGGGTGAAGGAGCGGGCATCATGTACGTGGAGGTTGCCCAGCGTCAGGTCACCGTTGAACCTTACGATTACTACGACAGGGACGGTCTTATCACCATCGACTCAAATGTCCTTCTCGATATCTGCGACAAGAAGTACACCCTGCGGCATGCTTATAAGCACGGGCTCCTCACCTATCAGGGCAATGAGAGGAAGTTCCTCGCATGCCTCAACAATATTGTTGTGCCGTAGGACAGATATTATAGTGAACGAAATATTTTATTTCGTTTACTATTTATTTATTCAGGAATTCATCTATCATAAATGAAGCTTCCTTTACGGGATCGGCATCCATTTCAATCCAATGGATGTCTTTTCTTTTACGGAACCATGTCATCTGCTCCTTGGCCAGGTGTCGGATCTCCATAAAGAGCTTGTCATGGAAGGCGGTAAATGCGGCCTCCGTACCTGCCCGGCCAAATTCCCCCCGTAAATACATAAGTATATACCGGTATTCAAGTCCCAGCTTATAGAGGAATTCATCTGTAGCCCCCTCTTCCCGAAGCCTCTCCACTTCCTCTATCATACCCGCTTCAAGACGTTTATCAAGCCGGACTCCTATTCTCTCATAAAGGACTTCCCTTGGCCATGTCACACCGATCACCAGGGTCTCATACCTCGGTTCCTTCGCCCTCTCACCGCTTTCACCGAGAAGGGCCTTCTCCACCGCCCTCTCGACCCTTCTCTTATTCTTAAGATCCACACGGTCAAGGGCTTCCGGAGCAAGTTGACTTAATTGGTCGATGAGCTCATCAAGCGTCCTTGCCTCTATCTCCCTCCTTAAGGTCAGGTCCGGGCTTCCCTCATGAAGATTATAGCCGTCAACTATCGCGTTTATATACAGACCAGTCCCGCCCACGAGAAATGGTCGACCCTTCCGGTCAATAATATCGTCTATAGCCTCATAGGCCAGGCGCTGGTAATCGGCAAGGGAAAAGAATTCATTTGGCGAAGCCACATCCAACAGATGATGGGGGACTCCCCGCATCTCTTCCACGGTGATCTTACCGGAGCCAAGGTCAAGGCCGCGAAAGACCTGCCTCGAATCGGCAGATACTATCTCGGCCCCGAAATCCAATGCAAGCTCAACTCCTATATCACTCTTGCCCGATGCAGTTGTTCCAGTTATTACTGTAAGTTTATCCATTTCTGTTCTTTTATCCGCAAATCCATCTTTCCTGTCCTCACCCGGTTCTGAAGCTACTGATACGGCGCAGGCCCTTGCGCATTCCGTCCATACAAGCAATACCGTCACTACGAGCAGGCCGGTCAGAAGATCATCGATCGCCCCTTTAAAACTACCCTTACTCGTCAGCCAACATCCTTATCTTTACCGCATCTACATCTTAGCAAAACAAAATCCATGCCGCAACATGGATTTTGTCTTACCTTACAGATAATAAACAGCTGTCGACACAGTCTGTTTCCTTTGAAAACAGGCAGAAAATACACTATAATAAAACAAATGAAATTATTATACGAGGAAACCGTATGAAGGAAATGAATAACCGGGAATCAATAAATGAACGCATAAAACTCATTAAAGCCGAAAGGAAACAGAGGCTCAAAAGCTACCACAAATGGATGGCAGACAGTATCTTCGGTAATCTGGGCTTTAAGCAACTGGATTCCGGCAAGAGAAAGGGACGCATCGTAAGAGACATCCTTATTCTTCTCATGGCAATCTGCAGCACGGGCATCTACTGGCTGTGCTTTCTTGATGCCAATATACCGAAAACCGTTTCCCTGTTCCTGTTTATCTTTTATCTCATGCCTATCGCCTTTACAGCTGTTGTATACGGCTGGGCCGGCGGCATCATGTGCTTCACTCCCTTCTTTGTGGTTGCCGTGCTGTTGTCGCCGGGCAATGCCTATTTCCTGTTTTTCCACCTTATTGCCGTATATGTGTACAGCTATATTAAGGCAAAGGATTTCTGTTCGGGATTGATCAGAACCCTCATCACGGGAGTCATCTCGGGTCTTTTGGTGTCGGCAGCCTATTATCTTATATTTGTGCTTGTAGCAGGTGAATCCTTCTCGGAGATCAATGCTCATTCCATGCTGCTGCACCTTCTGAACATCGTTCCCCAGTCAATCCTCATCTGCTTTTTTATATATTGGTTCAGTTCAGACAAAAGAGCCGGTTTCAGGGAACAGATCGGATCTTTGGAGGCTTCCCCCATGGCCATCATGAAGGAGCAGAAGCTGTCCGTAAAGACCGGTTACAGGGGCTTGTCCGGCAAGATATTTGCCCTCCTTCTTATTGAAGCCGTATTTATGGGCGTAGCGGCGGCCTTTTTTGCCAACAGCCTTATTCCGAAAATGATGGAGCATTACCGGGAAACACAGATATCGCTAAATACCGAATTTGACTCAGATGGCAAGCCAACGGAAAAGCCTTCGGAAAAACCGGAAGCGGAACCCGGATTCTTTAACAATGACATAACCAACATGACGGGCTTCAACGATGCGTTTGATGCGGCCAGAAAGCATTCGGAGCACCCCCGGTTCACCTTTGATGACCAGGGGATCGCCTTCGACCTTAAGCTTATCATGCTCCTTTTGTGCGTGATCCACCCGATCGTGTTCGTTGCCAATTATATCGGTCAGATGCTTATAGTCAAGCCCATAGTCAGCATCACGGGAGTCATGGATAAGTTCGGAGATGAGGAAGAGCAGCGTCTCCTTGTGGAAAAGGAACTGTCTGAACTTACAATAAACAGTGAAGATGAGATAGAATCCCTCTACAAGGTCATCTACAGGATGTCAAGCGAACTCAACAGCTACATAGAGGACATGAAGCGCGAGCAGCAGCTTAAGGAGGACCTGCGTGTGGCCAAGGCCTCATCCGAAGCAAAGTCAACCTTCTTATCCAATGTATCCCACGAGATAAGGACTCCCATCAATGCGGTTCTTGGCATGGATGAGATGATCCTTAGGGAAAGCAACGATAAGGAGATACTTAAATATGCCGCCGATATCAAGAATTCAGGAAAGACTCTTTTAAGCCTTATAAACGACCTGCTTGACTTTTCCAAGATCGAGGCAGGCAAAATGGAGATCATTCCCGTCGAATACGAATTAAGCTCGACGATAAACGACCTTATAAACATGGTCCGGGAAAAGGCCGAAGACAAGGGGCTTAAGCTTAACATAGATGTCGATCCCTCCATGCCCCATGTGCTTTTCGGCGATGAGATCCGCATAAAGCAGTGCGTACTCAACATCTTAAACAACGCCGTGAAATATACACAAAAGGGGTCGGTCACCATGACCGTATCATACAGGGAGCTTACGGATAAGGAAGGGATCATGACGGATTCCCCTGACGCCTCAATTCCCGCAGGAAACACAGAGACTGCGGACATAGCCGAGGCAGGATTCGGGGACAGTATCGAAGGAAACCATCCTGAAGATAGTGGCAATATAGAAGGAATCCTGCTAAACAACAATGGCAGCAGCGGCGGAAATGAAGAAATCCCGCCCGAAAACAATGACCGGGTTAAGTCAGATAGCGCAGACATGGATAAGATTGCCCTCTGCATCAGGGTGAAAGACACCGGGATCGGCATTAAGGAGGAAGACCTTAAGAAGCTCTACTCTCCCTTCGAACGTATCGAGGAAGAGCGCAACCGGAACATCGAAGGCACCGGTCTTGGCATGAGTATAGTCAAGCACCTCCTTGATATGATGGGGACTAAGCTTAATGTCACAAGCGTCTACGGCGAGGGATCCGACTTCTCATTTGAAGTAAATCAGATGGTCGTAAACCCGGAGCCCATAGGTGACTTTAACGAAACATACATAAAGTCAATCGAGAGCATGGATCACTACCGGGTAAGCTTCATCGCTCCCGATGCCCATATCCTGGTCGTTGATGACACGCCCATAAACCTTTCGGTGATACGCTCGCTCCTTAAGGAAACACAGGTCAGGATCGATACTGCGGGAAGCGGCGCGGAATGCCTTGATAAGATAAGAAACACCTCTTATGACATCATCTTTATGGACCAGAGAATGCCGGAAATGGACGGTACCGAAACGCTTCACGTCATGAAGACCCTGACAAGAGAGGAAAACTTAAGTTATGATGCGCCTGTCATCATCCTAACCGCCAATGTGGTCGCAGGGGCTAAGGAGCAGTTCCTTGCCGAGGGCTTCAATGATTACCTGAGCAAGCCCGTGGATGCCTTAAAGCTTGAACATATGATCGCTTCCTATCTGCCCCCCGATAAAGTCATGGAACCCGGGGATGGTGCGGAAGAGCCTGAAGCCGGGGCTGCAGCGGACGAAAACAGAAGCGATGAGGGCAGCTTTATCAATGATTATGCGGCAATAAAGGGAATAGATATCGATGCGGCATTGAAGAACTGCTTAAATGCGGATATACTAAAGAGTACGGTCCATGATTTTTACTCATATTACGAAACCGGCGTCATGAAGATCGAAGATACTTGGAAGGCTGGAAATATCAAGGACTACACCGTGGCGGTACATGCTCTTAAGAGTTCGTCAAGGCTTATAGGCGCCATGGACTTAAGCAAGATGGCTGCAGGACTTGAGGAAAGCGGGGACGCGGAAGATATCACTGCAATAAATGAAGGCACTCCCGCCCTTTTGGATAAATACTCTTACTATTTTGACAGTCTGGCTTCGTTATTCAAAGAGGAAGAGGACGATGAAGCTGCAGACAGCCGGGAGATGATCGATCCCTCTGCCCTGTCGGAAGCTTACGGGGCTATAAAGGAGGCCGTGGATGCCTTTGACTTTAATACTGCGGATGAGCTTGTGGGAATGCTTAAGGATTACCGTCTGCCGGCAGAGGAGGCCGACAGGTATGAGAGGATATGCGGCATGATCACAAGGCTTGAGAGAGATGCGATTCTGGAGGAGCTTAACAATGGATAAAAAGGTACTGATAATCGGACAGCCGGGATTTATGATGAACGCCATTGTAAACGGTATAAAGAAGGCTGAATATGAGGTGGACAGGACGGAGGCCAAGATAAATGTGATCGACAAGATCGGACAGCTGCCGAGGCTTATTATCCTATACCTTGATTCCAATAATGTATCGGACAGTCAGTTTCTTATATACCTAAAGGATCTGGTCCTTGAAAAAGAGCTGCGGTTATTCCTTGTCGGCGAGCCCGAAGAGGTTGAGGAAGTTAAGGGAATAGTGCCCGAAGAAGCGATCCATAAGGTAATGCTCCGCCCTCTTAACGTAAACGATCTGGTCGCGGAGCTTGACGAGGCAGTAAGGCAGGGAACCGCAGAGGAAGCAAGGAAGAAGATACTTATAGTTGATGATGATCCCACAATGCTTAGGATGATAAAATCACTCCTTGGCGAAAAATATCTTGTTTATGTGGCAGGTTCGGGAATGAACGCCATCACCTTCCTTGCGACCAACAAGGTTGACCTTATACTCCTTGACTACGAAATGCCTGTCATATCCGGTGCCAAGGTTCTTGAGATGATAAGATCGGAGGTCTCCACCCAGGATATCCCGGTCATGTTCTTAACAGCCAAAAATGACAGGGAGAGCGTGATGCAGGTATTATCCTTAAAGCCCGAGAAATACCTTCTAAAGACCATGCCGCCGGAAGAATGGATGCAGAATATAGATGAGTTCTTCAGTCGATGAAAAAACCCGGCCTTGCGGCCGGGAGTCATAAAGGAACACTCTGCCATTGAGATTGACATAGAGGGTGAGGGCGAAGGTGCTTTCTATGTAGAGCTCGACAAGGATAAAGTCGCAGTGGAACCATAAAATTTTTATTTATCCCTTAATACTATGCTTCTCCGAAAAGTAAGTCTACTAATCCGTCTTCAACTTTCTTCGTAGATTCGCTATATGT
>DFKQ01000017.1 GCA_002373875.1 Lachnospiraceae bacterium UBA3641
CCAGTGGGACTGGGAGAAGATAATAAATAAGGATGAGCGAAATGAAGAAACATTAAAGTCGATCGTGCGCAGGGTTTACGAGGCAATAAAGAATACGGAGGTTTTTGTTAATTCCAGACATCCCGAAATAACAAGGATACTCCCGGATGATATAACCTTTATAACAACTCAGGAGCTTGAGGACCGTTGGCCCGATAAAACTCCAAGGGAGAGGGAGGATCTTGCTGCGAAGGAGTACAAGGCACTATTCCTTATGAAGATAGGTGATCTGCTTAAGTCGGGAAAGAAGCATGACGGGCGTGCTCCCGATTATGATGACTGGGAACTTAACGGAGATATAATTGTATACTATCCGGTGCTTGACAGAGGATTTGAGATATCGTCAATGGGTATAAGGGTTGATGAGGATTCGCTTTTAAGCCAGCTTGACAAGGCGGGTTGCCCTGAGAGGGCATCTCTTCCCTTCCAGAAGGCTGTGCTTGATAAAGAGCTTCCATACACGATAGGCGGTGGTATCGGACAGTCCAGGATATGTATGTTCTTCATGAGAAGGGCTCACATAGGAGAGGTACAGAGCTCGATCTGGGCCGAGGGAGTCGTTGAAGAGGCTGAGAGTATGGGTGTGCACCTCCTCTGATGCCTGAAATTGCAGGATAACGAATAAGGAAACAATCCGGAAATCCGGAGGCAGTGTGAAGCGGAGAGGGAAAACAGTAAAGTGCCATTAGGAATCCGCAACTTTATGTAATTATAGTAGGAGAGAAAAATGAAACAGTTCACTTCAAAAGAATTAAGAAATATCTGGAAGGAATTCTATAAGGAGAGGGGGCACGTTGATGTCGGTGCCGTATCTCTTGTTTCGGACGGTTCTACGGGTGTTATGTTCAATGTTGCGGGTATGCAGCCTCTTATGCCTTACCTGCTGGGACAGAAGCATCCGATGGGAACGAGGCTCTGCAACGTACAGGGCTGTGTGCGTACCAATGATATTGATTCTGTCGGCGACAAGTCCCATGTGACCTTCTTCGAGATGATGGGAAGCTGGAGCCTTGGGGATTACTTCAAGGAGGAGCGGTGCAAGTGGAGCTACGAGCTGCTTACCGAGGTTTTCGGTTTTGACCGTGATCATCTTGCCGCAACCGTATTTGCCGGTGATGAGAATGCGCCCAGGGATGAAGAAGGGGCAAAATGCCGTATAGATTCAGGCTTCAAGCCCGAGAACATATACTATCTTCCCGCTGAAGACAACTGGTGGGGTCTTGAGTACGGCCCCTGCGGCCCCGATTCCGAGATGTTCTATATAGCCGATGTCCCTGACTGCGGGCCTGACTGCGGACCGGGATGTTCATGCGGTAAGTATACCGAGCTGGGTAATGATGTTTTCATGCAGTATGAGAAGCATAAGGACGGACATCTTACGCCTCTTGCCAAAAAAAATGTCGATACCGGATGGGGACTCGAGAGGAACCTTGCCTTCCTTAACGGGACCAAGGATGTATATAAGACCGATCTTTTTTCTTCGGTCATTGCCTATGTTGAGAAGACATCGGGCGCAAAGTACGACGCGGACGATGATAAGACCCGTTCCATGAGGGTGCTTGCCGACCATATGCGCACATCAGTAATGCTTATAGGTGATGAGGCCAGGCTCACCCCCTCAAACGGTGGTGCCGGTTATGTACTCAGAAGGCTTATAAGGCGTGCGGTAAGGCATGGGAGGATACTGGGCCTTACCACGGACAACCTGCTTGATATAGCTAAGATATTCATGGACGAGGTTTATTCGGATTCCTATCCCAATCTTGTTGCCAACAGGGATTTTGTTCTTAAGGAGCTTAAGAAGGAGATAGACCGCTTCACTGCCACTCTTGAGAACGGAATGAAGGAGTTTAAAAAGATAGAGGATGCAGTCCTTGCTTCATCCGGCAAGTCAATACCGGGTAAGGATGCCTTCTATTTATATGATACATTCGGCTTCCCGCTTGAACTTACCCTTGAGATGGCAGGTGAACATGGGCTCAGTGTTGATGAGGATGAATTTGAAAAGTCCATGGAAGAGCAGAAACAGAAGGCAAGAGATAATGCCAATTTCGCCCTTAAGGCATCATCGGATGACCTTGCTGCCTTTAAGAAGCTTGACGAATCAGTGACTACGGAATTCACGGGATATGAGAAGACTGAGGATACCGGCAGGGTTGTTGCCATAGCAGCTTCAGAACTTATAAATGAAGCGGGTGAAGGACTTGAATGCGTGATCGTGACCGATAAGACACCTTTCTATGCCACCATGGGCGGACAGAAGGGTGACTTTGGCAGTATCAATGCAGGGAATTTCGAATTCGAGGTAAAGGATACGGTTAAGATAGACGGAGGCAGGGTAGGCCATGTGGGTATCGTTAAGTCCGGTAAGGTAAAGAAGGGCGATACGGTCACACTTACTGTAGATCCCGCCAACAGGACGGCCACCTGTATGAACCATTCGGCGACCCACCTTCTCCAGAAGGCCCTTCAGACGGTGCTCGGGGATGAGGTTAAGCAGCAGGGTTCCTATCAGGACGGTGAGAGGACGAGGTTCGACTTCTCCTTCTCACGTGCGGTGACGGCTGATGAGCTTAATAAGGTTGAAGACCTTGTAAATGAGAAGATCATGGAGGATATACCGGTAGTTACGGATATCATGTCGATAGATGAAGCTAAGAAGTCAGGCGCCATGGCATTATTCGGAGAGAAGTACGGCGAAGTTGTAAGGGTTGTTAAGATGGGTGACTTTTCCAAGGAGCTGTGCGGAGGTACCCATGTTAAGAAGACCGGTGATATCCATGCCTTTAAAATCATGTCCGAGAGCGGTATCGCAGCGGGTGTAAGAAGGGTGGAAGGACTTACCGGCACGAGAGTTCTTACATATTATAAGGAAGTGGAAGATACGCTGAAGAATGCGGCAGCAGTGCTTAAGGCTTCTCCGGCGGATCTCTCCGACAGGATCGTTAAGCTTAAGGATGAGGTAAAGTCACTGAACGCAGAGCTTGAGTCCTTAAAGAGCAAGGCTGCCAAGGACGCGATGGGCGATGTTATGGACAAGGTAATTGAGGTTAAGGGAGTTAAGTTCCTTGCGACAAGCGTGCCCGGCGTTGATATGAACGGCCTCCGTGACTTGGGTGACCAGCTTAAAGGTAAGATAGGTGACGGTGTTGTTCTGCTTGCATCGGATGCAGACGGTAAGGTTAACCTTGTTGCCATGGCTACCGATGGAGCGATGGGTAAAGGGGCTCATGCCGGTAACCTTATCAAGGGTATCGCAGGTCTTGTAGGGGGTGGCGGCGGAGGCCGTCCGAACATGGCTCAGGCCGGCGGCAAGAATCCTGCAGGTATTGACGGTGCACTGACAGAGGCTCTTAAGGTACTCGAAGGCCAGATAAAATGAAACAGGGGGACGGTTCCCCGTTTCAAAAAATAAATTTATGAAACGGGGAACCGTCCCCCTGTTTCATAAAAATAAGTTGACGAAATAAAAGTTACTGTATATAATAACATCTAGTGCAGCGCCTTAACAGGCGTGAACCCTATAGTCGTCAATGCACAAATATATGGCGCGAGGGGAGGTTGAGAAGCATGTCGAACGTAATAGTTAAAGAGAATGAAACATTAGATAGCGCTCTGCGTCGTTTCAAGAGGAACTGTGCCAAGGCCGGTATCCAGCAGGAAATCCGCAAGAGAGAGCATTACGAGAAGCCTAGCGTAAAGCGTAAGAAGAAATCTGAAGCTGCCAGGAAGCGTAAATATAACTAATAAGTCATTTGATGAAATCCTCCGGATGAATTCGGAGGATTTCTTATTTTGTTCTAGATTTTGTAGACTGCATGTGCTATAATACAACATGTTGTGGAGAAAACTTGGTATGTTGGCTATATGTCTGCTTATCCTTATCCTCTTGCTGACGCTCTTTGTTTATACGCAGAGCAAGGGCTTTAAGGTGGTAAGGTACAGGTTTGTTAATAAGAAGCTTAAGGTTGATCATTTCAGGTTCGCCCTTATATCCGACCTGCATGATCAGGATCACGGGAATTATAACGAAGAGGTTCTTAAGGCGCTTGACAGGGAGGCTCCGGATGTTGTTTTTTTTGCCGGAGATATGGTGACCACAAGCATGGAACCTCGCTATCACTGCGATGTTGCACTCAGGTTCGTAGGGGATGTTGCAGCCGCTTATCCGCTTTATTACGGGATCGGTAATCATGAAGAGAAGCTGAGAAGATGTCCCGGGAAGTTTCCCGGTGAATACGATAAATTCGTATCAGCCCTTAGGGATATGGGAGTTTCGATGCTGATGGATGAGAAGGTCAGTATTGAAGAACCGGGTATTGATGTATACGGACTTGATCTGGAGCATGAGTATTTCAGGAAACTTATGATCAATCACATCCCCGGGGATTACCTTGAGAAGAAGTTCGGGAATCCGGATCCTGACAGGATATCAATACTTATAGCCCATGATCCGGAGCATTTTGATAATTATGCCCTCTGGCATCCCGATTATATATTATCAGGGCATGTTCACGGAGGAATAATAAATATACCGCCCTTCGGAGGTCTGGTTTCACCGCAGTTTAAGCTGTTTCCCAAGTATGATGCCGGTCTCTTTGCTAAGGACGGAACCACAATGATCTTGAGCAGGGGACTTGGGTCACATACGATACCAATAAGGATCAACAACAAGGCAGAAATAGTTATTGTTGATATTTACAGGGAATGAATCAACGACTGAGGGTTTGAGGGAACCCCGGAGTCTTTGGAAGGGAGTAAATAAGTTAAGGGGAATCTTATGAAAAAGGATAACGATATCATGAGTCTTACCGTGAAACTTCAGGTGTTTGAAGGGCCGCTCGATCTGCTCCTTCACCTTATCGAGAAGAATAAGGTGGATATTTACGATATCCCCATTGTTCTTATTACCGATCAGTACCTTGAATACATAAGGCAGATGCAGAAGGAGGATCTCGACATTATGAGTGAGTTCCTCGTTATGGCTGCAACCCTTCTTGATATAAAATGCAGGATGCTCCTTCCCAGGGAAGTCAATGAGGAAGGTGAAGAGGAGGATCCCAGGGCCGAGCTTGTGGAGAAGCTTATCGAGTATAAGCTTTACAAGTATATGTCCTATGAACTTAAGGATATGCATATGGATGCGGGCAAGACCCTCTTTAAGAAGCCTACCATGCCCAAGGAGATCGAGGATTACGAGCAGCCTATCGACTACCGGCAGCTTATTGGTGATATGGATCTTGCCAAGCTCAATCAGATATTCAAGTCGATGATGAAGCGTCAGGTGGATAAGATCGATCCCATAAGGAGTAAGTTCGGCAAGATCGAGAAGGACGAAGTCAATCTTGAGGAGAAGACGGCTTACATCGAGAATTATGTGAAGAGTCACAAGCGGTTCGGCTTCAGGGATCTTCTTGAGAAGCAGGGGTCGAAGATGGATATTGTTGTGACCTTCCTTGTTATATTGGAGCTTATGAAGCTGGGACAGATAATGATCGTTCAGGAAGCGCTGTTTGATGAAATAATGATCACATCCAAAATGGCGGCCTGATGTCAATAAGGCGTGCGAAGGCTGTAAGCAAGTATATGTGATGACGGAGTAAGTGCAGATATTGGCTAAGAAGATAAGCGATAAGGACAATAATACAGAAGCTGTTGATGCGGGAACGGCAGTCGAAAGGGAAGCTTTAGAGGAACAGCAGCAGGAAGAGCTTAAGCCTGTGGATAATCCCAAGGCGGTTATCGGAGCGGTGCTTTTCTCTGTGGGCAATTCCGTTGAATATAAGAAACTGGCAATGGTGCTGGGCCGTAATGTTGACGAAACCAGAAAACTGGTGGCTGAGCTTAAGACGGAATATGACGGGGATGATAACTGCGGGTTTACCATCATTGAGCTGGAGGAGTCGGTACAGATGTGCTCCAAGGCTAGTATGTATGAGCATCTTATCAAGATAGCCAAGGTGCCCAAGTCGTATTCGTTGACGGACTCAATGCTTGAGACCCTGTCAATAATAGCCTACAAGCAGCCGGTCACCAAGCTTGAAATAGAGAAGATAAGAGGGGTGAGCTGCGATCACGCGGTAAATAAGCTTGTGGAGTACGGACTTATCACGGAGCTTGGAAGGCTTCAGGCACCGGGAAGGCCGCTCCTGTTCGGTACAACCGAGGAGTTCCTTCGCAGCTTTAATGTTACGTCTCTTGACGATCTTCCCACTGCAAGCCCGGACAGGATCGAGGAGTTTAAGAAGGAAGCAGCCGAAGAAGTGTCACTGAGGCTGGATATTTGATCAGTTTTATTCGACAATATGATTTTATAAAAAAGCCGGCGGTAAACACGCCGGTTTCTTATATTTCCATGGGAAAAAATGTAAAATATTTTCTATGAATTACAGTTGACTTGTGCTATAATTTATACCAGTGCGTAATGCGCAAGTATTATAAAATTGTATTAGCTATTCAGAGCGAGCTCTAATACTCAACCCAATATACGGTTCTGAATAGTACAAGAATATTATGGAGGGCTGAACAAAATGAGTAACACTTCTCAAGCGAGCGCAAGAATTGATTCCCTGCTCGATGAAAACAGTTTTGTTGAGATCGGCGCAATGGTCACGGCCAGGGCAACTGATTTCAATATGGATCCCAAGGCGGCTCCCAGTGACGGCGTTATAACAGGCTACGGTCTTATAGGCGGCAGTCTCGTATACGTTTACAGTCAGGATGCTTCCGTTATGGGTGGTTCCATCGGCGAAATGCATGCGAAGAAGATCATCAATCTGTATGATCTTGCAATGAAGACAGGCGCACCTGTGATCGGGCTTATCGATTCAACAGGCCTTCGTCTTCTTGAAGCAACGGATGCACTTTCGGCATTCGGAAGGATATACAGGAGGCAGTCAATGGCTTCCGGAGTTATCCCCCAGATAACCGCTATTTTCGGAAGCTGCGGCGGCGGTCTGGCAGTATTCCCTTCAATGTCTGACTTTACCTTTATTGAAGCAGGCAAGGGTAAGATGTTTGTTAATTCACCCAATGCGGTTGAAGGCAATTATGCCGAGAAGCTGGACACATCGGCTGCAGCGTTCAGGTCAGCCGAGTGCGGTGATGTGGATGTGGTCGCTGATGAGGCTGATATCTATGACAGGATCAGGAGCCTTGTGATGATGCTTCCCGAGAACAATGAGGAGAACGGAGCATTTGAGGATTGCACGGATGATCTTAACAGGTTATGTTCAGACCTTTCAGCCTGCTATAAGGACCCCGGCGTTGCACTGTCAAGGATCGCCGATGATCAGGATTTCTACGAAATGAAGGCTGACTATGAGAAGTCAATGGTGACCGGATTCTTAAGGCTTAACGGTATCACGGTTGGTGCGGTTGCCAACAGGAGCGAGAAGTATGATGATGAGGGTAAGGCTGCCGAGAAGTTCGATTCGGTTCTTACACCTGCGGGATGCCTTAAGGCGGCTGATTTTGTAAGCTTCTGTGATGCGTTTGACATTCCTGTGATCACTCTTACTAATGTGAGCGGGTTTGAAACGACAATGTGCGCCGAGAAGAAGCTCAGCAGGGCAGCAGCCAAGCTTGCGGATGCCTTCGCCAGCGCTACGGTGCCCAAGGTTAATGTTATAACCGGTAATGCCTTCGGAAGCGCTTACGTTATAATGAATTCCAAGTCACTTGGAGCTGACATGACATTTGCATGGGACAGCGCTTCAGTGGGAATGATGGATGCCGATGCGGCCGCCAAGCTTCTTTTCGACAAGGAAGACAATAAGGCAGAGCTTACGGCATCATATAAGGAAATGCAGACAAGCGTTGAATCCGCAGCCCGCCGCGGATATATCGATACGATCATCAAGGCTGAAGAAACACGTAAGTATGTTATCGGTGCGCTTGAGATGTTATTTACAAAGAGAGAGGAGCGTCCTAACAAGAAGCATGGCGCAATCTGAGAAAGGGATGGTGAAACGTAATATGAAAAAGTTTTTATCACTATTATGTATAAGTATCTGCCTTCTTGGATTAACAGCATGCGAGAAGCCCAAGCCGGTTGATCCGCAGGATTCGGCGTCTCTTATCGGCCGTTCACAGGCAATAGTTACTTATATACTGGCCGAGGACCCTGAGACATACCAGGGTATTTCAATGAGTGCCGGCAGGCAGATCGACGGGCTTGCGACCTTTGAAAATGAAGGTGCCGAATACACAGAGGTTATAATGAGGGAAGTTATAGGGCTTCCCGTTGAAGGCAACGGATTTGTTTCGGGCATCGATTCATGGGAGAAGGCTGTTGAGGAGATAGGAGGATTTGTTGATTTCAATGACTCCACTATCGAATACGGATCCAAGGGAGATACCTTTGTAGTTGATATTGGAGCGCAGTTCGAGAAGAGAACCGCTACCATCGAGTTTATTTATAAGGATGACTTAAATAAGACGCTTACATCATACGCCGTTAACGTGGATTATACCTTCGGCGAGAAGATGAGTAAGGCAGGGCTTAATACTCTGCTTGGTATGGGAACCGTGTTTATCGTCCTTATACTTCTTTCGTTCCTTATAAGCTGCTTCAGTCTCATCAATAAGGCGCAGGCCTCAATGGAAGCGAAGAAGAATGAAGGTGCACAAGCCGCACCCGTTAAGAAAGAGGAGGCTCCGGCACCGGTGGCAGTTACCGTATCAAACGATGATGATGAGATAGCAGCTGTAATATCCGCAGCGATCGCGGCCTATGAAGCCGAAAGCGGAGTAAGTCTTGCGGAATCCGGCGGATATTATGTAAGAAGCATAAGACGCAGAAGTAGCAATAAGTGGAATAAGAATTAAAGATTTCAGTATACCAGGAGGATTTTAAAATGAAAAACTATACCATTACTGTTAACGGAAATGTATATGATGTTACTGTTGAAGAGGGAACAGGTGCAGCAGCACCCGCAGCAGCCCCCAAGGCAGCACCGGCAGCCCCCAAGGCAGCACCCGCGGCAGCACCTAAGGCTGCAGGCGCAGGTTCAATAAAGGTGGAGGCAGGAGCAGCAGGTAAGATATTCAAGGTTGAAGCAAGTGTTGGTCAGAGCGTTAAAAAGGGTGATACAGTTATCATTCTTGAGGCCATGAAGATGGAGATACCCGTTGTGGCACCTGCAGACGGTACCGTAGCAAGCATTGATGTTTCGGTAGGAGACGCTGTAGAGGCAGGAGCATGCCTTGCAACTCTTAACTAAGGCTTGATCATTTTCTGATACTATTTCATTAAATTGGAGGTTTAAAAATGTCATATATAGTAGAGACCATGCGGAACCTCATGCAGCAGACAGCTTTCTGTAATCTTACTCTGGGTAATTATATTATGATCGCTGTAGCATGTGTGTTTCTGTATCTGGCTATAGCTAAAGAATTCGAGCCATTGCTTCTCTGCCCCATAGCGTTCGGTATGTTGCTTGTAAACATATATCCGGACATCATGATGACTGTTGAAGAGTCAAGCAATGGTGTGGGTGGTCTCCTTCATTACTTCTACCTGTTGGATGAATGGGCTATCCTTCCTTCTTTGATATTCATGGGTGTCGGAGCCATGACCGACTTCGGTCCCCTAATTGCCAATCCCAAGAGCTTTTTACTTGGGGCGGCAGCTCAGTTTGGTATTTTTGCGGCATACTTCGGTGCCATAGCACTCGGCTTTAACGATAAGGCTGCAGCAGCAGTATCCATCATCGGCGGTGCAGACGGTCCTACATCCATCTTCCTTGCGGGTAAGCTGGGACAGACAGCCTTACTGGGACCTATAGCGGTTGCTGCATATTCATATATGTCGTTGGTACCCATCATTCAGCCCCCCATCATGAAGCTTCTCACTACCGAGAAGGAGAGGGCTATAAAGATGGAACAGCTCCGCCCGGTAAGCAAGCTTGAGAGGATACTTTTCCCCATCGTGGTAACAATTGTTGTATGTCTTATACTTCCAACGACAGCACCTCTTGTAGGTATGCTTATGCTGGGTAACCTTTTCAGGGAGTCCGGTGTTGTGCGCCAGCTTACCGATACAGCCAGCAACGCACTTATGTATATAGTAGTTATCATTCTCGGAACTTCGGTAGGTGCTACGACGAGTGCTGCAGCTTTCCTTAATCTGGATACGATCAAGATAGTTATTCTGGGTCTTATAGCCTTTGCATTCGGCACGGCTGCCGGCGTTCTTTTCGGTAAGCTGATGTGTGTAGCTACCAAGGGTAAGGTTAATCCCCTTATCGGATCGGCAGGAGTTTCGGCGGTTCCGATGGCAGCCAGGGTATCACAGAAGGTAGGTGCGGAATCCGATCCCACCAACTTCCTTCTCATGCATGCCATGGGTCCCAACGTTGCCGGAGTTATCGGTACGGCAGTTGCAGCCGGTACCTTTATGGCAGTGTTCGGAGTGTTTTAAGTTGCTAATAATACATATTCCGGGCAGATATGATTTATTATACTGTCCTGAATATTAATTGAGATATTGGAGGATATAATAATGGCAGAAGTTGAAAAGAAACC
>DFKQ01000044.1 GCA_002373875.1 Lachnospiraceae bacterium UBA3641
CGGTGCCGCAGGCAAAAAGGTTTACTCTGACGCCGAAAAGAAAAACGAAACGGCCGCACCGGTTTCATTCAATACGGATATGGTCTTTGAGCTTAACTATATGCCGGTTGAACTTAGCGATCATTACAGGCATAATCTCTGTTTCTCCAATGGTTCAAACGCGGACTGGCACAGGCTTCCGGGAGTTGAGCTGTGGGCATGGGAATACGAGCCATATCAGGCGGCTGACGGAACAACACGTTACCGCCGCGTTAAGATAAGGCAGCTTAACGCTTCGGAATATGAGGTGGAGTATGATCAGGATGCCTGGTTCACCAATTATTTTATGCAAAATGAAACGGAACCCTTTAATCTTGGCTCAGATCCGAATGACTATTATAATATCGAATTCACTGCTCCCGTATTCGGAACAAAGGGTATGTTGTATTTCGACCGCGCTACACTTCCGGGGTCGGTTAAGTTAAACGGAAGCTGGATGAAGAATTCATCCGACCCTGTGGCCATAGTTGCCATGATCTACGATGCGACTAAGGGGACCTACGCAAGTGTGGAGGAGCTTGCAAGGGGCGAAAATTCGATCTGGGAGAACGATAAATACTTCAGTATGTGCTGCCTGTTGAGCGATCAGAGCTCGGATAAATATAGTTACAGCCGCAACTTTTATTCTGATGATCCCTATACGGCAACGGCACTTGGAAGTTTCAGTCCTAAAGCATATGACTATTACAAGGATGATGCATCGGGGGTGATAACTCTGTATTCCGGCGGAAACTACGGAGGTTTTGCAAGAGGCTTCGCGCTTGGCAATACTGACAGCTACCGGGATAAAACAGGGTCTGATCTTATGATAGATACATGGGAGATTCCCTCTGAATGGACCGACGATCTTACAGGTAAGACCTATAAAGTCAGGATCGACAATACTCCCATCGGCGAAACCGACGTCTACAGAGGCTGCCTGTATCCCTGCATGGCAGAAACATTTGTTATAGATCCCGGTGTTATCATGCCTGATGACTGTTCGTATTTTATGCTTAACAGCGTCGGAGAGACCCGGGTTAATTTCCTTAAAAACTTTAAGATCAAAGGCAGCCCGGCATCCTTCGGGTCTAACATAAGGAATCTGAGGCATTTCTTTGCAAAATCATATTCACTTCCGGACAGTAATTACGAAGCCATTGATATCCGTGCGCTCGATACATCAAACGTTGAGGACATGAGTTATATGTTTGAAAATGTGATCCTGGCAGGAAGCTCTACATCTGTGAATGTCGATGTTTCCCGTTTTAATACCTCCAAGGTCAAGAGCTTCGAGGGGATGTTTATGGGCTATCATGTCACGGATAACGGAACAGTAAGGCATTACTACACCAAGGTGGATGTAAGCGGCTTTGATACGTCAAACGCGGAGACCATGGCATTCATGTTCTGCGATATGTATATGTGTGAAAATACGGGCTGCGGAACGCTGGATGTGAGCAATTTCAAGTTCACAAATAAGCTTACCGATATGCAGGGTATGTTCGCCGGCAATCCGAGCTACGAGACGCCGGGTCTTGTGAAGATCATCCTGCCTGCGGATATGGATACATCAAACGTTAAGGATATGAGCTATCTGTTCTGCGCCGATGATTCCCTTCGCGAGATAGTGAACCTGTCCGCTCTTGATACCGGAAATGTAGTGGATATCTCGGGTATGTTCGGTAAATATATGCATGATGCACTGTTTGGCAAAATGAGTGATAAGAAGAACCTTCCCACTACCTACTGGACATCCAGGGACACAGGCTCCTGGATCAATGACAGAACAGTAGCATCCGGGTTCGAGAATCCCACCATTGATGTACGGTTCTATGGTCAGGCCGGAAATACCGACTTCTTTGGACCCGCAATTGAAAGCCTTGACCTGTCGAATTTCGATACAAGAAATGTTAAGTATGCATACGGTGCCTTCTGCTGGATGCCCAATCTTAAAGAGATTACCTGGGGTAGAAATACCACATTTGAGAAGGTTACAGACGCGAATTACATGTTCATCCTGCCGGCTCTTAAGACACTTGATCTGACAGGAAGGAAGCTTACGAACATCAAGTATGCCTTCGACATGATCATGATAGAAAATGCGCAGGCTCTTATCCTTGGAGAAGATTCACTGGATCTTTCTAACATAGCACAGGATGAAGGCTTCACCATATCAGCACCTAAGGTAAGGGAGCTTGACCTTCGAAAGGTCAGGTTTGGCGATAATACGAAGGCCTTATCCAAATACAGCCTGTATGATGAATACTATCAGATCAAATATGTTCCTGAGGGTCTGGTTGCGGCAACGGAATTTTATTTCCCCGCAATGCCCGCGTTTGATAAACCGGCTGATCTTCCCACTTCCTTCACAGGCGCTGACGGCACGAAGTATACGACGGTCGCGGGAGGCAATACGGAAGAACTCCATCTTACGGCTGACGATAGATCAAGCCTTCCGCCAGTGGAGTCTGTTGATGTCAAGGCTGCGATAGACTTCGGAACCAATGGCGGCGGATGGATGATGAACAACGGTGAGAAGTATAAGCTGTGTGCGACTGTATCTCCGCTCCGTGCCGATCAGAGCGTAACTTGGGTCTCATCCGATCCTTCCATAGCCACGGTCGATGCGGACGGCATTGTAACGGCTGTCGGCGGCAGGTACGGCGGGGTTAATGTGACGATCACCGCAACATCCGTAAGCGATAAAAGCAAATCCGGATCGACGCAGATAAAGGTGTTTCTCGCAATGCTTGATGAAAGTGATGCGCCCAAGCCAACGCCGACACCGGGGCCTGCACCCACAACAGCCGTTTCCATGAAGAAGGTTAAGATAACGGGCTTTAAGGGTTCGCTGCCCTATGCGCAGGGAGCGGCAGTTACGCAGAATGTAAAGCTTACATACGGATCAGGCAAGGCGGCTTATACTCTGGTTGAGAATACGGATTACACGGTCAGCTATGAGAATAATCACAATCTCGGAACCGCTACGGTCACCTTCGAGGGAATTAAGGATGCGGGCGGTAACTATACAGGCAGCTTCACGGACAGTGTTGCTAAGACATTTAAGATAGCAGGTAAATATACACTGACGGAGGGAGATGGTGGCAACTGCACCGTAACCCTTGATGCTGATACATGGTCTTATGCGAATGCGCCGATAAAGCCGTCGGTGACCGTTAAGGCAAGTATAGTAAACAACAGCGGAGTGGCCGTGGAAAAGACGCTTACCCTTGGTAAGGATTACACCGTAAGCTATAAGAACAACAAGGCTGTAGCTGCCGCGGATGCAAAAAATCCTAAGAACGGTAAGGACATCGCGCCGCAGGTCATCATAAAGGGCAAGGGCAATTACGTGTTTGCCGATACCACTGATATGAAGAAGGGTGTAGTCAAGAGGTTTGCGATAACAAAATGTGACTTGTCAACGCTTGTGCTTACCGTAAATGATGTGGCTTATAACAAGACGGCAGGTAAATATAAGAACACTAAGATAAACTTTTTTGACCATACATATAAGGACATGAAGCTTAAGGCTGACAAGGACTATACCGTGGCGTTTAAGACATCGGATGGCAGCGAATCACCGGCAGCAGGCCGGACTGTCACGGTGACCATAACCGCGGCTAAGGACAGTAACGGGAATTACGCGGGTAACTACGAGGGAAGCGTTACGGCGACCTACCGAATTGTTGATAAAAAGAAAAATACTGATATTTCAAAGGCCGGAGCGCTTGTTAATCCCGGAGCCGGTAAGAAGAGCCGGCCGTGTGCCTATACCGGAGATGAGATAAGGCCGGGAGAAGACGGCCAGCCGGCACTTAAGCTGACCGCAGGCAGCGGTAAGAACTTAAGGGAGCTTATAAAGGGTGAAGACTACGAGATACTGGGATATTACAACAACATAAATTCCGGTAACAACGCCGTGATCCTGATACGCGGAACAGGCAGCTTCTATGGCATCCGCGCCGTCAAGTTCAAGATAAAGTGAGTCAGGGGACGTATCAACTGACTCAAAATAAGAAGGCGAAACATTGATAAGCCCCGTGATCCGTGCTATCTTAAGGTATAGGTCACGGGGTTGTTTTTGGCTGTGACCGTTAAGATAAAACCTTATTTGGCAGAGTATTATTAGGTATTATTATGAAACACATTGGTGCCTGTCACTTTTAACGAGGCTATAAGAAAGCTTCCGGAAACCGAGGGTGTAATCTTAAGTGAAACGGACAGTAAAAACATGCATAAATTACCGGAAGAACATATCGGAGTTTTATCGGAAAGCCCTAAAGGCTTAAGACGCTTAAAGAACTGTTATGAAAGCGAACTTATGTTGAGATGTTAAAACGGTTGAGGAGTATTAATATCATGGAACTTTTTGAAGGAAGACCCGGAAATACTGCAGGAAGGTTACCAAGAGAGATCAGGACATATGATTTTCTCGATAATCTTGGGATTGAGTACAAGCGGACAGATCATGAGCCTGCAA
>DFKQ01000095.1 GCA_002373875.1 Lachnospiraceae bacterium UBA3641
AGGAAAAGGAATAAACTTTATTTTTGCACACATATCCGTATAATAGCAGTAATAGATTATCATGAGCAGAAAAAGAAGAATCTGAGTAGTAAAGAGCATGGCAACCATGGGTGTGGATGCTTTTGTGGTTGAGATAGAAGCATCAACGATCAGGGGACAGCAGCAGAGCATATCCATAATCGGACTGCCCGATCAGGCGATAAAAGAAGCGGGTGAGAGGATACAGGCAGCGATTGAATCCTGCGGTTATGATATACCCAAGGATAAGACGATAATAAGCCTTGCTCCGGGCGATAAGAAGAAACGGGAAGATAAGAGGGTGACCATATCCCGCGTCAACCGGATCATAGCAGCACTGTCGGATGTACTGTATGTTATCGATGCCGGAAGAAACAGTGGGACTGTAAGTACAGTTGAGAATGCAAAGAAGTATTTCAGGAAGGTAGAAATGTTCTGAAGTTAGGGAAGGCTAAATTTGACAAAGCCTGTGGGAGATGTTAAGATAAAATCAGATAAAAAAAGATGCCACCGACGAAACGGTCAGGCATTCCACTTAATTAGCTATTACGAGAATAGCCGCTCAAGTTTGGTCGACCGGGGCGGCTATTCTCGTGTGTTTTTATCGTCGTGGCGTTTATCTCGACCGAGCCTGTAGCCTAAG
Source organism: Lachnospiraceae bacterium UBA3641 (assembly GCA_002373875.1). GTDB lineage: Bacteria > Bacillota > Clostridia > Lachnospirales > Lachnospiraceae > UBA2868. The sequence continues at coordinate 662 of DFKQ01000095.1, forward strand.
CCGAAGGCTGCGATCACAACGCCTATGACAGCGATGAATTCTGATATACTAACCATATGACTCCCTCCTTCCCGGTGAGACTGGGCAAAGCCCGTACTACAGTTCCAGTCGGAGGTGGCATTATCACTTAAGAATATAGAACCTTTTACGGATGTTATTAAAACTGTTTACGGAAGCAGATAAAGCCTGTAAGGATCCGTGCAGGTTTTTCCTTGGGGGAAAGCATTTGGTTTATATGGAACCAAATGCGGCATTCAGGCTTGACCAGCTTGGATATATCACCCAGCGGTATATCCTTGAAAAACAAATGGATCATTTTGCAAGAGAAGTATCGGGCCTTGTAAAGGATCTGGATATAGGCATAAATGAAAAGTATATGCTAGACATATACAGTAACTATATGCCTAACGAACACTTTCGCGCTGGTGAACTAAGCATGGATGAAGTGGTCGCACAAAAGATAGAAGTGATGCGGACCCGACGCTACGTGAAGCTGTATCATATATAGGAAGAAACTTCCATTCCTTTCAGGTTGTCATCGGAATATTTATAAAAAACAAGATAAACCGCTTCGGCGGTTTTTGTTATTTGCAGGTGTTTTTAAAGGGATGTCGACTGTACTTTTTGGGACGTATATGATATAGTTACTGAGCAAAAAGTGTCCGTAAATGCAGTGTCCGTAAAGGTTATTAAATCCATTTAGGGACACCTCGTATTACGGGGTCTTGAAAAAACGGTTTTGTGACCTTGAGTGGTATTTTGTGGAATTTGGGCAAATCATGAATACGCTGAAAAAAGCAAAATACCAATTTCCTGGCGAATAGACGAACTTTTTTACTATAGGTTTTGAGATGGAAAAAACAGAGAATTTGTTCAAATTGCACAGTGAGTACCAGCCTACAGGTGACCAGCCAAAGGCTATAAAAGAACTTGTAGATGGGTTTAAAGCAGGCAATCAATTCCAGACTTTAGTGGGGGTTACGGGGTCCGGCAAGACCTTCACCATGGCTAATGTCATTGCAGCCCTTAATAAGCCCACTTTGGTAATATCGCACAATAAGACCCTTGCCGGCCAGTTGTACGGAGAATTTAAAGAGTATTTCCCTGAAAACGCAGTTGAATATTTCGTGTCCTACTACGATTATTACCAGCCGGAGGCTTACGTACCTTCGACGGATACCTACATTGAGAAGGATTCTTCCGTAAATGACGAGATAGATAAGTTAAGGTTATCGGCGACGGCATCCCTTTCCGAGCGCAGGGATGTGATCGTCGTTGCGTCGGTATCATGTATTTACGGCATAGGATCGCCTTCCGATTACATGAACATGATAATATCCCTGCGTCCGGGAATGCGTAAGGACCGGGATGAGGTTATCCGTGAGCTTATAAGCATCAGCTATGAACGGAATCACATGGATTTCGGACGAGGCAAGTTCAGGGTTAACGGAGATACAATTGAGGTTTTTCCAGCGTGGGAATCCGATCGGGCGGTGCGGATAGAATTCTTCGGAGATGAGATTGACCGAATCGTGGAAATAGACCCGTTAACGGGACAGATAAAGGCGACAATGAGTCATTTTGCCGTGTTCCCGGCATCGCATTATGTTATACCGCGGGAGAAGGTTGAAACCGCATGCGCAACGATCGAAGCAGAACTTGAGGAGCGTGTTAAATATTTCGAGAAGGAAGGCCGCCTGCTTGAAGCGCAGAGGATATCGGAGAGGACAAGATACGATATCGAGATGCTTCGTGAGACCGGCTTCTGCTCAGGCATCGAGAACTATTCAAGACACCTCTACGGCGGACAGCCCGGTCAGGAGCCTTATACACTTATGAATTACTTCCCGGATGATTACCTTATCATAGTGGATGAGTCCCATATGACCATCCCCCAGATAAGGGGAATGTATGCGGGAGACCAGTCGAGGAAGACCACCCTGGTTGATTTTGGCTTCAGGCTTCCAAGTGCCAAGGATAACCGACCCTTGAACTTTGAGGAGTTTGAGGGTAAAATAGACCAGATGATGTTCGTTTCGGCCACGCCTTCGGATTATGAGGCAGACCATGAACTGCTAAGAACGGAGCAGGTAATAAGGCCCACAGGGCTGTTGGATCCCGAAATAAGCGTCCGCCCCATTGAAGGCCAGATCGATGATCTTATAGCTGAGATAAAGAAGGAAACCGAAAAGCACAATAAGATCCTCGTGACAACCCTTACGAAGAGGATGGCGGAAGACCTGACCGACTATCTTAAGGAAGTGGGTATCAGGGTCAAGTACCTGCATTCGGATGTGGACACCCTTGAGAGGGCACAGATAATCAGGGATATGCGGCTTGATGTGTTTGATGTGCTGGTCGGTATCAACCTCTTAAGGGAGGGACTGGATATTCCGGAGATATCGCTGGTTGCGATCCTGGATGCCGATAAGGAAGGCTTCCTGCGTTCGGAAACATCGCTTATCCAGACTATCGGCCGTGCGGCCAGGAATGCTGAAGGCCACGTTATCATGTATGCGGATATGATGACGGATTCCATGAAGAACGCCATAGATGAAACGAACAGGCGCCGTAAGATACAGAGTGAATATAATGAAGAGCATGGGATAACACCGCAGACCATCAAGAAGGCGGTCAGGGATCTTATATCGATCTCCAAGGAGATAGCGAAAGAGGAGATGCGGTTTGAGAAGGATCCCGAATCAATGGATGATAAGGAGCTTGATAAGCTTATTAAGCAGGTCGAGAAGCAGATGAAGAAGGCTGCGGCCGATCTTGACTTTGAATCGGCGGCCATGCTCAGGGATAAGATGATAGAACTTAGAAAACTGAGGTTTTCAAAGGACTGACGGAGGTAAGATTTGAGCAGGATTTCGGTGGTTGTTCCCACCTTCAACGAATCGGAGAATGTGGGAAACCTGGTTAATCAGATAGATTACGCGCTGAGGGGGATTGAGTACGAGGTTGTGTTTGTCGACGACAGTACGGATGATACGCCCGAGGTTATTGAACAGGTCATGAAGGAGAATTCCAATGTGCGGATGAAGCACAGAGTGGGGGAAACAGGACTGGCGACAGCTGTTATCGAGGGATTCCGGATCGCGTCAGGTGATTATATAGCCGTTATGGATGCGGACCTTCAGCATCCGCCCAAGATACTTCGGTCTATGTATTACTGCCTTGAAACGGGAGTTGATTTCTGCGTACCTTCGCGTTTTATTCCGGGCGGTTCGGACGGAGGGCTGGGTCCTTACAGGAAGCTTGTATCCGGTGTTGCAAGGTATATAGGCAAGATACTCCTGCCCTGCCTTCGCAAGATCACGGATCCGACCAGCGGCCTGTTTATGTTCAGAAGGGAAGTAATAAGCAATGCGGACCTTCAGCCGATAGGATGGAAGATACTTATTGAGGTCCTGGCGATGGGAACCTACAGGACGGTTGTTGAGATCCCTTATAAGTTCCAGGCACGCCCCGCCGGTGAGAGCAAGCTTACGTCAAAGGTGACGATCGAGTATCTTAAACAGGTAAGGGGGCTTATGAAGAGGGGAAAGAAGCAGCAGGGAGTAAAGGTGATACGCTGGTCCGAGAAGCGTATGAAGGCTGCGGAGAAATAATATGGTTTTCAGTTCTGTCGTTTTTTTGTGTTTCTTTTTGCCGGTAATGATATTGGTATATTATGCGCTTCCGGGGATGCTTAAGAATGTATGGCTTCTCATCGGGAGCCTGTTTTTCTATGCCTGGGGCGAGCCTGAGTACATCTTTATAATGCTGGCATCCATAGCCGGTAATTATTTATTCGGTATGCTCATCCATTTCTTTGCGCTTAAAGAAAGTGAAACAGGGGGACGGTTCCTCGTTTCACTGAAAAAAAATGAAACGAGGAACCGTCCCCCTGTTTCACTTCGCCTTCTTCCGAAGATCACCCTGGCAGTGACCATATTATACAATCTTGGCATTCTCTTTTATTTCAAGTATTTCAATCTCTTTATGGAGACGGTCAGTCAGATATCCCATAAGGAGATAGAATGGACAAAAGTGGCGCTCCCTATAGGAATATCTTTTTACACCTTCCAGGGTATGTCGTATGTCATTGACGTTTACAGAAGTGAAGGACAGACGGACCGGAGCGGCAACAGGGTATCGATCGTTCAGAAGAATCCTATAAACCTTGCCCTCTATATTTCAATGTTCCCACAGCTTATTGCAGGTCCCATAGTAAGGTATTCGGATATTAAGGACTCTCTGAAAAGGAGGGTCACCAATGCAGATACCTTTACCAAAGGAGCAGAGAGGTTTATCGTGGGCCTTGCCAAGAAGGCGATTCTTGCCAATTCGATCGGTGAAGTTGCGGATAAGATTTTCAATGCCGATCTTCAGTATATGGGTGTTCCCGTATCTTGGCTGGGTGCCCTGTGTTATACGCTTCAGATATTCTATGATTTTTCGGGTTATTCGGATATGGCCATAGGTCTTGGTAAGATCTTCGGCTTTGACTTTCTCGAGAACTTCAATTACCCCTATATATCAAAGTCAATAACGGAGTTTTGGAGGAGATGGCATATTTCCCTCTCAAGCTGGTTTCGTGACTATCTGTATATTCCGCTGGGAGGAAACAGGAAGGGTAATGTATATGTGAACCTTCTCATCGTTTTCCTTGCCACCGGAATATGGCACGGTGCCGCATGGAGCTTTCTTATATGGGGCCTGTGGCATGGGCTCTTTATGCTTATTGAAAGATACTTCAGAAAGAGGGATAAGGCTAATCCCTTTGACAAGGTACCGGCCGTACTCAAATGGCTGTATGCCATGCTTGTTGTAATGCTTGGATGGGTCCTTTTCAAGCTTGAGGATGTTCCTAAGACCCTTGCCTACATAGGGAAGATGTTCGGAGCCGGTGCCGGAGGGTACACGGAGTTTTCCGCAAGGTTCTATCTTGACAACAAGATGATCGTTCTTCTTATCATCGCGATACTGGCATGCGTACCCTGGAAGGAGATCCTCAAAGGCCGTGCCCTGACTGTGTACACCGGATTCACGGATGCCGCTCCGGATAAGGTTTCATGCATCATCCGCCGGGTGCTGCTGATTTTGCTTTTGCTGGTGAGTATGTTGTTTATTGTTAATTCGACGTATAATCCGTTTATATACTTCCGGTTCTGATATTCTGCAAGATTGGGAGAATAAGAAAGGAACTGAGAAATGATTTCTGACTCTGTTCAGTAAGCGGAGCCGAATTCGTATGAAGCGCAGCGTAGTAGTGAAAAGAAAATGAGGACAAAAGAACCATCCCCGTGTCTTCATGTTGGAACAGATTATGAGAAAAAAACTGACGAATGCAATTTTCATACTGGCGTTTCTGGCATGCCTGATCGTACCGGCGGTATTTACAAATACCAGGGAGCACCAGATATCCACGATCGACAATAAGCTCCTTACCGAGTGGCCGGGCCTTAACTGGAAGCTTAAGACCAATACCAGGGTCGAGGAATACCTTAATGACCGCATCGGCTTTCGCGAGCAGGCCATAGAGGCTTATACCGAGCTTAATGACAAGCTCTTCCATGTGATGGTCCATCCCCTCTTTATGTACGGCAAGGATGGTCAGATCTTCTATAAGGATCCATCTTATATCAAGGGCTATCAGCACATGAACACCAATGAGGAGGATCTTGACAGCTTCGTGGGCTTCCTTGATAAGACGGATGAGTATCTTAAGGAGAAGGATATAGAATTCCTGTATTTCCTCTGCCCCGACAAGAAGACGATATATCCCGAGTACTTCCCGGATTCCATTCATGTCAATGAGAGCAATCCCGGGATAATAGATTACATGAGACAGGAACTTGATAACAAGGATGTGAGGTATATCATACCGGATGAAGAACTAAGGGCTGCCAAGGAGCATCAGGTTGTATATAACAAGCTCTATGATGCAACCCACTGGAACGAAGACGGGGCCTTTATAGGACATGAGCTTATAGATGAGAAGATACAGGAGGCATTTGATGATGTGCGCCCCCTTAAGAGGGATGATTATTTAAGGCTTATGGAACACCGGGACACACTGGATGTTGCCAAGTTCACCATAGATGATACGATCCCCCATTATGCGCTTATCAAGGATACGAGTTCGGATATGACATCATATCTGCTTGACTCTATGATGTTTACCGATAATTCCTTCTTCTCGCATTTTTCAAACCCCGAGAGCGGGAATAACAGAAGGCTGCTGGTATTCTGCGACAGCTATTTCGGTAATTATCATAAGTTCTACCAGTACAGGTTTTCGGAAGTTTATTTCGTACACTGGCACAATTACAAATACCTGCAGTATTACGTGAACCTGATGTTCCCGGATATGGTCATCTTCGAGACTGCCGAGAGGTGTATAGCCGGGGAGATAATAGGAGAACGGGATGAGGATGGCAACAGGATAAGTACGATCGATTTCGGAGGCATTTATTACGAACCTCCTTATCTTAAGACGGCCAGGGTCGATGCCGTGAGGGCGGCAACCTCCGAAGGAATGTATGACGGGATAAATATGGATTCTTCAGGGAATGTAGCTTATGTCCTGACTGAGATACGGGGGGTTGACAGGGAAGACAGGACCCTGTATCTGAACATTAACGAGGGTGAGACGGCTGTCAGCATAAACGGGTATTTAGAGTCACTGGACGGGCGTGAGTATGATGTCTACGCGAACCTGGGAAGCGAGCAGTGGGTTGAGTGCGATTACCAGTATCTGCATGAGATGTCTATCGAATCAGGTATGAAACAGTTCTCGATAAATGTTCAGAGACGTTACCTTATGGAAGAGACCATTACGCTAGTTGCCGTGGCACAGGATACGCATGAAGCATACCTGCTTGATGATCTTGAAGTGAGATACAGTGAGTAACATCTTGATATGAAGGTGATTTTTTGATATCATTGTTCTGATATTTACTATTTTATTTTATCAGATTGCGAGGTGGAATCGTGCTTAACATTAACAAAGAAAAAAACGGAAATGCTCTTAAGGTAAAGCTTGAAGGAAGGCTTGACACAACTACTGCACCGCAGCTTGAAGGAGAGTTGAAGGATGCTCTTGACGGAGTTGAGAAGCTTGAATTTGATTTTAATGCTCTGGAATACATCTCATCGGCAGGTCTTCGTGTGCTCCTGTCCATGCAGAAGATCATGAATAAGCAGGGTGAGATGACCGTAAGCGGTGCCAATGAAGACATCCGTGAGATATTTGAAGTCACCGGATTTTCGGATATATTAAATATCCTGTAAACAGTCTCAGAAAGTGATCGGGTGGATATGAAGGAATTATATGTGAACAATACTGAGGCGAGGACCGAAGAAGCCCTTGCCATGATAGACAGGTATATTAATGAAGAGGGAATTGATGGTAAGAAGGCGATCCATTTAAGGCTGGCTGTCGAGGAGACTCTTGGTATGTTCAGCGTAATGACCGGTGATTATGATGCATTGCTCAAGCTTGATAAGGATGATAATGGGTATCAGGTGATACTGGAAGCCAAAACTGATATGAATATTGAGAAGAAGAGGGAGCTTTTGTCGGTGTCATCAACCGGCAAGAATGCGGCAGCAGTCGGTTTTATGGCGAAGGTGAAGGAAATCTACGAAAATGCGATAGCTGACTACGAGGAGACGGTCAAGCTGGCCCGTGAATATGGCGGATATGTCAATTACGGGTATATGGATGCCGGAACGCCCACTACTTCCGATCCTCTGGCTTTGGGATACCTGTCATTCTGGTCATTGTCCAATTACAAGTCGGCATTGGATGATGCTAAGGATGAGTCGGATGATGCCAGAGATGAGTGGGATGAGCTCGAGAAATCAATAGTGGCTTCGATCGCGAAGGATGTGGTGGTCGGAGTTAAGAAAAATACAGTTGAAATGCGTATTACAATTTAATTTTAGTTATGGCAGTTAAGATAGACGGAAGAAAATACATAAAGATACGTGGAGCGAGTGAACACAATCTTAAGAATATTGATATCGATATACCCAGGGACCAGTTGGTGGTCCTGACGGGTCTGTCGGGTTCGGGGAAGTCATCACTTGCATTTGACACGATTTATGCAGAGGGACAGCGAAGATACATGGAGTCGCTGTCTTCTTATGCCAGACAGTTTTTGGGGCAGATGGAGAAGCCTGAGGTGGAGAGCATAGAGGGCCTTCCACCGGCCATTTCCATTGACCAGAAATCGACCAACAGGAACCCCAGATCCACGGTGGGAACGGTGACGGAGATTTATGATTATCTCCGTCTTTTGTATGCAAGGATAGGCATACCTCATTGTCCGAACTGCGGAAGGGAGATAGTCAGGCAGACGGTCGATCAGATGGTTGATAGCATAATGACACTTCCGGAGGGGACCAAATTCATGCTCCTTGCACCGGTTGTAAGGGGACGCAAGGGACGGCATGAGAAGGTGTTCGAAAGGGCGTTCAAAAGCGGATATGCAAGGGTCATGGTGGACGGGAACCAGTACGATCTGTCTGAGGAGATCAAGCTTGATAAAAACATCAAGCACAATATCGAGATTATCGTGGACCGTCTGGTGGTTCGTGCAGGTATAGAGAAAAGGCTTACCGATTCTTTAGAGAACGTGCTCGGGCTGGCGGACGGGTTGGCTGTAGTAGATATCGTAGATGGCGGGCAGCTTAATTTTTCCCAGAGCTTTTCCTGCCCCGATTGTAATATAAGCATCGATGAGATCGAGCCAAGGTCATTCTCCTTTAACAATCCCTTCGGAGCCTGCCCGGTGTGCGCGGGACTGGGATATAAGATGGAATTCGACATAGATCTCATGATACCGGATACCTCTCTCTCTATTGCTGAAGGCGCCATTGCGGTAACCGGCTGGCAGTCGTGTACCGACCCCAAGAGCTTCACCTATGCCACCTTGAGGGCACTGAGTGAAGCCTATGATTTTGACCTTAATACTCCGTTTGAGAAATATCCGGACAGGGTTAAGAATATACTTATATACGGAACGGGTGATGAGGAAGTAAAGGTTCATTATAAGGGACAGAGAGGCGAAGGAGTATATGATGTTGCCTTTGACGGCCTCATAAAAAATGTAGAAAGAAGATACAGGGAGACGGCTTCGGATACCATGAAGGCGGAATACGAGGCTTACATGAGGATCACACCCTGTAATGAGTGCGGCGGCAGGAGGCTTAAGCCGGGAGCACTGGCAGTTACGGTAGGGGATAAGAATATTTACGACCTTACCACTTATTCGATAAACAAGACGCTTGATTTCTTCAATGAGCTTAAGCTGACGAAGCAGCAGGAACTGATAGGCTCCAGAATAATAAAGGAGGTTAAGGGACGCTTGAGCTTTCTGGTCCAGGTGGGACTTGACTATCTTACTCTTGCAAGGGCAACAGGAACGCTCTCGGGCGGTGAAGCCCAAAGGATCCGTCTGGCGACCCAGATAGGGTCGGGACTGGTGGGTGTTGCCTATATATTGGACGAGCCGAGCATAGGTCTTCACCAAAGGGACAATGACAAGCTCCTCAATGCCCTGAAGGATCTTCGGGATCTGGGTAATTCACTTATAGTCGTTGAACATGATGAGGACACGATGCTGGCTGCCGATTATGTTGTGGATATCGGACCCATGGCAGGTTCCCACGGGGGAGAAGTGATATGTGCGGGAACGGCCGAAGAGCTTATGAAGAATCCCGACTCCATAACCGGCCAGTACCTGTCGGGCAGGAAGTTTATTCCGGTTCCCGAAAAACGAAGGAAGCCCAAGGGATGGCTTAAGATAAAGGGAGCAGCGGAGAATAACCTTAAGAACATAGATGTTGATATACCTCTTGGCGTATTTACCTGTGTCACCGGTGTTTCCGGATCGGGCAAGAGTTCGCTGATAAACGAGATATTGTATAAGTCCCTTGCCAGGAAGCTGAACAGGGCAAGGACGATAGCCGGAAGGCATAAGGATATAAAGGGAGTTGAAAAGCTTGATAAGGTCATTGACATAGATCAGTCTCCTATAGGGAGGACGCCGAGAAGCAATCCGGCAACCTATACGGGAGTGTTCGACCAGATAAGGGAGCTCTTCGCAGGAACTTCCGATGCGAAGGAGCGAGGTTATTCCAAGGGACGTTTTTCCTTTAATGTAAAGGGTGGAAGATGCGAGGCCTGCTCGGGAGACGGTATAATCAAAATAGAGATGCATTTTCTTCCTGATGTTTATGTGCCCTGTGAGGTATGCGGCGGAAGGCGCTATAACAGGGAGACTCTGGATGTAAGGTATAAGGGTAAGAATATATATGATGTGCTTGATATGACGGTTGAGGAAGCAATGACCTACTTCGAGAACCTGCCTTCCATAAGGAAGAAGATAGAGACCCTCTATGATGTGGGATTGTCATACATTAAGCTGGGTCAGCCTTCAACCACGCTTTCCGGTGGTGAAGCCCAGCGTATCAAGCTGGCAACGGAGTTGTCAAGGAAGAGTACCGGAAGGACCATATATATTCTTGACGAGCCTACGACGGGGCTTCATTTTGCCGATGTCCATAAGCTTGTTGACATTCTTCACAAGCTGACCGAGGGCGGCAACACGGTTGTAGTTATTGAGCATAATCTGGATGTGATAAAGACGGCGGATTATATAATCGATATGGGTCCCGAAGGCGGGGACGGCGGCGGCAGGGTGATCGCAGCCGGAACCCCCGAAGAGGTAGCCCGGGATACTGATTCATACACGGGATACTACATAGACCGTGAGCTTAAGCGTAACGCCGGGAGGATGGCTGGAAAGACCCCTTAGGAAGAGATGTATAAAGTGATATGAAAAACAGGGGTTAATTTTTCCCGGGTATTACCGATATATTAATCAGGAGATAAGATCTGATCCTGTATACGGTTACAGGCAGAAAGCAAGGAAGCACGATAAGAGAAGGATACTCTGTTATTGTGCTTTTTGTTTGTTTAACTTCCTCTTTCAAAATATATCGGTTTGGGTTATAATGTAGTGTAACCCTCATTTGGATTATTATGTAAATCAGCGAAGTATTTGTTACCGAATGCAGTTGGAAAGAGGAGAAAAATGGTTTATACAGATATAGGAATAGATCTTGGAACCGCCAGTATTCTGGTTTATATACACGGCAAGGGTGTTGTGCTTAAGGAACCCTCGGTAGTGGCTTTTGACAGGGATACCAATAAGATCAAGGCCATCGGGGAGGAAGCCAGGCTGATGCTTGGACGTACGCCCGGCAATATAGTTGCGGTAAGGCCCTTAAGGCAGGGAGTTATCTCCGATTATACCGTAACTGAGAAGATGCTTAAGTACTTTATCCAGAAGGCCATAGGCCGCAAGACCTTCCGTAAGCCAAGGATCAGCGTGTGCGTGCCTTCGCAGGTAACGGAGGTTGAGAAGAAGGCGGTTGAGGATGCCACCTATCAGGCAGGAGCAAGAGAAGTTGAGATCATAGAGGAGCCCATAGCGGCAGCTATCGGAGCCGGAATCGACATCAGTAAGCCCTGCGGGAACATGATAGTTGATATAGGCGGCGGAACATCGGATATCGCAGTTATATCACTTGGCGGTACCGTAGTAAGTAATTCGGTAAAGATAGCCGGAGATGATTTTGATGAGGCTATCGTAAGATACATGAGAAAGAAGCATAACCTTCTGATCGGCGAGAGGACCGCTGAGGACCTTAAGATCAAGATAGGAACTGCTTTTAAGCAACCCGAAGTGGATTACCTTGAAGTAAGGGGACGTAACCTGGTAACCGGACTTCCCAGAACCGTTAAGGTTTCGAGTGAGGAGACCGAGGAAGCGCTCCGCGAAACAACAGCACAGATAGTGGAAGCCATCCACAGCGTACTTGAGAGGACACCGCCCGAGCTTGCGGCAGATATTGCGGACCGGGGAATCGTACTTACGGGCGGGGGAAGCCTTCTTAGAGGGCTTGAGGATCTGATAGCATACAAGACCGGTATCAATACGGTAACGGCTGAAGATCCGATGACCGCAGTGGCAATAGGTACGGGTAAATATGTGGAGCTGCTTGCAGGCTATGACGCTGAGCTGGACAGGTAGGATTGGCCGCCGACTGTTTTTGAGGGGGCATAGGTAATCGTTAAACACACGGATCGAAAAGGGGAGTGAATCTGTATGCTTAAGGGATTATACACAGCATCAACCGGAATGGTAAACGAACAGCGAAGGGTGGATGTCATGTCCAATAACCTCGCGAACTCGGCAACGACGGGTTTCAAGAAGGAAGGTACAACGGCACGGGCATTCAAGGACGTTCTGGCATATAAGATCAAGGACACATCAGAGCCTTATTATGCAAGGTATGAAGGAGTCATGAACATGGGAGTCAAGATCGGTGAGACTTATACCGATTACTCCCAGGGTTCTTTTCATGAGACGGGTAATACCTGGGATCTGGCCCTCTCGGGCAATGGTTTCTTTGCAGTCGAATTTACATCAAAGCAATATAAGGACAGGGACTCGGAGACCTCTGTTAAATATACAAGGGACGGCACCTTTACAATGAACAGGGAGGGTGAGATCGTCACCAAGGATGGGGATTTTCTTCTTGATACCCAGGGCAATCATATCAAGCTTGATCCCTTTACCAGATATTCCGTAGACCGCATGGGAGTGATAAGGAACCAGCAGACCGGTGCGGCCCTTGCCACTATTCAGGTGACCGATTTCGAGGATTATAATTATCTGGAGAAGTACGGTGAGACCATGTATCAGCCTGTTGACGGGGCAACGCAGCAGGACGCGGCGGCCCAGGTGTATTCGGGATATCTGGAAGCATCGAATGTGCAGGTTGTGCAGGAAATGGTGGATCTTATAGCCTTCACCAGAGCCTATGAATCTAATCAGAAGATAATACAGGCATATGACCAGACGCTTGACAAGGCGGTCAATGACCTTGGTAAGGTTTAATGTTTTAAGGAGGGTTTCGGTATGGTAAGAGCACTATGGACAGGCGCATCGGGAATGATCAGTCAGCAGAACAATGTTGACACCATTGCCAACAATCTTGCCAATGTCAATACAACGGGTTACAAGACGGAGGTGAATGAATTCAAGTCACTTCTGTATCAGACCCTGCAGACAAAAACAACAACCAGTAACGGCGAGAACAAGCCCATAGGTGCCCAGGTGGGATTGGGTGTACGTAATGCGTCGATAACTTCCGAATTCACCCAGGGAGCATATCTTGCATCCGAGAACCCGACATCATTCGCCATAGGCGGTGACGGCCTATTCGGACTTCAGGGCGAGGACGGTAAGGTGTATTACACAAGAAACGGTAACTTCAACTTCTCCCTGGGAGGCAACAATACGCTTAAGCTGTCAAGCTCGGACGGACTCCCGGTATTGAACACACAGGGGCAGCCCATAGTGATCAATTCCAACCAGTATATGGCAGACAGGATCACGGTAACTGCGGATGGTCAGCTCTGCTATCCTGATGCTGCCAACAATCCCCAGCCGATCCCGGGAATGATCATAGGACTCTGGCAGTTCCAGAACGCATCGGGCCTTGACAAGGTAGGTGATTCCATGTATGCGGTGACTGCTGCTTCCGGACCTGCGATAAATGAGGCAACAAACAATAACCTTGAGAAGTCCGAGATAAGGCAGGGATATCTTGAGGGCTCCAATGTGCAGATTGCCGATGAGATGGTCAACCTTATCATCGCGCAGCGTGCCTACGAGATGAATTCCAAGACCATACAGGCAGCGGATACCATGATGCAGGAAGCTAACGAACTGAGGAGATAATTGTCATGAGGAGGGGCCCACGAAGTGGGAAGAGTCCTTATGATGCCTTAGCGGCGAGGATTCGTCATGAGGGGGTATCGCTTGCGGTGGAGTCCTTATGACATAAGTATCAGAAGAAGTACGGAGTACTTCTTACCTTGAGGAGGATAAATGGATATCGGATCAATAGGCTCAATGTATTTGAATAATGTTAAGGATTCCGCGTCAAGGTCAACGGACCTTGCCGATAAATTAAAGAACGGGATGGAAGGTAAGTCGGATCAGGAGCTTATGGAAGCCTGTAAGGAATTCGAGGCTTACTTTACCGAGCAGATATTCAAGAATATGAGGAAGGCCATGGTTCCGGCAAGCGAAGAGGATTCGGGGTCCATGTCAACACTTAAGAATTATTTCGAGGATGAACTGTGGAAGAATTATTCTTCTCAGGCGGCTGACCAGTCAAACAACGGGTTGGCTCAGATGTTATATGAGCAGATGAAGAGGAATCAGGGCTTTGACCTGCCAGTGGAACCGGATGAGTCAGCTGTTGCGGCAGTGTCATCGGAAGCGGTAAGTGAGGAAGAATAAACGGAAACACTAAGAGGCTACATAGAACATATAGTATTCAGAAACGATGAGAACGGTTATACCGTTCTCAATCTTGTGTCCGAGGGAGAGGATATTACCTGTGTCGGCTTTTTCAAATACGCCGATGAAGGGGAAAATGTTGAACTTAAGGGTGACTTTACGGAGCATGCCGTTTACGGCGAACAGTTTAAGGTTGAATCCTATGAAGTGAAGGAACCCGAGGACACCATTTCGATAATCAGATATCTGGGATCGGGAGCCATCAAGGGAATAGGTCAGGCTCTTGCGACGAGGATTGTTAAGGAATTCGGAGCAGATACCTTCAGGGTCATTGAAGAAGACCCCTTAAGACTTGCGGGGATAAAGGGGATAAGCGAGCGTAAGGCCCGTGAGATCGCGGTCCAGGTAATCGAGAAGCAGGACCTTCGAAAGGTCATGGTCTTCCTTCAGCAGTATGGCATATCCGGAATTTTAGCCAATAAAATCTATAAAAAATACGGGAATGACTGTTATCGTATCATAAATGAAAATCCCTATCTGCTTGCGGACGATATAGACGGTGTGGGCTTTAAGACAGCCGATGAGATCGCATCAAGGGTCGGTATACATATGGATTCCGATTACCGTATCAGGAGTGCGGTGATCTACGTCCTGACGGATGCGGCCGGCGAGGGTCACTGCTATCTTCCGAAGGATGAGCTTACAAGGAGGTCGACTGAGCTTCTGGGAGTGACACAGGAGGCCGTATGGATACAGACTCAGAACCTGGCCATGGACAGGCGCCTGTATATAAAGATAAAGGGCGATATGACGGTGGTTTACGCCGGGGCCTTCTACCACATGGAGCTTGCCTGCGCCAGAAGGCTTAAGGATCTTGACATTACTGCCGACGAGGATGAAGGGACTATACGCAGGAAGATAGAAGTCCTTGAGAAGTCGGAAGATATTGAGCTTGAAGAGAAGCAGAGAGAGGCCGTTGTCAAGGCCGTGATGAACGGTATAACGATCATAACGGGTGGTCCCGGTACAGGTAAGACAACCATAATAAATATGATCATCAGGTATTTTGAGCTTGAAGGTCTGTCTATTTCCCTGGCAGCACCCACCGGACGGGCAGCCAAGAGAATGACCGAGGCAACGGGAGCGGAAGCATCGACCATACAGAGGATGCTCCATTTAAGCGTATCCGATTCAGATGATAAAGGTTTTTACTTCGCATCAAATGAAGATAATCCAATAGAATCCGATGTTGTGATAATAGATGAGATGTCCATGGTGGATCTTCCTCTCTTTAATGCGCTTCTTAAGGCAATACCCGTCGGAGTACGCCTTATAATGGTGGGAGATACCAACCAGCTTCCGTCGGTAGGACCGGGTGCGGTCCTTAAGGATGTTATCGCATCAGGCTGTTTCACAGTGGTGTCCCTTAAGAAGATATTCAGACAGGCTGAACGGTCGGATATAGTGGTCAATGCCCATAAGATAAATGAGGGGCAGCATCCTGTGCTCGATAATAAGAGCAGGGACTTCTTCTTCCTTGAGAGGGACAATGTTGATCTTATACTCAACAATATCATCCATCTGATAAGGGAGAAGCTTCCGAAATATGTCGGAGTGGAGCCGGCCGATATTCAGGTTCTGACCCCGATGAGGAAGGGAAGCCTGGGAGTCGAAGCATTGAATCCCATTCTCCAGAGGTATCTGAACCCGGACGACGGTTCGAAGAGGGAGTGCGAGGTAAGGGATGTGATCTTCCGCGAATGCGACAAGGTGATGCAGATAAAAAACAATTACAGGCTCGAATGGGAGATAAGGAGTAAGTACGGGATCCCGATCGATAAGGGTCTTGGGATATTTAACGGTGATATGGGAATCATTACGGAGATAGACAATTATAATGAAACCCTGACGGTGATGTATGACGGGATGCGGTCGGTCGTTTATCCCTTCTCGGGGCTTGATGAGATCGAGCATGCTTATGCGGTAACGATACACAAGTCTCAGGGCAGCGAATATCCGGCAGTCATTATCCCCTTGCTCCAAGGTCCCAGAATGCTCTTTAACAGGAACCTCCTGTATACAGGAGTTACGAGGGCTAAGGACTGTGTCATGCTGCTTGGCAGCAGGGAGAGGATCAATGCCATGATAGACAATGCGGATGAGCAATTGCGCTATACGGGACTGGCAGAAAGCATTAAGGAGATGTACGGATGAGAGGGGCCGGAAGGATTTGGGATATTGTATATCCGAGAAGGTGCCCGGTCTGTGATGATGTCGTAACAAGACCGGGGCTTTATATCTGCGAAGAATGTGAAGGAAGCTTTACATATGTGAAGGATCCCTACTGCATGAAATGCGCCCGTCCGCTCAAGGACAGCAGCATGGTCATGTGTGAGGAATGCATAAAAAGAGAGCATGTTTTCGACAGCAACCGAGCGGTATTTATATATGATGAAGAACTGAAGGAGAGCGTGTACAGGTATAAGTACGGGGGCAGGGCGGAGTATGCCGATTACTATGCCGGGGAAATGGCAAGACATCTTGAGTCATATATAAGGTCCTGTGAGGCGGATGCCGTTATTCCCGTTCCCCTCCATGCAAGCAGGTTCAGGGAAAGGGGCTATAACCAGGCGGAGCTGTTGGCTGAGGGGCTTGCACGTTTCTTCGGTATACCTTTAAGAAAGGATATGCTGAGCCGCCCGGTGAAAACCGAGGCGCAAAAATCACTTCGTGCCGGACAGAGGCAAAATAATTTGAAAAAGGCTTTTAAAATAGACGCTGATGTTGTAAAATTAAAGAACACACTACTGGTCGATGACATATATACCACAGGAGCCACGATGGATGCGGCGGCAGCCTGCCTCAAGGAGGCGGGAGTTTTGAATGTATACTGTGTGGCGCTGGGTATAGCCTGTATCTGACCGGGAATTGCAGTGTAAAGCAAAATATGAAAGATGAGAACTGTCATAAGGAATCCACCGCAAGCGGTACCCCCTTATGACAAACTTCGGAGGTATTTACTATGAATGTTAAGAATTGCAGAAACTGTGGTAGGCTATTCAATTATATTGCAGGGCCTAATATCTGTCCGAACTGTAAGGAAGAGATAGAGAAGAAGTTCCAGCAGGCTAAGGAATTCGTGCGCAATACAGCACATGCAACCGTATCAATGGTTGCCGAGGAAGTCGATGTTCCCGAGTCTCAGGTTAAGCAGTGGATAAGGGAAGAGAGGCTTGTATTTTCCGATGCTTCCATCGCTGGTATCCAGTGCGAGGTATGCGGTGAGCCCATTCTTACAGGCCGTTTTTGCGCCAAATGTAAGAATCAGGTTATGAATGATCTGAACGGAGCCATTAAGAAGCCGGAAGCTCCTGTTATTCAGAAGAAGGAAAAGGAAAATCCGAGGATGAGGTTCTTAGACAACAGATAAGAACCGGATTGTAAGATGTTAAACGAAGACCGTATAGAATTAATGACCAAAATGGCGGCTTATGAAAGCCGGCAGGGAAGAAGAGATATATCTGTCCACGAATTTTTCAGGGGGGACTATATCAGCTTTCAGGTACTTAAATCGGCATTGTACTGCACGGTGGGATTTGCACTGGGAGTTGCCATGTACATACTTTATGACCTTGAAGGCTTCCTTACTGACTTTTATAAGATGGATGTGGTTGAATTTGCCAAGGGCATAGCCACAAAGTACGCTGTCGTTTTGGTTATTTATTTGCTTGCTTCATATTTTGTTTATGCCTACAGATACAGCAGGGCGAAAAAACACATGAAGAAATACGTTTCCCAGTTGAATGAGCTTGATACCATGTACGACTGGGAATAGCTGATCAGGATAGAATAAAGGTAGGAAGAGTCATGACTAATCTGCTGGTATTTAAGGAACAGCTTACAGGTTTCTTCTCAAGGTTTGAAACCTATATCATAGCGGTTCTTAAGTTTTTTGTAGGCTTGATAGCGCTGCTTATCATTAATGCCAATTTGGGATACATGTCTAAGATCAACAACGGTGCCATAGTGCTTATCGTTTCCCTTTTGTGCTCTTTTTTACCCATGAATCTTATAGTCCTGCTCATAGCGGCCTTTGCCCTTCTGCATGTTTATGCCCTGTCTCTTGAATGCGCACTGATAGTGGGTTTTGTTTTCGTTATAATGTTTGTGCTCTATTTCAGGTTCTCACCCGGGGATGCCGTTGCAGTGATCCTTACACCCATCTGTTTCATGCTCAGGATACCTTATGTCGTTCCGATGGCCCTTGGATTTATGGGAACACCCATGTCGTGTATGTCCGTGGGATGCGGTACGGTCGCGTATTTCATGCTCAATTACATTAAGGAAAATGCCGACCAGATAGCGTCCCTGTCAACGGATGCCGAGTCGGCTCTCGGAAGCTTTAAATATCTTATAGACGGACTGCTGGGTTCGGACAGGATGCTTCTCTTTGTCATTACGTTTGCCGTGGTTGTGATCGCCGAGTTTATGATAAAGTCACTTCCTGTCGACTATTCCTGGAAGATAGGACTGGGCCTTGGTGCGATCGTAAACATATTGGTGATCCTTATCGGATGCTCGGCACTTGAGGTCGATATGTCCATAGGAGGAGTTTTTGTGGGAACCCTCGTGTCGGTGCTTATAGTCCTCATCATACAGTTTTTCGTGTTTAATGTTGATTACTCGCGCACGGAGAATGTTCAGTTCGAGGATGACGAGTATTATTATTATGTCAAGGCCATACCCAAGATGTCGGTGGAAGCTCCCGATGTGAACGTGACAAGGATGGGTTATGACGAAGATGCAGTGGAAGATTTACAGTACTTTGAGTAATCTTCGGAACAGATTTTAAGGTATAGTTATGGAACAGATTGGAACGGCCATAAGATCCATTATGAACCAATATCTGGGATGGGTGTCCATGCCGGTGATCATGTGGACCGATATTATAGAAATAATCATAATATCCATTCTGGTGTACCATGTCCTTCGGTGGATCAAGAACACCAGGGCATGGGCTCTCATGAGGGGTATTCTCATCATATTGGTATTTGTTTTTTTTGCTGCCCTCTTCGATATGACCACTATACTGTGGATAGCCAAGAATGTTACGGGGATCGCGGTTACGGCACTTCTTATCGTATTTCAGCCTGAGCTTCGTAAGGCACTTGAGCAGATCGGTAAATCAAACGTATTGTCCGGTATTGTCCAGTTCGACTCATCGAGGGTTACGGGCGAGATGTTTTCCGATAAAACAATAAATGAACTTATAAGGGCATCTTATGAAATGGGTAAAGCCAAGACCGGAGCCCTTATCGTGGTTCAGAACAAGGATCCCCTTACGGAATACGAGCTTACGGGAATCCTCATTGATTCCCTGGTTTCCAGCCAGCTTCTCATCAATATATTCGAACATAACACTCCGCTCCATGACGGAGCCGTTATCATACACGGAGACAGGATAGCATCCGCCACCTGTTATCTGCCCCTGTCCGACAACATGGAACTCAGCAAGGAACTGGGTACAAGACATCGTGCCGGAGTAGGTATATCGGAGGCAACCGATTCGCTGACGATCATCGTATCAGAAGAGACAGGCCGTGTTTCCGTTGCAATGAACGGTGAACTCTTCAGGAATATCGACGCCGATTTCCTGAGAAAGAAGCTGGAGATAGTACAGAGCAAGACAATGGAAGAAAAGAAGATATTCTTCTGGAAAGGCAGGGCTAAGAATGAGACAAAAGCTGACAAATAATCTTGGCCTTAAGCTGATATCCGTAGCCGTGGCATTTATACTCTGGCTTGTAGTTGTAAGTATAGATGACCCGGTCATTACCCGGAATTATTCCGGTATTGAGGTTGAGATACTGAACGCTGATGCAATAACATCCCAGGGCAAGGTTTATGAGGTTCTTGACGGCAGTAATATAATATCCGTTTCATTATCCGCCAAGAGGTCAGTCCTTGAGAAGATGAGCCGGGATTATATAAAGGCAACGGCCGACCTTAAGGAAATGACCATACTTAATTCTGTATCGATAGATGTCCGTACCACAAGGTATTCGGATATGATCTCTTCCATAACCCCCCTGACCAAGAACCTTAAGGTGGATGTCGAGGACCTGTTAAAGAAACAGCTGTCGATCAATGTGGAAACGATCGGTACTCCTGCCAAGGGTTATGTGGTGGGAAGCAATTCGCCGAGCGTAAACATCACTTCGGTATCGGGGCCCAAGTCGGCGGTATCCAAGCTTGCCAGAGCTGTTGCCACGGTTGATGTTTCGGGAGCCTCATCTGCCCTGAGGGCGTCCTCCAAGGTTATCCTGTATGACGGTAACGGGGATGTGGTCAACAATTCGGCACTGACCATGGGAGTGACCGATATACTGGTAGATATAGATATACTGGCTACAAAAGAGATTCCGCTGACGGCTGCAATATCGGGAACTGCTGCTGACGGCTACGCATCGACGGGCAGGGTATCGGTTTCTCCGGACACCATACTTGTTGCGGGATCGGGTTCCTCATATAAGTCATTGGAAGGAATAACCATACCGGCGGAGGATATTTCCATCGCAGGTGCTGCGGAGGATGCCGTCTTTACATTTGATATCAATGATTACCTGCCGAGCGGAGTCAGGCTTGCGGAGGATGACTATGACGGTACGGTGGAGGTCACGGTCTATATCGGCAAGCTGGAGAACACGGTTGTGGATATCCCTACAGCCAACATAGCCATCAACAATATTCCGGCGGGTTATCAGGCGGTTTTGGTGGACATAGGCGGAATCAAGCGGATCGAGATACAGGGACTTAATGAAGATTTAACCGGCCTTGATGTAACTAAGGTGACGGGTATTATAGATGCTTCAAATATGACGCCAAGGGATGCGACGATCGAGGGTATCCATGCCGGATCATATGATGCTCCCGTCAGGTGGAACCTTCCTGCCGGAATAGCAGTAGTCAACTCGTCCGTGATGGAGGTAAGTCTCTATCCCGTGGCGGACGGTACGGCAATAGTAGCCCTTCCCCAGGAGGGGGTTGCTAATATCGCCGGCCAGACTGAACAGACTGAACAGACGGAACAGACTGAACAGACGGAATAAGGAAACAACTGGGTACTTGTGGAAGCCTTGCTTCCATGTTATAATAATTTGGTGTGATTGAATATTATGAAACGGAGGACATTAGCAGATGGTCAGCCAGAAGGTGACTATAAAGAATCCTACGGGATTACATTTAAGACCTGCCGGCATCCTGTGTAAGGAGGCCATGCAGTTTAAGTCCCTGATCACGTTTAATTTTCGCGAGAGTACGGCGAATGCCAAGAGCGTCCTAAGCGTCCTCGGCGCATGTGTTAAATGCGGAGATGAAATTGAATTCGTGTGTGAAGGCGAGGACGAAGAAGCAGCACTCAAGGCCCTGGTGGAAGCGATAGAGAGCGGATTGGGCGAATAGAATATGTAATGACAGCCGATGGTCCTCCATCGGCTTTTGTTTACGGGAGGAAGTTATTATGAAAAACGTAGAAAGATACCGAAAGAATCCGGTGCTTCATTATCCGGAGAGGCAGTGGCCCGATAAGGAGATAGAGAAGGCACCCATATGGTGCAGCGTCGATCTTCGTGACGGTAATCAGGCCCTTATCGATCCCATGATCGTAGAGGAGAAGATAGAGTTTTTTGAGATGCTCTTGAAGCTTGGCTTCAAGGAAATAGAGATTGGTTTTCCCGCAGCATCCCAGATAGAATATGATTTTCTGCGCCAGCTGGTAGACAGGAAGCTGATACCGGATGATGTGTGGGTGCAGGTGCTTACGCAGTGCCGTGAGGAGCTTATCGAGAGGACCTTCGAATCCATAGAAGGGATCAGGAATGTTATAGTTCATATTTACAACTCCACATCCGTGCTTCAGAGGGATGTTGTGTTCAATATGGACAAGGATGAGATAATACAGATAGCAGTTAACGGAACAAGGTGGGTTAAGGAGAGGGCTGATAAGTTCGACGGGAACATCAGGCTTGAGTATTCACCGGAGAGTTTCACCGGAACCGAGGTTGAGTTCTCTCATGACATATGTGAGGCAGTCCTTAAGGAATGGGGAGCAAGCAAGGACGATCCTGTGATAATCAACCTGCCGGCCACTGTCGAGTTGAACACCCCAAATGTATATGCTGACCAGATAGAGTGGATGAACAGGCATTTCTCGGACAGGGACAGCGTGATCTTAAGCATACATCCCCACAACGACAGGGGAACCGGTATTGCCGCGACCGAGCTTGCCATGCTGGCAGGAGCCGACCGTGTGGAAGGTACCCTATTCGGCAATGGGGAGAGAACCGGCAATATAGACATCTTAAACATCGCTTACAATATGTTCTCCCAGGGTATTGACCCTCAGCTTAACATAGAGAAGATCAATGATATAATCGAGGTCTATGAGCGTCTCGTCAAGATGCCCATAGACGACAGACACCCTTACGCAGGCAAGCTCGTGTTTACCGCATTTTCGGGATCTCACCAGGATGCCATCAACAAGGGAGTCAAGGCCATGAAGGAGAGGAAGTCGGAAATATGGCAGGTTCCTTATCTTCCCATCGACCCTGCGGATATAGGGCGTGAATACGAGCCCATCGTCCGTATCAATTCCCAGTCGGGTAAGGGGGGAGTTGCCTTCATCATGGATACCTATTTCGGATTCAAGCTTCCCAAGGGTATGCACAAGGAATTCGCGAAGGTTATCCAGGTCATCACGGAGAAGAAGGGTGAAGTATCACCCGATGAGATCATGGCATCCTTCAAGGAGAACTATATTGACAAGAAGGAGCCCCTTCATTTCAGGAAGCTTAAGGTTGATGACAGGTCGGATTCGTCCGATTCCGAATTCGATACACATATCGTCCTTACTTATACGAAGTTCGGTAAGGAAGAGTCATTCGAGGCCGTCGGTAACGGACCTATCGATGCAGTTCTTCGCGGACTTAAGGAAAACCTTAACATCAATGTTAAGGTGCTTGATTACGAGGAGCACGCCCTTCAGGGAGGTGCCAATGCCCAGGCTGCAGCTTATATCCATCTGCTCAATGCCGACGAAGGAAGCGTTACTTACGGTGTAGGAGTAAGCTCCAACATTACCAGGGCCTCGGTCCGCGCTATATTCTCAGCCATCAACAGGCTTGAACTGATCAGTTGAAGTAAAGTGAAGAATCCGGAGTAAGAAGAATGAAATACGATTATCTCATAGTCGGGGCAGGTCTCTTCGGAGCCGTATTTGCCCATGAAGCACATAAGGCAGGGAAGAAGTGCCTCGTCATCGACAGGAGGCCACATATAGGCGGCAATACCTATACCGAGGAGACGGAGGGGATTAACGTCCATAAGTACGGAGCCCATATATTCCACACATCCGATAAGGAAATATGGGAATACGTTAATTCCTTTGCCGAGTTTAACAGGTATACCAATTCACCGGTTGCAAGGTATAAGGATGAGCTCTACAATCTTCCCTTTAATATGAACACCTTCCATGCCCTGTGGGGGGTAAGGACTCCGGATGAAGCAAGGGCGAAGATCGATGAACAGAAAAGGGAAGCCCTGGATGAAATGAAGGCCGCCGGGGTAAGCGAACCCCGCAACCTGCGCGAGCAGGCATTAAGCCTTGTGGGTAAGGATATCTATGAGAAGCTTATTGAGGGATACACCGAGAAACAGTGGGGCAAAAGGGCAGATGATCTTCCTGCCTTTATAATAAAGCGTCTGCCCGTAAGGTTTACCTACGATAATAATTATTTTAACGACAAGTATCAGGGAATTCCCATCGGCGGTTATACGGCAATGATAAATAAGATGCTTAATGGTTGCGATGTCAGGCTTTCGGCGGATTATTTTGCCGACAGGGCGGCTTATGATGCATGTGCCGGCAAGGTCGTGTTTACAGGAATGATAGATGAGTTCTACGACTACAGGTTCGGGGAGCTTGAGTACAGGAGCCTTCGATTTGAGAACGAGGTTCTTGATACGGATAATTACCAGGGCAATGCTGTGGTTAATTATACAGAGTATGAGGTTCCCTATACAAGGATAATCGAGCACAAGCATTTCGAGTTCGGTACACAGGAGAAGACCATAATCACAAGGGAATATCCCGCTAAGTGGAAAAAGGGTGATGAACCCTATTATCCCATGAATGATGAGAAGAACAATGCATTGTTTGCAAGATATAAAGAGCTTGCGGATGCCGAAGAGAAGGTCATCTTCGGTGGCCGCCTCGGTGAATACAGGTACTACGATATGCATCAGGTCATCGCACGTGCACTTGAGGCAGTGCATAGAGAAGTGTGAGTCAGGGGACGTATCTACTGACTCGGCATGAATGGAATACGGGAAATGTGGATTGCGGATAAATGGAAGGATTATGAAGTAATAGATACAAGCAGGGGCGAAAAGCTGGAGCGTTGGGATAAGTATATCCTGGTCCGGCCCGATCCCCAGGTCATATGGGATACAGAGAGGATACACAAGGGCTGGAAGAGGCCTAACGCCCATTATCACAGGTCATCAAAGGGCGGTGGAGAATGGGAGTTTTTCGACCTTCCGGAGCAGTGGAGCGTCAGCTATAATGAGCTGACCTTTAACCTGAAGCCATTTTCGTTTAAACATACGGGGCTTTTTCCCGAGCAGGCAGCCAACTGGGACTGGTTCAGTAAACTTATAAGGGATGCCGGCCGTCAGGTTAAGGTCCTTAATCTCTTTGCATATACAGGCGGGGCAACACTGGCTGCGGCCTCGGCGGGAGCAAGCGTAACCCATGTGGATGCTTCCAAGGGCATGGTTGCCTGGGCTAAGGAAAATGCAAGAAGCTCGGGACTCGAAGATGCACCGATCCGCTGGCTGGTGGATGATTGTGTCAAGTTTGTGGAACGTGAGATAAGACGGGGCAACAAGTACGATGCCATAATAATGGATCCGCCATCTTACGGGCGCGGACCTAAGGGCGAGATATGGAAGATAGA
>DFKQ01000069.1:0-11203 GCA_002373875.1 Lachnospiraceae bacterium UBA3641
GTTTGGTCAAGGTCTGAATAGTAACCCGAAATTAATATTTAATGTGAATTCAGAGACGCAATAACAAATACTATTATATCTGCGGTTACGATAGTTGCGCCTACCGGTGTTGATAAAATGATCGAGAACAGCATGCCCAAAACGGCGCATACAACAGCTATAACTGCCGAACAGATGACAACACTTCTGTAGTTGCTGAACATCCTCATGGCTGATAATGCCGGAAAAATAACAAGTGCCGAAATAAGCAATGAACCCACAAGGTTCATTCCCATGACTATGATGACCGCGATCAGGACGGCAATCACCAGATTGTATCTGTCGGCGCTCATACCGGTGGCATTTGCGAAATCCTCATCGAAGGTCACGGCAAAGATCTTGTTGTAAAGAAAAACAAACAGCAATATGACCAGGATGGCAAGTATTATCGAAAACCATACTTCGCCGAGAGTAAGCGTAAGCAGGGATGTGGATCCAAAAAGGGTTGAACACACATCGCCCGATACATTGGCCGAGCTTCCCGACACATTCATTATAAGATACCCGACCGCAAGCGCACCCACCGAAAATACGGCAATCGCGGCATCCCCGTTGATCCTGGTATTCTTGCCCGATTTAAGGAGAAATACCGCAGCCAGAATAGTAAGGGGAAGAACAATAACATTGTTATTTATCATTTTAAAAACCGATGCTATTGCCATGGCACCGAAGGCAACATGGCTCAGTCCGTCTCCGATAAATGAATATCTCTTAAGGACCAGTGTCACGCCAAGCAGGGATGCCGACAGCGATATGACTATCGCCACCACGAAAGCATAGCGCACAAAAGGATATGTAAAATATAATTGTAATGTATTTATGAAATTCATCCTGTACCTTCTATGTTATTCCGGACGATGCGAAGGTTCTTTCATATCAGGATCCGTCGCACCTCTGAATTCCGCATTATAAGCCTCGTTTTTAACCGGTTCTCCATGCTTCCTGTCCCCTGCATGCCCATCGATACGCTTCCTGTCATCTTCGGCCCGGTCCATTCTGTATCCCGTCTGATCCTTTGTATGGCAGTGATCCTTATGATGCTGATGGAAGGCCTTCCAGCTCTCGGACATAAGGTACTCGTTCTTATCTCCGAAAAAGACCTGTTCACGGCCTATCTGTAATATCTTATTGGCATGTCCCATGGCTTCCTCAAGATCATGGCTTACCATGACTATGGAGACGCCCGACCTGTTCAGGTCCGACAGGAGACCGTAGAATTCACATGTGACTTTATAATCAAGACCGGTTACCGGTTCATCAAGAAGCAGGAGCTTGCCCGTCGCGCACAGGGCCCTGGCAAGAAGGACCCTCTGCTGCTGACCGCCCGACAGCTCCCTGTAACATTTCTTACGAAGCTCCCATACATCCATCTTCTTCATATTCTCTTCGGCGGTCCTCTTCTCTTCCCTGTTGTAGAAGGGTCTGAGACCGCACCTGCTCAAGCATCCGCTTATGACTATCTCCTGCACCGATGCCGGAAAGTCACGCTGAAACTCCTTATTCTGGGGCAGGTATCCTATCTCATTTCGCTTAACATCATCAGAGAAGACGATCTCCCCTCCCATCGGCTTATTAAGATTCATGAGGGCCTTCATAAGTGTGGACTTACCGGCTCCGTTCTCACCGATTATGCACAGGTAATCACCCTCCTCAACATCGAAGTTGATGCCTTCGGTCACCACCTGCCCGTCATATCCAAGTTGTAAATCTCTGCAAGCTATATACGCCATATTCCCTCCTGTGAAACAAGGGGACGGTTCCTCGTTTCATTGTCCTCAAACAGGCGAATTGTTCAGATGTATATTAAAAGTGAAACGAGGAACCGTCCCCCTGTTTCACTCACCCAGAGGTATCGCATGGTCAAGCCCCATGAACCTCCCGTTCTCCTGCCACAGAACCTCCTTCACAAATTCATATTTATCCTCGTCCCAGGTTTTAAAGTCATCAAGCAGCAGACCGCCGGTATCCCCCGAATTGGGGTTAAGGCACCAGAAGGTATGATTAAGCCTGTACTTCTTAATAAGCTGCCGCATGGCCGTCATCCATTTAAGGTTCGGTTCCCGCATAAAGCCGCCCCATTCCCCTATAAGGATGGGAGCAATACCGTCCTCATAGATGTAGAACCAGTTATCCCGCCAGCAGTCCCTCATAAGAGAATCATAGTCATACCCGTCATAGAACCAGGGCTGATCAAAAACTGTGGGCCCGTAATCATGGGGCGAATACACAAGCTTATCCTGAAACTGTCCGAGGTCTATCGGATGATCGGCCACTCCTCTTAAGTTGCCTCCCCACCAGGTAATGTGGTAGTCATCCGCGATCTTGCTCCTGTAATTTCCGTTTTCCTTAATATCGACCGGGTAACTTTCGATCCCTTCAACCATTATGAGTACATTGGGATTTTCCTTAAGGACCGCAAGGGCTGCCTTCTGCGCCTCCCTCTTCCAGTTGTTGGGTGAATCGGAATCATTCCATACGGCTGCCCTGCTGCCCTCCGAAGGCTTGCCGTGAGGCTCGTTCTTAAGGTCATATGCGATTATGGTATCATTATCCTTATACCGGGCCGCCGCCCACTCAAGCGCCGCAACATACTCCTTCTCGCTTACCTTGTCAGTATACCACAAATTGGTCATATGCCCCGAAGGATCCGTCTCCACGCTGTGGATATCGATCATTACCTTGATCCCGTTTGCTTCCGCAACAGTCAGGAAATAGTCGAAAATCTCCAGTGAATTCATACCGTTTAACTCTTCATTATAAGCATGATTATAATTAGCTTCGGGATAAGTTCCCGCAGCCCACTCGTTAAGGAGCTGGGCCGACATGGGCACACGAATCAAGTTAAAGCCTCTGTCTCCTATAGCTTCCACGGTTGTTACAAGCTCGCTGTTTGACAGGCCGTCGAAGGTGTTCGTCCCGACATTGTAGCCGAACCAGTTAAGGCCGGTGAGCCACACCTCCTTATCATCCTTATCGAGTATCCTGCGCCCGTCGGTATGGAGCCAGTCATCACCCTGTACTGCCCTTTTATCTCTTTTAAGCAGTTCTCTGGCATCCGCCCTGCTTCCTCTACCGGTGCTTCCCTTACCTGCATCACCGCTGCCCTCATCATTACCGGAGGCATCCCTGTCAATTGACTTCAGCTTATTTACCTTGCAGTCGGCGCCATTAAGCCTTGCGTAGGTTACCTTAAGCCCGTCTTCCTTCACCCCAAGGTTGCAGCCAATGCCCTCCGTCCTGCTTCCCCTGCCGATCGAACCATTGTAGCCGGCATTCACGATACTGAGTCTGTCATCCCTGACCGTAAAGGTCCCGTTCCAGCCTTCTGCCCTTGCCAGCCCTTCTATGCCTATCTCAAGCTCCCAACCGTCAATGGGAGAAGATGATCCGTTTACTATCTGCCAGTCCACGCCGTACATGGTGATGTCCCCGTCCTGCCAGGAATTACCGGAAGCGTAGTTAAGTACGAGACCTTCCTCAACGTCCTCTTCACTTACCGGTTCCGCATCAGGCCCGGGTATATCCTCATCCCCGGTCAGCCCGATAGCATCCTGTCCTTCTTCAGTTGCCCTGTCTCCCGTTCCGCCCTTAAGCTGCGCGCCTATGGCAATTCCTGCCGCAAGCGCGGCCACAACCGCACAGATCAGGATGATGACCGTCTTTTTATTCATGCTATTAATCTACCATAAACCACAGGCTTAATCAAACAGGATCGTCCCGGCAAAAACTGTTCTTACTTTATTATTATATTGACGAACACTATATTTGGGGGTATTCTAGTGTTGATGTATTGTATTTAGTAGAATTTAGCGGATTCATGCAGATGAGGGTCAGCATGAATCCGGAAATAAATAAGGGGTAATCATGAATAAGAGAAAGTCATTTCGTTTAAGAACAGCCGTACTTCTTATATGTGCGCTTGTCATACAGTTGCATGTTCCGGTAACGGGTGCCCAGATCAAAGTGGCAGATACGACCAATGCC
This sequence comes from Lachnospiraceae bacterium UBA3641, assembly GCA_002373875.1. Taxonomy (GTDB): domain Bacteria; phylum Bacillota; class Clostridia; order Lachnospirales; family Lachnospiraceae; genus UBA2868. The sequence continues at coordinate 4,024 of DFKQ01000069.1, forward strand.
GTTTCCGGAAATGATTCAGGCAATAATGGCAGCGATCCCACAGTGACCGTCAGGTCCGCTTCTTCGGATAAGGCAGCAGTCCCGTCTGACAAGCCCGCAACGAAGGAAACGGTTACTCCCACTCCTACTTCTGTTCCGTCTAAATCATCTGAAGCTGAAACACCTGTCATAAATATATCAAAGCCCACGGCAACACCTGTACCTACAGCTCTGCCGGAACCTTCGATCGCACCAACCCCTGTTCCAACGCTCAAGCCGACTTCCACACCTGTTGCGGTTCCATCATCACAGGGACTTTCCGACAAGGAGGATCGGGCCGCAGGCGGCGGTTCGAAGTTTTCAATAAAGAAGGCAGTAAACGGGATCACCGGTATTTTCAATGATTCCGCCGAGGATCAGGATATACAAAGAGACGGCGCCGGCGGGGATACTACATGGCAGAATGATTATGATTACAGCATAGCAGATGGCTATATAATACTTATACATTACAAGGGGAGCAATAAGGATGTCGTTGTCCCGGATAAGGCAGTGATCGATGGTTCCGAATATACCCCTACCATCCGGGATACTACAAACCGTAAGATCAAAGATGTCTTTTCCTATAACACAGTGATAGAATCCGTTGATTTAAGAAATGTCAAAATAAGCGGTAATACGTCATTGAACGCAATGTTCAGTGGCTGCACCTCCCTTAAATCGGTAAGTTTGAATGGCGTTGTCACAAAAGATGTCTATGATCTTAGCGCTATGTTCTGGAATTGCAAAAAACTTACAACCGTAGATCTTGGCAGCTTTGACACTTCAAACGTCAGAAACATGAAAAGTATGTTCATTAACTGCAATAGTCTTACATCTCTTGACCTGAGTAATTTTAATACCTCTGAAGTTACCGATATGAGTAATATGTTTTCTTGGTGCACCAGCCTGACTTCCCTTGACTTAAGCAATTTCAACACCGGGAAGGTCACCGATATGAATTATATGTTTTATCAGTGCACCAGCCTGACTTCCCTTGACTTAAGCAATTTCAACACCGGGAAGGTCACCGATATGAGTAATATGTTTTATGAATGCAGCAGACTTACCTCTCTTGATCTCAGTAATTTCAATACCTCTGAAGTTACCGATATGAGTTTTATGTTTTCTCTCTGCAGCAGACTTACCTCTCTTGATCTCAGTAATTTCAATACCTCTGAAGTTACCAATATGGATGATATGTTTGATAACTGCTTAAGCCTTACCTCTCTTGATCTTAGCAGCTTCAACATGGAAAAAGTATATACGGGCTCAGGTAAAGCGAGCATACTTGGTAACTGCTCTGCATTAACAAGAATAGAAATCCCTTGCAGACTTAATCTTGATGTTTTTCTTCCTGCAACTTTTGTTAAGGAAGATAACCCTTCCGATGAATATAACAGCCTTCCCCGGTATAAGGATACAAGCTTCACAATAATACTTAAAGATACCTACACCCCGGTGGATGCCATCGAAATCACCGGTGATAATGTTGAGATCAACGATAACAGGATCACAATATATAAGGGAAGAAGTTATACCTTCTCAGCCAATGTTACACCTTTTGATGCAAGCAGCACCGATGTTACATGGTCTGTGACGGATGAATCCACCGTCTCATTGGTAAGCGGCAATACCACAGCAGAAATAAAGGGATTAAAAGCCGGAGAAACAAGATTGAGAGCCGTCAGCGTCGGAAAGGATGCCAATGGTAACAGCAAGGAAGCCTATCTGGATATTACAGTGGCGGAGGACCCCGATATGGTAACCGGAGTAGAAATAAAGGATCCGCCGACAACCATAGGGACCGGCACCTTACGAAGCAAGACTCTTGAAGCCGTCGTTTCTCCATCAACGGCGCTTAACAAGAAGGTTAGTTGGTCCATAAGTCCTTCAGACGGAAGTATTGCAACAATAAGTGAGCAATCCGGAGGCGACCCCAAAAAGGTCAGGATCACGGGCGTTGCCGAGAGCAGCAGTCCGGTTACCGTAACTGTTACAACAGAAGACGGAGGACAGGTATCTTCCTGCCGGATTTATGTTGTAAAAAACAGTGTTGAAAAGATTGAAATATCATCCTCCGAATATTCGGTTCCTGTAGGCGGTACTCTGACTCTTGCCGATAAAAAGGCCGTTTATCCTGAGGATGCTACAGTATCGGACGTTACCTATACAAGCGATAATACGGGCGTTGCTACAGTAAATGAAAGTACCGGACTTGTCACGGGAATTGCCCCGGGAACAGCGCATATAACCGTTGCTTCTGTTGAGAATCCCGAAATAACCGCAACCTTTACGATCACCGTCTATGCAGTTCCGGTTACCGGAGTAACCCTTAACAGATATGACCTTACTTTACTGTCGGACGGATGGGAAGGTGAGACAGTCGCGCTTGTCGCAAGAGTAACACCGGATGATGCAACAAACAAAGAGGTCATCTGGCGCAGTACAAGCTCCAATGTTGCTTCGGTTGACTCCGAAGGTAATGTTACCGCCAAGGAAACAGGTGAAGCGGATATAATCGTTACCACGGTTGATGGCGGCAAAACCGCAATATGTCATGTTACTGTGGAGAAGATTAATGTCCCGGTGACGGGAATCACCCTTATTCCACCGTCGGAGGCCATATATGTAGGTGACTCGGTAAAGCTTGAGCACAGCCTTATTCCTTCCAATGCTACCGACAAAAGAGTGACCTGGACAAGTGACAGCCCCGAAACAGCTACAGTCGTTAACGGTCTGGTAACCGGTGTTTCACCTGGTACCACAACCATAAGAGTCAAGGCCAGAGACGGTGGCTACGAAGCCCATTGTACCGTAATAGTCAGGGCCCGCCCCGTAGAAGTTACGAGTATCGAGCTTGATCCTACTTCATACCAGCTGTATGTAGACGAGAATATTACGATCAAGGCAACCGTAAAGCCTGACAATGCCTATGATAAAACCATTACCTGGAAGTCCAATAACCCGACTGTTGCAACCGTCACTTCAGACGGGGTTGTCACCGCAAAGGCTCTCGGGGAAGCTACTATAACCGCAACCGCATCAAACGGGGTTAATGCAATCTGTGAGATAAAGGTGATCAAGCTCCCTGTCAGAGTCAAGGAAATGTACATCTCACCTGTAAAGAAAACCATCTATGTTGGCCAGGGCTTTAACATTACCGCAACGATCCTTCCCACTGATGCCGATATAAAGGACATCATATGGTCAAGCGATAATGATCCCATCGCAGCAGTCAACGAAAAAGGACGGGTCACCGGCAAGAAGGTGGGAACTGCCATAATCACCGCACTGACGGCTGATGGCGGTCTCAGGGCCGAATGCGAAGTCACGGTCAAGAATAAACCGGCAACTCCAACACCTGCACCTGTACCCACATGGATCCCCAAACCGGGTGATGACGAAGACAAGAACAAACTCCGCATAGTGGACGACAGAACAAAGGACTGTCCGAGCAAGGATAAGGTCAGGGGATACCTTGACAGGACACCGGGTGACTGGTATCTGGTAATAACCGACTCCGACGGAGCTACAATAAAGCCCAGAATAAACGCTGACTCCTCTCTTACACACCACCATGCCATGTTCTTTAAGATCCGCATGCTGGATGCTGCAGGTAATGAAGTGAAGGATTTCGGCAAGTTCACGATCCGTATTCCTCTTATATCTGATATGGACCTAAGTAACGGTGATGTAAGGGTCGTTGCCGTTAACGGAGACGGCCTTGACAGGAGCATATCCTCCTCCACAGGCAGGGACGGCGATGTTTACTATGTTACTTTTACATCAAATCACAACGGTGAATACGCAATACTCTATACCCTCAAAAAATCCACCGTTGATTACTACAACAATTATTACAGGGCTCTGGCCAACCAGTATAATGCTGCCAATGCCGCAGGATTATACAATAACCGGGTTCTTGATCATGTGCCGAGAACCGGCTATGTGATTAACCCAAAGCAGTGAAAATACGGAGCGTTTTGAACCTGTTCCGAATAAGTGCAGAAATATTAAAAAGCAGGACAGATAAATGGAATCCAATAATCAGAAGATCAGAAAAAAAAGAAAATACAAAAAATTCAAAGACATGACCCGGCCCCAGCAGATAAAGCTGGTGAGGTCCCTGACGATAGTCGGAGTGGTGTTTCTGTCAATCATCGTACTTATCGCAAGTACCGTATTTAAAAATATGGCAGGTAAAAGAGCTGAGAGCGACAACGAAGGCGATATCTTCAGTATGGGGGCTGTAGATGATGATACGAGCGTGATCACCTTAGATGTGCCTGCAGCTGTCCGCGAAAGTATAAAAAAAGATGCACAGGAAGAACCCGATATGACTCCGATATATCAGGGGATGAAACGGGATAACTCTGATTTTGCCGGATATCTTAAGATCGACGGAACCGGAATAGAATACCCGGTAATGTACTCGCCGGATGATCCCGAGCGGTATCTTGATAAGGATTTCTCCCTTGAGAAGAGCGTTCGTGGACTTCCATTTATAGATGCAAGATGCAAGCTTGAGCCTGCCAGCGATAACCTTATAATATACGGTCACAACATGAAGGACGGGACCATGTTCGGTAAACTTGATGCCTATAATGATAAGGAATACTGCAAGCAGCATCCTGTCATTAAATACGATACCCTGCAGGGGTCCGAATCCTATGAGGTTGTATACGCTTTCTACGACCGGGTATATTATAATGATGAATCCGACTTCCGTTTCTATGATTTTATAGACGCAGACAGCCAGAATGATTTTGCCGAAACAATGAGCATTCTTGCTGCCAAGTCAATATACAATATGGGTATCCCCACCGAATACGGCGATAAGTTCATCACTCTTGTAACCTGTTCATATCAGGAGGATGAAGGCAGATTCGTAGTGATCGCCAGGAAAAAATGAAACAAAGGGGACGGTTCCTCGGTTCACTGATAAAATATGAACCGAGGAACCGTCCCCTTGTTTCATTTTAAAAATTCAGTTTAGGCCTGCTTAGCTGCCTTGGCTGCCTTGATCTCCTCGGTTAACTTCGGAACGATCTTGTTAAGGTCGCCTACAACACCGTAATCGGCTACATCGAAGATGGGAGCATCCTCATCCTTATTGATGGCAATGATCACATCTGACTCTTCCATACCCGCAACGTGCTGTATGGCACCTGAGATACCAACCGCAACATAGAGGTTGGGACGAACGGTCTTACCTGTCTGGCCAACCTGCATATCCTTGGGCTTCCAGCCTGCATCTACAACCGCACGTGAGCATGATACCTGTCCGCCAAGAGCCTCGGCAAGGTCCTCAAGGATCTTGAAGTTCTCGGGTGAACCGACACCACGTCCGCCTGATACTAAGATCTTGGCATCCATGATATCCTTAACGTTTGATACAGCCTTAACAACTTCCTTGATGGTCACATACCTGTTGTTGGAAGTAAATCCGGGATTGTACTCGATAATCTCAGCCTTGGCACCCTTCTTGGGAGCAAGCTTCTGCATAACGCCGGGACGAACCGTAGCCATCTGAGGACGGTTGTCGGGACATGCGATGGTAGCGATCGTGTTACCGCCGAATGCGGGACGGGTCATAAGGAGCTGGCCGTGAAGCTGCTCGTCTTCCTTACCCGGTATGGGCTGAAGCGGAAAATCACCTATATTAAGTACCGTACAGTCAGCCGTAAGACCTGTCTCAACACGGGCTGAAACCGTAGGGCCAAGGTCACGTCCGATGGCTGTTGCACCAACCAGAACGATCTCAGGCTTGAATTCATTGATAACGGATGAAAGAGCATGAGCGTAAGGCTCAGTCCTGTATTCCTTAAGTTCGGGATCATCAACCACGATAACCTTGTCTGCACCGTACTCGGCAAGGTTGTCTGCGAGTGACTTTACGTCAGATCCGATAAGAACGGCGGTAACTTCCTTGGTCTCAAGTGACTCTGCAAGCTCCTTGGCCTTTCCTATTAATTCATATGCGATTGAGCTGACCTTATTGTCAACCTGCTGCGCGAATACGAAGACACCCTTGTACTGCGCAATCTGTTCAGGAGTCATTTTCATAATTGTATACCATTTATCCTTTCTATATTATTGATGCACGCGCCGCTTCGCTTAGCTCTCGCGTCGCTACAACCATTCGCAATCCGTCCTGTCGGACTACTTGCTCATGTTTGTGCAGGTCATTAGTTCAATCGTCTTTTTATGCAAGCATAACATCCGATTGACCTATGACCCTGTTGCATCATATGATGTGCTTCTCGTCAAGCTTGCCGACGATATATGATACTGCTTCCTCGGGTGATTCGGGAACAACCTTCTCGCCTGCACCCTTACGAACCTTGTCCGATGCCTTGGCGATCTTGGTAGGTGAACCGTTAAGTCCAAGGTTGCCGTCCTCAACATCCTTAAGGTCTGCACGTCCCCATGTGGTGATCTCTGCTGCACAGGCATCAAAGATTCCGCCGGGAGTCATATATCTGGGCTCATTAAGCTCGGAAAGAGCTGTGATAAGGCAGGGCATCTTAGCCTCAAGCATATGATAACGATCATCATACTGACGCTTAACGATAACCTTGTCGCCATCTATCTTGATCTCCTGAGCATATGAGATTACGGGAAGTCCGAGATGCTCAGCTATCTGAGGACCAACCTGAGCCGTATCACCGTCGATAGCCTGACGGCCCGTGATGATAAGGTCATACTCAAGATTCCTTAAAGCTCCTGCTATTGTTGTTGATGTTGCCCATGTGTCGGCACCACCAAGTACGCGGTCTGTTACAAGAACGCCCTTGTCAGCGCCCATTGCGATCGCCTCACGAAGTACGTCCGTTGCCTTGGGAAGACCCATGGTAAGAACCGTAACCTCTGCGCCATACTCATCCTTTAACCTGAGTGCTGCCTCAAGACCTGCCTTGTCATCAGGGTTCATGATCGCAAGCATGGCACCTCTATCAAGTGTTCCGTCGGGATTAAACTTAACGCCACCCTTAGTATCGGGAACCTGTTTAATACATACTACTACTTTCATAGTTATTATCCTTTCTACAAATATTTATTTACGTTTAAGCCGCGGGATCTCAATTGCTTCTTTTGATTTCCCTCAACTTCCAGCCGCGGGATCTCAAATCTTTCTTTTGATTCCCCTCAACTTCCA
>DFKQ01000069.1:11296-13698 GCA_002373875.1 Lachnospiraceae bacterium UBA3641
AACTTCCAGCCGCGGGATCTCAAATGCTTCGCATTTTCGATCGCGCAGTTGCGTTGCAACTGCTACAATCTTCATCCATTCAAGCCCTTGCCTGCAAGCAGTCAGTGCTTTCATGTCTGAATCTTGACCCGTCTTACTTAAGGATGTTCGCGGAGATGACCATTCTCTGAACCTCTGATGTTCCTTCGTAGATCTCAGTGATCTTGGCATCACGCATCATACGCTCTACATCGTACTCCTTGATATATCCGTAACCGCCGTGAAGCTGAACTGCCTTGGTGGTAACTTCCATTGCAACCTCGGCTGCGCATAACTTAGCCATAGCTGCTTCTACCGAGTAGGATGTCTTGCCATCCTTCTGGTACTGGTCTTTAGCCCTGGCTGCCTTGTAAACAAGCATCCTTGCAGCCTCAACCTTGGTAGCCATGTCAGCAAGCTGGAACTGAGTGTTCTGGAAAGCACCGATGGCACGTCCGAACTGCTTCCTCTCCTTAACATAGTTGATGGTTGTCTCAAGAGCGCCTGCAGCAAGTCCGAGAGCCTGAGCAGCGATACCGATACGTCCGCCGTCAAGCGTGTGCATTGCTATATTGAAGCCCTTACCCTGCTTGCCAAGAAGGTTGTCCTTGGGGATACGGCAGTCTGTGAAGATAAGCTCATAGGTTGAAGAACCGCAGATACCCATCTTATTTTCCTTGGTACCGAATGTGAATCCGGGAGTTCCCTTCTCAACGATGAATGCTGATATCTCCTTCATCATCTTGCCGCGCTTCTCAACCTTGCCTGTTACGGCGAAGATAACATATACGTCAGCTTCCTTACCGTTGGTGATGAAGCACTTGGAACCGTTAAGTACCCACTCATCTCCGTCAAGAACGGCCTTGGTCTGCTGACCCTGTGCATCAGTACCAGCACCGGGCTCGGTAAGACCGAATGCACCCAGCTTCTCACCCTTGGCAAGAGGTACTGCATATTTCTGCTTCTGCTCCTCGGTACCGAAAGTCATGATAGGGTCAACACACAGTGATGTGTGAGCCGATACGATAACGCCTGTGGTACCGCATACCTTAGACAGCTCCTCAACACACATAACGTATGTAAGGATGTCGCATCCCTGTCCGCCGTACTCCTTGGCAACGGGAATGCCTAAGAAACCATACTTAGCCATCTTCTCAACAGTCTCCCTGGGGAACCTGTGCTGCTCATCGATCTCCTGAGCAAGAGGCTTTACTTCATTTTCGGCGAATTCCTTGAACAACTGTCTCGCCATTTCATGTTCTTTTGATAAAGAAAAATCCATGATACTTCCTCCATTAATATTTTCTGTTTATGATAAGCGGATTGTTCCGTGCTTCGCACCTATGTCATAAGGAATCCATCGTTTTGCGGTAGCCCTTATAACGAATTCTCACAATCCTACAACCATTCGGAAACCGCTGATTTACTTCGTAAACGGCTGATTCCTCATGTTTGTTAAGTCCGAAAGCATGATCATCTTTACATGCAAGCATGAAGTCTGATCATGTTTACGTCCTATTATCATTCATTTTACTTATCTACAGGTACCTTGCCGCCGTCAGCGTAATTGTAGAAGCCGATGCCTGTCTTGACACCGAGCTGCTTAGCCCTTACCATCTTACGAAGAAGAGGACATGCGCGGTACTTGGGATCGCCTGTCTCCTTGTAGATAACGTCCATGATAGCAAGAACGATATCAAGACCTACATAGTCACCAAGCTCCAGGGGACCCATGGGATGATTACATCCGAGCTTCATAGCAGTATCGATACCCTCGATATCGGATACGCCCTCAGCGTAAACCGTGATACCTTCATTGATAAGGGGAATAAGGATCCTGTTTACAACAAAGCCGGGAGCCTCATTAACCTGAACGGGTGTCTTACCAAGGTCTCTTGAGATCTCGTTAACCTTCTCTACTAATTCCTTAGGTGTGTTTGCACCGGCTATAACCTCGATGAGCTTCATAACAGGTGCGGGATTAAAGAAATGCATACCTACGATGGGCTTGGGAAGACCTGCGCCGATCTCGGTAATTGATAATGAAGATGTATTTGAAGCGAATACACAATCAGGATTCTTAACGATGTTCTCCATAAGATTCTTGAAGCATTCCTTCTTGATATCCATAACTTCAAGAGCTGCCTCAACGATAAGATCCGCATCAGTACAGATATCATTAAGACCTGTCTTGAACTTAGCCATTATGGCATCAGCCTCTTCCTGAGTCTTCTTCTGCTTGGCAACGAGCTTATCCATTGCCTTCTGAACCTTAGCCTTACCTCCGTCAGCGAACTCCTGCTTGATATCGCATAAATATACGGTATCTACCTTGTCACACTGGGCAAATGCCTGTGCTATACCTGAACCCATTGTTCCGGCAC
>DFKQ01000057.1 GCA_002373875.1 Lachnospiraceae bacterium UBA3641
ACAAAAGCCATGGCAAATATCAACAAACATATCCTTTTCTTCATCTGATCTTTCTCCTTTTCCTATACTTTCAGCCCTTTTTCAATACGATCCGGATCCTCCTAAAAGCTTCTTCCGCACCCCTTATCCAAACCCAGCATGTGCATAAATCCCATATCTTCATTGTCCGGATCGATATTGTAGATCGCAATATGATCCCGGTCCTCGCACCTGTTGACAAATGAGGGATACAAAAATCCCCATGTGGGCTCTCCTGCTTCGTAATCACCCGTTACAGGACATATGGCACAGATAATAAATTCATATACTGTTTCCGAGCCTTCAAGCCATTCCTTGTCCCTTGCCTTAACCGGAACATCATAAGCCCCATGGAAGAGGTAGATGCCATAGTCCCCCTTAGCCGAATAACTGTCTCCCACGAGCTCATAGAAGGTCTCAAGAAGGGCATCGTTCTTAAGGGAACAGCTCTTGATCGCATACAGGAGCTTAGCCATTTCCCCGGATTTTTTGCCGGATCCCGGAAAGTCATACGATTTAAGCTGTACCCCGGTCCCGGAAAAGGGTATGGCCTTGGCGATCTTAAGATTATCTCTTTTCTCCCTGTCTGTCAGCTTCAGAAAATGTATGTTAAAGGACCCGTCCTCCATACCGTCCTCATCCCTGTAGCTGCCCGCCATCCGGTCGAAACAGGTCCTTGCAGGTGTCATACGGCGCGTAAGCTCCAGCATATCTTCTCTTGAAAGCATCCCCATATTACTCAGATCGGTCCCCTCCCTTAAAATCTGTTATAATCCGACGGCACAGGCATCCGCACCCAGGGCAAGCCCTTTGAACACGTCAGCTGTTTCACGAATGTTATACTAGCATGAAACAGCCTGAATATCAATAAAGCTGCCTCCGCGCAATAGTACGCCGGAGGCAGCCCGAGCCGCATTATAGGGCTCTGTTGATCATTTCCGCAATGTCCGCTTATCTTGCAAAAAGTGACATGAACCAGTTCCCAAATCTGGTAAATATGTTATCGGATGAATTATTATTCCCATTATCGACATTCATCCCCGGCTGAGCTGCCGGTTTTTCTGCCGGCTTTTCCTCCGATTTATCTGTACTCCCGTCATCCGAAGGCGTTTCGGGACGCTGTCCCATGCCGGAATTCCCGTTTTCCGATCCCTCGGGCAGCCGGGGACGGGTATCTATGCCTGCCTCTTCAAGTGCGCTGCGTAATTCTTCCATAGCCTTCATCTCAGCTTCCCTGTAAGTATCGGTATCCTCCGCTCCCTCATCAACGGCTGTATCCAGCGCTGTCTTTGCTGCCTCATAATCACTTAACAGGGTGGCAAGGTCAGTCTTTACATCTCCATCCTCAAGGGCATCGATCGCCGTCCTGACCGCCTCGGTGTCGAATCCCTTCATGCCCGTACCGGGCTTCATATCCTTGCCCTCAGGGAGCTTAGGACGTGTGTCTATACCTGCTTCCTTAAGTGCGGTATTGAGCTCTTCCATTGCCTCCTTCTCGGCTTCCTTATAGGTATCAACATCATCCGATTTCTCCTTTATTGCGGTTTCCAGTGCGGTCTTTGCCGATTCATAATCACTTAACAGGGCTTCAAGATTTGCCCTGGTATCCTCATCTTCAAGGCCCTCTATCGATGTCTTGATATTATCCGTATTAAATCCCCTCATACCGTTTTCGGGTCTGCCCCCTCTATTTCCTTGGCCGCCGGGCATTTCAGGCATCTGACCTGTGGAAGCTTCACCGTCTTGCATCTTTGGCATCCGGCCTGTGGGGGCTTCACCGTCTGACATCTCAGGCATCCGGCCTGTGGGGGCTTCACCGCTTGGCATTTCAGGCATCTGGCCTGTGGGGACTTCACCGCCTGACATCTCAGGCATCTGACCTGTTGAAGCTTCACTTCCTGACATCTCGGGCATCCGGCCTGTGGGAGCTTCACTTCCTGACATCTCGGGCATACGGCCTGTGGAGGCTTCGCCGCCTGACATCTCAGGCATCTGATCTGTGGAAGCCTCGCCCTCCTGACCGTCACCCGGATTGAACTCTCCGCCACCGGGGCCCTGCGGTCCGCCTCCCTGCTGCATCTCCTGAGAAGGGCCTCTGCCGCCGGGGCCGCCTCCGGGACCTCCATTACCTCCGAAACCACCGGGAGCCGCTATTACCGAAGCTGCCATGGCTATTGTTAATGCTCCTGTTATTGCTATTGCAGTTGTCTTTTTTACCAGTCTCTTTTTTATCATTTTTCTTTCCTCCTTGATCCTTCATCATTTTTTTGTCTTTATGAGCTCATTTCAGGGTAACTTTTTACCCTTCTGCCATATATTACGGATATGAATTTTAAAAAAATGGGGTATTTGAAAAAAATTATTAGAAAATTTCAATTAAGAAATTTCAACTCTTATCCTTCTTTTCATAAAAAGGATAAAATGCTATAATAAACATCGTGTTCCAAAAACTATCCAGAGGCAGAAATCGCATATGAACAAAGCACAGGAAACATCCCGGAAACTTATTGATTTCATTGATGCATCCCCATCATGCTTTCATGTTATCAAAAACATCACAGATGAATTGAATGATTATGAAGAATTAAAAGAAAACGAAGAATGGGAGCTTCGGCCGGGAGGAAGCTATTATGTTGTCCGGAACTCATCCTCCCTTATCTCCTTTCGCATACCGGAGGCATATACGAAAGACCCCGGAAGCAATCTGAACGGGTTCAGGATATGTGCCGCTCATTGTGATTCTCCGGCCTTCAAGATAAAACCGAATGCCGAGATCACCGTTGAGGATCGATATAAGGTCCTTAATGTGGAGAAATACGGCGGGATGCTGATGTCCGCCTGGATGGACAAACCCTTGTCAGTGGCAGGACGTATATTGTATGATTCTGACGGCTCTATTACGGAAAAGCTCGTAAACATAAACAGGGATCTCCTTATCATACCCAACGTTGCCATTCATATGAACAGGAATGTTAATGAAGGATACAGGTATGATCCCGCAAAGGATATGCGCCCTCTCTTTGCATCCTCCTCATCCGGTGACGGCGGCAATATTTCACTCATCAGCTTGATAGCTGATGAAGCCGGTGTCAGTCCCGATCAGATACTTGGAACAGACCTGTTTTTGTATAACAGGGTCAGGGGAACGTTTATCGGTGCGGACAGGGAGATGATCGCGTCGCGATCTTTGGATGATCTGCAATGCGTATACGGGCTTGTAAGGGGTTTTACGGATAGTCGCGATGACTCCGGGGATTGCATCCCCGTACTCTGTATCTTTGACAATGAAGAGGTGGGAAGCCTCACTAAGCAGGGGGCTGATTCCACATTTCTTGCCGACGTGCTTGGCAGGATATCTTCTTCCGTCATAAATGCGGATCTAAGCAGCATCTTAGCTGACAGCTTCATGATATCCGCAGATAATGCACATGCTCTGCATCCCAATCATCCAGAATATGCCGACCCTACCAACAGGCCCTTTTTAAACGGAGGGATCGTTATTAAGTTCAACGCCAATCAGAAATATACCACAGACGGCAGGTCGGAAGCCCTGATCAGGAAATTGTGCAGGGATAACAATATCCCGGTCCAGACGTATGCCAACCGTTCAGACATCGCCGGAGGCTCCACCCTCGGCAACTTAAGCAACCGTCACGTTTCCGTGAGTACGATCGATATAGGTCTGCCCCAGTTGGCCATGCATTCTTCATATGAAACAGCCGGAACATATGACACTCAGTATCTTATAGACCTTATACAAGCTTATCTGACTTTCAAATGACCATATGCTGACTCAACCGGTCAATGGATTATTTACGACATGACTACAGGTAAAATAAACAGAAATGATTTCTCACAGGGACCCGTGTGGAAATGCATCATCACACAGGCAATACCCCTGACAATAGCCCAGTTCGTACAGCTTCTGTATAACGTTGTCGACAGGGTATATCTGGGACATATGGGAGAAGGACACTCTCTTGCGCTTACAGGGGTGGGACTGACCTTCCCCGTGATCACACTTATCATGGCCTTTACCGCCCTCTTCGGGATCGGCGGAATACCCCTGTTCTCCATCGAACGGGGCCGCGGCGATGTCAAAAAGGCGGGAAGGATCCTGGGGAATTCCTTTGCACTGCTTATCATAAGTGGTGTCATTCTTATTTTCTTAGGCTATGTATTCATGAAGCCCGTCCTGTTCGCCTTTGGTGCAAGCAACGAATCATATGTTTACGGGGCCCGCTATCTCAGGATATACCTTACAGGAACCCTCTTCTCAATGACTGCCTCAGGACTTAACGTATATATAAGCGCCCAGGGCTATCCCGGAGTAGGAATGCTCTCAACTGTCATAGGAGCTGTCATAAACATAATTCTTGACCCTGTTTTCATTTTTCTGCTCGGACTGGGAGTCTCAGGCGCAGCACTGGCGACCGTTATAAGCCAGGCCGTTTCCGCCGTCTGGATACTCAGGTTCCTGCTTAAGAAGGATATACCTGTTTCCCTGAAAATGGAAAACATAAGGATAAACAAACAGATAACCACAGATATTGTAAGATTAGGTGCATCTAATTTTATCATGCAGGGAACCAATTTCGCCGTACAGGTGGTATGCAACCACACGCTTGCAAGATATGGCGGAGATCTGTATGTGGGGATCATGACAGTGACCAATTCGGTCAGGGAGATCTTTGTCCTCCCTATAAACGGGATAATAAGCGGTGCCCAGCCTGTTATAAGCTACAATTACGGGGCAAGGTCATATGACAGGGTAAGGGCCGGTATCAACTTTAATACTGCACTCGGCCTTATCTATACTGCCCTGGCCTGGATCGCGGTTATCATCTTCCCGCAGTTCTTCTTCAATCTCTTTTCCGATGACCCTCTGCTTATGACATCGGGAGTGGAAGCCCTTAAGATTTATTTCTTCGGTTTTGTTTTCATGGCCCTTCAGTTCGCCGGCCAATCATCATTTCAGGCCCTTGGAGATGCAAAACACGCTATTTTCTTCTCGCTGCTGCGCAAGGCCTTTATAGTAATACCGCTTACCCTGATACTTCCGGCTGTCGGCTTCTCGGTTAACGGGGTATTTCTTGCGGAACCGATATCTAACGTCATCGGCGGGATAGCAAGCTACGCCACGATGCGGCTTACGGCATATAAAAAACTTAAATCGGAGTGAGTCAAAATATCTCACATTTATCGGGCCAGGCCCTGCATATCAGGGTGAGCCCGTATTCCCTTGCCATTTGCACCGACTCCTTCGTCGGTACTGACTTGGACACAAGAACGGGAATACCTGCGGATATCACCTTTTCAACCATATCCACGGGCACCCGCCCGGATGTAAAGATCATGCACTCCTTAAGCGGTATTTCGTGCAGCAGAGCATATCCCACAGCCTTGTCAACCGCATTATGCCGCCCGATATCCTCGCCCACATAAAGAATCCTTCCCTCTTTGGCCAGAATGCATATATGAACGCCGCCGGTAATATCATGAAGCCTTGTTCCCTTCTTAAACTCCCGGACAAGGTCAAATACCCATTCCACCCGCCAGTCGCAGGGGGTAAGCTTCTTTAATTCGTGTCTCCCTGCCAAGGCATATACCCTGTTCCCCATGCAGCAGGTCGGATCTGAGGCAATGACATCATCCCACTTCACGTCATTGTTCAGGAAAACGCTGACTTCATTTTCATATTTACAGAAATACATCCTGTAAATATCGCCCGGGCCTTCTATAAGTCCGTCTGTCTTAAGGCGGCCGGCCACAAGCTCTTTCAGGTTCTGCCCGGTACATACCAGCCTGTATATCTGCTTCCCGTTGACCCATACAGTGAGGTTATGCTCGGATATGACCTCACTCTCACCGGCCTCTCTTCTTCCGTCCGGATATAATACAGATGTGGTCAGCTCACTTATATTATCACTCATTGAAACCCTGCCCTTATTAATCTTCCAGCACCTGCTTCAATGATTCTTCCACATTCCTGGTCAGCGACTGCATTACGCTTATGGATGAAGCGGTCTCTTCCGAAGCGGCAACCAGATTCTCGGCGCGGGCATTTACACTCTCCACTATCTCGGACAGCCTTCCCGACTCCCTGACCAGCTTGGCAATGGTTTCCTTAATATCGTTATTGTTCTTGTTACTGTCATCTGCTGTTGTCTTGGAATTCTCGGCCAGATTCTTGATCTCCTCGGCAACCACCGCGAATCCTCTTCCGGCCTCACCGGCACGCGCTGCCTCTATTGAAGCATTCAGCGCAAGCAGGTTGGTCTGATTGGATATGGCAATAACGTCGGCATTGTTGGCCTCCAGCTTCTCAAGATAACCCTCGATGGCCGTGAGAACTTCCTTCATATTGCGCGCAAATTCATCCACCTCCAACATGGAACCGGAGATTCCGTTGGTCTGAACCGCGTTGTCCTCACTTGCATGCTCGATCTGGGCTATAGCATCACCCAGACTCTCAAAGTTCTCGCTGATGCCGACTCCCAGAGAGGCCTTCTTTTCATTCATCGCCTCATGAGCCTGCTTTACCTCATCGGCCAATGCCATCGCCCTGTCTTTTTCTTCATAAGCACGATCCTTGATGTAATGTACGCAGTTATGCTTATGGTTTATTCCGTTATATATAGCCTTGGCCATATCGGCACAGGTATTATATCCGCAGCAGCCGCAATTAATGTTCTTTTTCTCTTCGGTATCCTTATGCATATCATCGAAAATCCTTGACAGCTCCGCTGCCGAGGGCTGCTTATAGACACAGGCCTTGCTGCGATCAGTATATTTTCTTACAAAATCATCAAGCTTAAGTGAAGCAAACTGCTTATTTAATGCTGCCAGTCTCTTCTGCGGCGTAAGCTTCCTGCTCCAGGCATTTTTCGAAGAATCGTTTTTACTGTCAGCCTTGATCCTCTGAATACTTACAAAAGTACTCTCATCCATGGTCTTTCTGGCATCAACACCCGGGCCATACAGGCATCCGTTCGTGCAGTTGAGGGCATCGATGAGGAGGTAAGGAAATTGAGTGTTTTTGATCTTATCCTTATTCCTCTCAAGATACTCATACATGTGGTGCTCACCCTCCATCTGGCGGACAAGAGCATCCTCCCCAAGAAGCCAGTACACATTCTCCTTAAGGCCGCCGGGCATCGGATATATCGAGCCGAGACCATACTCCAGCTCGTCGGTATAAGGCTTATAATCCTTCACGGGATTTTCCTTCAGATATCTGGTAAGGTGTGAAAACGTAAGATTGTATGATACTATACCCTGATTATTGGGATCATCGATCTCATTCTTCTTGGCTATACATGGGCTGATAAAGGCAAGCTTATCGGGAACCTTCATGTATTTCTTAACATATATGGCTCCGCACATCATCGGACTCTGCACCGGCATAAGCTTCGGAAGAAGCTCCGGAAGATGCCGTTCTATATAACCCACAACAGCGGGACATGGCTGTGATATACTTCCATAGTAATTCTTCTCGGTGATATATTTGATATACCCCCAGGTCGTTATATCAGCGCCAAAGGAAATACTGATGAAGCGGTTTACTCCAAGCTTCTTCAGCATGCCCAGATATTTTTCATAATCATTCTTATAATTGGCTAAAAAAGCCGGAGCTATCAGAACAGATATCTTTTCCCCCTTCTTAAGGTCCGCAAAGAACCTTTCCACATCATCCTCATACTCACGGGCATTATGCTCACAGGCGTCTATACAGGCTCCGCAGGCGATACACTTCTCAGGATCAACCTCTATAACGTTTCCTCTTTCCTTCTTGATCGCCACGTTGGCTCCCAGGCTCGGGCATGCACTTATACAACGATTACAGCCAACACATTTTTCATTTGTTTTTACTAATCCCATTTTTTTCGCCTTTCTCCCTAACTATCGAAAATTGTATCACATTTTTGTTTCAATGTAACCACCAAAATTATAATAATTTAAAATTTTAGTAACTATTCAGAACAGGCTCAAAATACTTCGTATTTTTCGCTGCTTTGGATTCATCCAATACATAAATTTATAAAATATGCCCCTTACAAGCAAGCTTGACGGTTCATATTTTAAAATTTATGTGCTGTTCTGAATAGTTACAAATTTTACAAAATCGCACTCGTAATCACATGATCTGCCACATATATACCACTGGCGGAAGCATGGGACAGGGAATGAGTGACCCCGCTTCCGTCTCCGATCACATACAGACCCTTGTGCCCGGTCTCAAGATTATTGTCTATGTCGACCTCCATATTGTAGAACTTAACCTCAACGCCGTACAAAAGCGTATCATCATTAGCTGTACCGGGAGCAACCTTGTCAAGTGCATATATCATCTCCATGATTCCGTCAAGTATACGCTTGGGCAGCACAAGGCTCAGATCACCGGGTGTTGCGGCAAGAGTGGGGGTTACGGTTGATTCCGCTATACGTTCTTCGTTACTTCTCCTTCCCCTTATGAGATCTCCGAACCTCTGGACTATCACGCCTCCGCCCAGCATGTTTGACAGCCTTGCTATGCTCTCCCCGTATGCATTGCTGTCCTTAAAGGGCTCGGAAAAATGCTTGGCAACCAGAAGCGCGAAGTTGGTATTCTCCGTATGCCTTGCCGGATCATCATAGCTGTGCCCGTTCACCGTTATTATTCCGTTTGTGTTTTCATTTACCACGCTTCCGTAAGGATTCATGCAAAAGGTCCGCACCCTGTCCTCGTACTTCTCCGTGCGGTATACGATCTTGCTCTNNGAGACCAGCAGGGCGAAGTTGGTATTCTCTGTCTTTTTCGAGGGATCCTCGAAGCTGTGTCCGTTGACAGTGACGATTCCGTTGGTGTTCTCGTTGACCACGATTCCGTTGGGATTCATGCAGAAAGTGCGGACACTGTCTTCAAATTTTTCTGTCCGGTAGACGATCTTGCTCTCATACAGTTCATCCGTTAAGTGCGAAAATATCACCGCCGGAAGCTCCACACGGACACCGATATCCACCCTGTTTGATCTTGTCCTGATACCCAGATCATTACACACCTCTTCCATCCACTTGCTTCCGCTGCGCCCCACCGATAGGATACACTTCCTGCAATCCGCCTGACCGCCTTCATACAGGACCCTGTACCCGTCATCAATGATCTCCACCTTCTTCACCGATGTATTAAAATAGAAATCCACCTTATCCTTCAATTCGGAAAAGAGGTTTTCCAGCACAACATAATTCACATCTGTTCCAAGATGCCTTACGGAAGCATCCAGAAGCTTAAGCTTATTCTGCATGCAGATTTTTTTGAAATTTGTATCGGTAGTGGAATACATCCGGGTATTCGCACCACCGTGAGAGCAGTTGATCTCATCAACATATTTCATCAGGGCAATTGCCTTCTCCTTGCCTATATGCTCATGCAGGGTCCCGCCAAAATCATTCGTTATATTATATTTACCGTCGGAGAAGGCACCAGCGCCTCCGAATCCGCTCATGATGGCACAGGTCCTGCAATTGATACAGGATTTAACCCTGTCCCCATCTATCGGACATTTACGTTCCTTAAGAGATGAACCCTTCTCAAATACGGCTACCTTAAGCTCCGGCTTCTTCTTTATAAGCTCATAAGCCGAAAAAATACCGCCGGGGCCCGCTCCTATAATTATCACATCATAATTCATTAAGGTTCCTCCTCATACTCAGTGATATCCTTCCCTTCTTTTCATCCACATCAAGAACCGTTACATCTACTATATCACCCACCGATACCACCTCCAGCGGATGCTTAACGAACCTGTCGGCCAGCTCAGATATGTGGACCAGTCCGTCCTCATGCACTCCTATATCGACAAAGGCACCGAAGTCAATAACATTTCTGACGGTCCCCCTAAGCTTCATTCCCGGTTTTAAGTCCTTCATTTCAAGCACATCCGCCTTAAGGATGGGTGCGGGCATATCTTCCCTGGGATCTCTTGCGGGCTTTTCAAGCTCCGATAAGATATCCATAAGCGTTATCTCGCCGCATCCAAGCTCCGACGCCAGTGACCCTGCATCCCTTAAGTTCTTCCTGAAGGAGCTTATCTTTTTCTCATCCCTTATACCGCAGGCCATCCTCTTAAGCAGCTCCCGGGCCTGCATATATGATTCGGGATGTACCGCGGTCGCATCAAGGGGTTCATCGCCGCCGTTTATCCTTAAGAAGCCCGCACACTGTTCATATGCCTTCGGACCCAGCCCCGCTACCTTAATAAGGTCCTTCCTTGACCTGAATTCCCCGTTCTTCTCCCTGTAAGCAACAATATTCTTAGCAACCTTATCCGTTATGCCCGAAACATATGCAAGCAAAGAAAATGACGCCGTATTAAGATCAACACCCACACTGTTTACTGCATCTTCAACAACACCGGTAAGTGCCTCTTCCAGTTTTTTCTGGTTCATATCATGCTGGTACTGGCCAACCCCTATTGACCTTGGATCTATCTTCACAAGCTCGGCCAACGGATCCTGAACCCTTCTTGCTATGGAGGCCGCGCTCCTTTGTCCCACATCAAATTCCGGAAATTCATCCGTTGCCAGCTTGCTTGCGGAATATACGCTCGCCCCGGCTTCATTCGTTATAATATAGTGAACCTTCCCCGGTATTTCTTTAAGCAGTTCACAAACCACCTGTTCCGACTCTCTTGAAGCCGTACCGTTACCGATGGATATAAGCGTGATGTTGTATTTTTCGATAAGCCCCTTAAGTATCTTCTTCGCTTCCTCTGTCCTGTTGTGAGGGGCCGTAGGATATATGATCCCGGTATCCAGAACCTTACCGGTAGGATCGACCACTGCCAGCTTACAGCCGGTCCTGAAGGCCGGATCCCATCCGAGGACCGTCCGGCCCGTTATGGGTGGCTGCATCAGGAGCTGTTTCAGGTTCTTTCCGAATACCTCGATCGCTCCTTCCTGCGCCTTTTCGGTAAGCTCATTCCTTATCTCCCTTTCTATGGAGGGACTGATAAGACGCTTGTATGAATCCTTTATTGAATCCCTTATTACCGGAGTGGTATACGGATTTGAAGAAACTATGATCTGCTTTTCCAGATATCCCAGTATCCTTTCTTCCGGTGCAACAACGGATACGGTCAGAAATTTCTCCGCTTCTCCCCTGTTTATTGCCAGTATCTGGTATCCCGCTATCTTTTTTATGCCTATGCTGAAATCATAATAGTTCTGATATACCGATTCCGCCGCGGCATCCTTAGCTTCGGCCTCTATCATGCCTTTCCTGCAAGTCATGTTTCTTGTGTATTCACGGTATACGGCGTTGTCCGAAATGTTCTCGGCGATTATATCGGATGCACCCGCTATAGCTGCCGCAGCATCGGCTACTTCCTTCTCTTGTGCCTTTATCCTGTCTTCCTTGCTGTCTGATGCGGGCGTTATCCTTCCGGTAACATATTTCTCAGCCTCTTCTTCAAGCGGTTTATCCGTATCCTGCCGAAGGAT
This sequence comes from Lachnospiraceae bacterium UBA3641, assembly GCA_002373875.1. Lineage (GTDB taxonomy): Bacteria > Bacillota > Clostridia > Lachnospirales > Lachnospiraceae > UBA2868. The sequence goes on from DFKQ01000057.1 coordinate 11,500, forward strand.
AAACTGAGCCAGGGGTTCAAGACCTCTCTTTCTTGCCGCATCTGCCCTTGTCTTTTTCTTCTGCTTATAGGGCCTGTACAGGTCCTCGACAACAACCAGTTTATCAGCTTCAAGAATTGACTTTTTAAGCTCCTCTGTAAGCTTCCCCTGGGAATCAATAAGCTCAATTACTTCCTGTTTTCTCTCTTCAAGGTTTCTTAAATATCTAAGCTTTACGGAAAGGGCCCTTAACTGCTCATCATTAAGACTTCCCGTAGCCTCCTTCCTGTAACGGGCAATAAAGGGGATCGTGTTTCCTTCATCAATAAGCCTGACAGCGGCTTCAACCTGCCCTTCTCCTGCTCCGATCTCTCCGGCGATCAACGATATTATGTTCATAAATCTCTTACCTGCTCAACTATTGTAATAATCCTGAAACAGTTACATATTGAACATGATATCACATTTTGACCGATATACCAATCATTTAACTTCCGTATTCAACAATAATGGGCAATTCCGGTTCAGGCAAGAGCACCCTTATCTATGCCCTCTCCGGCATGGACAGGCCAACGATAGGCACGATCACCTACTACATGGTATGCGGCCTTCTTAAGCATAAGGACCGTAAGGCCCTTGCAGCGAAGGCAAAGTCGCTCCTTTCGCGGGTTGAGATCGGTGAGAGTGACTATAACAAGTTCCCCTCCCAGATGTCCGGCGGACTGGATTATTATAATGACAGGGGTTTCGTGACAGAACTCCTGCTTCGCAAGGTCTGAGGTTACAGGGTCATTTAAGGATAACGGCCGCCATCAGACATATAAGGGCCGCCACGGCATGGACCTTCATGTGCATAAGGATGATCGCCACCGTCTCGCGGAAGAAGGCATTGGGCCAGAAATACCACTTAACGGAACTTCCTATTACCTGGGCGTCAAGGCCTGCCTGTCTTGCTAATAAGCCGCTTCTTAAGGCATGGTAATTGCTGGTCACCACGGCAGTCTTAACCTTCTTATCCTTATCCCTGACATCCTCGATTATCCTCTTCGAATATTCAAGGTTCTCCCTTGTGTTCCTTGATTCTTTTTCGGGAAGGACCTCGTAATCCTCCGCACCATGGCTTAGAAGATACAGGGCCATGGCTGATCCTTCACTCATGGGCTCATCACTTCCCTGCCCTCCCGAGGGTACATAACGGGCGCTCTTCTCCTCATTCCATTCCTGCTCCCAGGCAAAATGTATCGCCCTGTTCACCCGCTGCTTAATAAGGGGGCGCAGCTTGCCCTTTTTACTGATGGAACAGCCCAGAATGATTATATAATCCTTATCGTAAACGGGCTTGATCATTAAGACCGCATACCCCATAAGGCATATTGCAAGAACAGTACACTCAAGGTAGCAGAAAAAGAGCTTTACAAAAAGCATTACCGGTGTTATTACATCCGGAACCTCCGTGATCCGAAACCATAGGATATTGACCGTGATAAGATATGCCGACAGGAAGATAAAGCCTAAGAGATTCTGGATTCTGTGGCCTTCATGCACAAGAAGGGATACATTGCTTATGCATACGAAGAGGCTTAAGAGGCAGAGGGGGATGATAAGTCCCACCACCGGAACATGGTCCCCTCCGTCCAGAAGCAGGGCCATAATAAAAATAACCCCTGCAATTATTACTATATTCCTGTAGGAATAAGGATTCCTTACGAAGGACCTGCTGAACATATATAAAAGTATCAGGGCAAGTACTATAAGCACTATCTGTCTTAACATCATCGCTTATCCTTATCTATAAATTCAAGGAAGATGACCGCAACGGCCGCGTATAGTAGGATGAAGAGGATAAGGAATCCCCAGCACTTAAGAACATTTAACGGATCGAAGGCATACACCGGATTCTGATTCTGCATGCCGCTCCAGATAAGGATCTGATCCTTAAGGCCGCTGTCCTGTGCGTACCGCATGAATTCAAGGACCGGTCTCTCCCCGTCCATTTCCATGTTCTGAAGCTTGGAAATGGCGTTCCACAGCGTGACCATGGGCCTTGCGTTGTAATTACCCTGCGAACACAGGGCCGTAAGCCCCCACTTGGCCACGGTGAAGTTGGTTATCTTAACCGTAAAGCCTTCAAGCTGGAAAAAGCCTCCGGAGAATACAAGCTGGAAGATCAGCATGAAGGGCATCACTGTCATGGCTGTGGTTGTTGTATGCACTATTGCGGATATCATAAGGGCCATTATATCGGCACAGTAGGTCGTAAGGAACAGGGTGATACCTATATCAAGGATCGGGTCGGAGGTTATCAGGCTCTCCGCAGGGAAGGTTACTCCCGTCAATTGGCATATGAATATGGTTATCACCGTCTGGCACAGACACAGAAAGGCCTGATATATCATATGTGCCATGATATAGGATGATATGTGCATTCCCGACCTGTGCTCCCTCTTTACGATGGGCCTCTCACGGCATATTACCTGTATGGAGTTAAAAAAGCCGTTCCATATACAGATACAGGCCAGGGCAAATGTTCCTATCAGGGTCCCCTCCTGAGTCTTGAAGAGGTTGGCTCCCACAACGAAGGAAACAAGGCCTGCTATGACAGCAGACATGGGAAGGACCTTCCAGTCATTCTGGAAGATGAACATGCGAAACAGCTTACCTAAACATATAAAGACCTGCGGGACGCGTCCCCTGTGTTTTATCCTGTTCTCTTCCATTTTATCACCCCGCCTTCTTCTCGGACTCAGTTATCAGTCCGGCATATTTTGCCACAAAATCATCGGCACGGCCTTCGCCGCCCTCTTCCTTCTGGTTTATCGTAAGAAGGATCTCCTCCATGGAATCCTTGCCGAAATAGGTGTAGGCATCCTTAACCGGCCCGTAATACGCAAGCCGGCCTGTCCTTGATGAATCCTTGGCTAATACTATGACATCGTCAAACAGGTCTATAACACGGTCGGGTGTGTGTGTAATGACAACAACGATCTTACCCGAATCAGCAATGGCCCTGAGCTTCTCAAACAGACCCCTGGCAACCACCCCGTCAAGACCGGAATCCGGTTCGTCCAGGATAAAGAGCGAGGGATCCGAAATGAATTCCATCGCTATTGACAGCCTCTTGCGCTGGCCACCCGACAGCTTCTCAACCATGGAGTTGCTGACGGCGGCAAGCCCGAACTCCTCAAGCACCTCATGCACCCTCTTCCTTCTGTCATGAACTGTGGTGGAAGCGGGAAGCCTTAAGGCCGCCGCATCCGACAGGGTCCTTATGACCGTATCGTATCCCCTCATAAGGTCAAGCTGGGGCACAAAGCCCACGTCATATTTCATTTTTTTGTAATCCTCATAGAGGTCATTATTCCGAAGAAGAATGGTCGCATCCGCCTTCTCATAACCCGTTACCGCATTCACGAAGGTGGTCTTACCCGCTCCGGAACCGCCAAGCAGCAGTACCATGTGTCCTTCCGGAATACTCATGTGTATATCCTTAAGCAGGTCCTTCTTCCTGAAAAAGTCGATCACGGTCCTTTTCTCTATGTTGACCGTCAGTCCGTCATCAAGTGCGGCCGCACCTCCTTCGGATACTAAAACCCCTTCGTTTTTGTCCTTGGCTCCCAGCTTCCTTGATGGCTTGAAATCACTGTTGAATCCCCATATGAGGCAGGTCAGGGGCTCACAAAAAAACCATGCCCACAGCCACCTCCTTCGTCTGTTGAATATCTGGCACAGACCGTTATAGATCCGTACCTGATATAATATAAGTGCAAGATATGCCGCAACTTCGGCAACCTCGAAGACAACAGCCACATAGGATCCTTCCGGTGAAAGCTTAAACCCTATCCAGAATATTCCGGAGATAACCGATAAGACGGCAAAGGTTCGTCCTTCCTTCTCCCTGTCGGCACACTTACTGATCTCGTATTCGCGCACAAAGGGGACAAGACAGTAAACAGGCCTTGCTCCGCACTTTTTAAGGATCATGTAATAGCCGGCCGTCATACACAGCCAGCTGATAAAACTGAATATCGTATCCAATGCCATCATGCTTGTTTCCCCCATACTGATTCCTCCCAAATCATTTAATTTCGAAATGCTCATATTGTCCTACCTCCGTTTCGTTAAAACGAAGGCCCCTCCTGTACAGTTCAAGGACGGTATCAAGCAGGGGAAAGAGCATAACAGCCCCCGTTCCCTCGCCCAGTGCCATATCGGCATCGATAACAGGCTTAAGTCCCAGATCTTTAAATATATACTTCATTCCTTCCTCTCTTCCCATATGGGATGCGATCATGACATCCCTTGTCCCGGTGAGGATGCGCTCGGCAGCAAGGGCAGCCACCGCGCTTATAAAGCCGTCTATGACGGCAGGGATATTATATAGGGCTCCCCCAAGGAATACACCTGTAAGCCCCGCTATATCAAGACCTCCCACCTTACGGAGGGCCCTTAGGGTGAACTCCCGTGATGCGGTGCTTTCATCTTTTCTTGTTATTGCCTTATATGTCTCACCGTTGCAGGAATTAACGGTGCATGCATTCCGGGTATTAATAAGTTCATGGCGGATAAGTGCACGGTTTATTACTTCGATCTTTCTTAGCAGCCCCGCATCATCAAGTCCCGCACCGCGGCCCGTTACCTTGACCGGATCGAGATTCAGGAGGGCTGCGCATATGGCGGCTGAGGTCGTGGTATTGCCTATTCCCATTTCCCCTGTTGCCAGTATGGTATAGCCCCTGTCCTTACAGTCCCGCACAAGGTCGATCCCTGTATTTATCGCCTGCTTTAGCTCATCCTCACTCATTGCATCTTCCTTAAGGAAGTTACCGGTCCCCTTCCTTACCTTCCTGTCAATAAGCCCTTCGGGTGTTCCTTCCGTATTAATGCCAATGTCTACGGGTATGATGTCTGCTCCCACAGCCCCTGCCATCCTGCAGACGGAGCTCTCCATACGGCCCATCCATCCTGCCACCGCCAGGGTGACCTCCTGACCGGACTGGCTTACGCCCTCATTAACTATCCCGTTATCAGCACACATGACAATGACGGCCCTCTTTTGGATGTTCACATCCTCCGTATGAAGCACCGCTCCTATCCTTGCAATGATCTCCTCAAACCTGCCCAGGCCATTTAAGGGCTTGGCGATACTGTCCCAGCGCCTTAATATCCTGTCGTATACCACCGGATCCGCAGATTTTATGTTTTCCAGTTTGTTAAACTGTTTAATTGTTCCTATATCCATGTTTCACAATTGCTTCCTGATGTACTCCCTGTCACCCTTGCCGGTGATCTTAATTGCAGCATCCGGGTGTATTCCTTCAAAGGCTCCGTAGCCTATATAGCTTAAATTGTCCGAGCGGATGGTGATACTCTTAAGTGATGTACACCCGGCAAAGGCAGAATTCTGTATCTCCATAAGTGTTCCCGGAAGCTTCAGGGTCTTAAGGGAAGTACAGCCCTTAAATGCTGCGAAGCTTATGAGGGTCACTGACTTAAGGTTTAAGGATACAAGGGCATCACAGCCTGCGAAGGCATTGGGACCCACTTCCTTAACGTATTTGCCGAGAGTGACTTTTTTAAGGGAGTGGACATACGCAAACGCTCCATCCTCTACGGTGACGGGCCTGAACTTAACTCCCCTGAATTCAACCGTATCAGGCACTGTAAGTGTGGTAATACCCGGATCAGTTGCTCCCGTCAACAATACAAGATCGGTGTCAGGATCAAGAATCTCGTATTTCAGCCCCTTCTTATCCGTAAAGGATTCATTCTCTTTTAACAGTCTGGTTATAAGCTTTTTCTTCGCCTCATCTCCCTTGAAGCTGTATTTGAACACTGCCGTATCCGGAACCTTATCAAAGACTCCCTCACCGACAGTCAGTCCGGGCGACTTAATGGTAACCTTTTTAAGATTCACACAACCGCCGAAAGCGTAATCCCCGACAGAAACAAGGTTCTGCGGGATAGCGATACTCTTAAGCGCACTGCATCCCTCGAAGGCACTCTCTCCGATGTATTTAAGGGTCTTGCACAGGGTAACATTTGTAAGCCTTGTATTATCTTTAAAGGCTCCTTCCCCTATTCCCGTAACGGTGTATTTATAACCCTTATAGGTCACGTTAACAGGGATCGTAACCGATTTAAGCTTCACCCTTGCCGCATCGGTAAGTCCCGTTAAGACAAGGGTTTTTTCATCCCTCGAGCTGATCCTGTAGACACGTCCCTTATTGTCTGCGAAGCTCTCATCCTCTTTGGTCAATACCCGCGATAGCTCATCTCTTACCGAAGCATTACTTATGGCAAGCCTGTATTGCGCATCCTTTGCCACACCGGTAAAGACATCCTCTCCGATGGCGTCTTCAGTAAGCTTCCCGGATCTTATGGTGATCTTATTTAAGCCACCGCACCCATAGAAGGCCCTGTCACCAAGATATTCAAGACCTGTGGGAAGGGTGATGGCCTCAATGGCCGTGCAGCCTGAAAATGCATCCTCTCCGATGCTTTTAAGATCATTCGGGAAAGTCACTGTCTTTAAGGCCGTACAGTTTTTAAAGGCGCTGTCTCCTATCCTTGCAACGTACTTCCCTACTGTAACCTTCACAAGAGTGCCGCTGTTTCCGAATGCGTTGGCTTCGATCCTTGTTACCTTAAACTTACGTCCACCATTTTTAACGGTGGCGGGAATGTTAAGCTTCACCGGCCTTAAACCCTCATCAAGGCCGCAGACCGCTGCTTCGGAATCGTTCAATATATGATATCTGATCCCGTCTGAAGCTGTGAAATACGAACTCTCTATTCTCTTACCCTTTTCCGTTATATCCACATCCAGCACGAAGGTTTTGATCGCAGAAGCAGGATATTCATGGAAGGGATCCGAATCATATCCATCCGACTCAGACTGGAAGGAGGCCCCCTCCTCCTGCATTTCTACTATTCCGTCTGCCGCGTTAAGGGCAGTACAGGCGCCATCATCAGGATATACATAAACCTTAAGCTTCCCGACGCCCTCCTTAAGCGCCGTAAGGGTGCCGTCATCGTTTAATTGAGCTACATCACCCATGAATTCATATCGAAGGGTAAGACCTTCCGTACCGGTGGCCTCATCAATGATGCTGCCTTCAGGATCCACCACTGCCTGAGCCCCTTTCCTGGGTGAGTCGGTAAGGATCGTTGCCTGAATGTCCACTGTCTCCGAAACCTCCATGGTAAGCTCTCCCCTGCCGCTGCTTACAACTTCGCCTCCTGTAAGTTCTCCTGTTTCACTGTAGATCCCCTTCACGGCATTTACACTTACACCCGTCACATAGCTTAAGTTCTCAAGCCCGGTGGGATCAACGGCCCTTTCGATGAAGCCCCGTTCGGTGTCGGCGTCATGGTGGTATTCAGGCAGATGAACAGGAGCCGTATGCTTACCTGTACTTCCGGTATATCCGGCATACAGATGCAGCTCCTCGGTTTCATCCGATATTTTTGTAAAGTCCTTATCCGTCACTTCAACAAGCGCGTCAATATCATATGATCCTCCCGCAGGAAGATAAGGGTACTCTATGGATGTAAGCCTGCGTTCTTCGTCATCTGTCCCTGCCGTAAGGCTTATGCTCCCGGCCGGTGTCTGAGTATCGCCCTCATTGCTTACTTCTCCCATGATATGGTAGAGGTTCCTCACACCCGTCGGCTCTATAGTGATATCCTTAAGACATATATCGGGGCGAAGCTCCTCCCTGATAGTCAGGCTCTGCTCGCTACCATCCTTCTCCGTCATTGTTATGATCACTTCCGCTTCGGCAGCATCCTCCTTAAGCGGCAGATGTCCTGTTATGATCCTGCTGTCTCCACCCCTCAGACCGTTTACAACCTCATCAAGAAGGGGATTTCCATCCCTGTCTGTAACAGTGACCTTAACGTCATTTAAATCATCGAAGCCTTCGTTGAAGACCTCAAGGGAAAAGGCGGCGTCCTCGCCGGCATGTGCCTTAAGGAAACCGGCATTCTCAATAACAGCGACCGCCTCAGGATCCACCGAAAAGCCCACAGGATATGAACCTGTTTCATCCCATTTGGCGTAGGGAACAAATGTGGCTTCATCATAGGTATCCTTAAAGATCTCCTTAGCCTCGGAGGCCGTGATCATCCTTGAAGGAACCTCTCTTGCGATACCGATGATCCTCCCATTCTCCACACCGAAGGCCGTATCATCGTACTTAACGCCGTACCGGCTTGTGATCTGAACCGGAAGGGACACATCTTTAAGACCGTCTTCGTTTACACGGGCCCTTACGCCCCACATCTGTATATCATTAAGTCCGTCCTTTAAGCTCTCCGGCTTGTCATCCGCGGCCTCAGGCCATAGTACATAGATATTCTCACCATCCGTTTCCACCTCGAAGGATTCTATATTCCCTAAACGCTCATCGTCTGTGCTTGCACTGTCTTCTGCCCCTCTTCCATTTACAAGAAGAACCGGAGCCTCATATAAGGTCTTATCCACGTAGCGGTAAGCTGTTCCGTTTACTTCGCCCTTCTTAACAAGATCATCCTCCTTCTTAAGAAGCTTTGATACATTCAGTGACACAATATCCCCGTTCCTGAGCCATGTAAGGTACAGACCTCCTTCAGCAGCCGTAAACTTCGGGCTCCTGTTCTCATACCTTACCGTTTCCCCGGTCTCATTATTTATACCGTATCCCGTTAATATTATGGGCTCTGAGAAGGTATCTCCTTCAAGATCACCGGTTGCAAGATACAGCTCCCTGTCACAGACGGTATTAAGATCACCGTCGGTATCCACCGTATAAGCGAATACAGGCCTTCTGTCTTCACCATCAATATATGTTGCCGCATCGCTCTCAAGGAGCATCATCCCTTCAGGGTTGTCAAGCAAAACGGCAGAAGTGCCGCTTCCGCCTTCACGGTAATAGCTCAGGCTTTCATCGAGATCCTCATACAGCATTACCCCGGGCAGATAGTCATAAATTTCCTCAAGAGCGGACTGATCCTCATCCTGCCATTTGTTTTCGTTAAGATCGTAGGTCCGAAACGCTATCCGGGATCTTACGGGATATAGCATATCGCCCACCGTGGCATCCCGATCCTTAGAAGAATACTCCCTCTTTTCATAGGCCACTATAAGCTTATCACCGTCTGTAGCTGTCCCGATGGCTCTTTCCGCCGCAAAATCACTGATAGGAAGTTCAGAATCCCCATCTCCCTCATCTGCGATGGCCCCGGTTATCTTAAGGATATCTTCTTCAAGGGTTCCGTCTTCCTTCACAAACCTTCCGTGAAGATCAAGAGCGTTATGGCGCTCAAGCTTATCCTCCGTATCCTTATATCCTTCATTCACTGAAGACCACAGTATAAGGGCCCCCCTGCCTTCAACAGGATAGATCCGCGGGTACTGATCAAGGGTTTTATCATCTTCAAGAAGAACGGGTTCACTAAAGTTCCCGCCATCGTAGCAGGTGTAATAAGCCGCCACTGAATTATTGCTGTCATTTATCCTGTCTGACGGAGCATTTAAGAAGACACATCCGAACCTTCCGTCCCCGAGAGGCGCTACATTAAAATCGGAATCCGGCGCTATCCTTGCTGCCAGCCGCTTCTGGCTGTACCCGCTCAGTCCGCTGCCATAAGAACCGTCGGCTCCGGCCATGTCCGCATTAACCTCAGACAGTGAGTCCTCCCCCGAATACCATGCCGTTTCTCCCTGAAGGTAATTAAGATCCACTGCCTTAAGGGTATCGATACTGTCATTGAGGAAGCTGTTTGTGTCCTTTGAAAGAACATCCGCAAACAACTCCGATACCGATGCTCCCTCACCGTCCGTACCGGTCTGACCTTCATTAAGTGAATATATCCCGTTGGTAATGCCTTGGCTTGCTTTAAGATTTAAGGAGGTTACGTCTATGGAAGAACTGATTGCACATGAGCCCTCACTGATCGAGCTTCCTCCGTATACCATGTCAAGCATCGCCCTTCCGTTCACATCGACCTTAACAAGGTCTCCGGCCACACCCGAAGAACCGGTGAGCGTTATCGTCGGATTCATGCTTAACCGTCCATGACTCTCAAGGCCTTCCACGCTTCCGTCCGCGGCAGCATCCAGGATATGAAGGTCATCCCGGTTGTCATCCGTTATGTAGTAGCGGTCATTGCCCTGATCCTCTGCCACGAAGGTTGCGCTGCCCTCCCCCTCGAGCGTGACACCGACCCCGACTGCTGCTCCAATGGGCGTTTCGTAATTCACAACGGTGGATGATGACCCCTTAAGTTTGGATGTAAGGATCATATCATCAAAATACCATTTGCCTGTACTGCTGTCCAAGCCGAAGGTCATAAGGGAGCTGTAACCAAGCTCCATGGGAAGATCCTCCCCGAGTGTTGCCGTGCCCGCCTTAGGGGTCTGTATATCTTCAAGCATTTTATCAAGCTTATTCCGGGCCTTGTCTGCAAGCTCCTTCTTATCTTCATATTCCTCCCGGGCCTTGTCTATCTCCTTCTTAATGGCCTCCCTGTCTTCTGATCCTGCACTTGTTAACTCCGATCTTAACTGCGCTATCCTTTCGACGACATCTCCTGCGGCTTCATCTGCAAGGGCCGAATTCTTTGCTGCCTCAATAAGCGTATCCTTCTCACCCGATACACTTACAACATCCCTGTCAAATCCTACCCGGATGACCCTCCTATCGCCATCCTCGTAGATCTCTTCTCCCTCCGTTTCATCAAAGTTACCGGTCCACCCCATATCCAAAGTATGTTTATAGGACCTTAAGCCAGACTGTATATCATCGGCGCTTCCATCCGGTAATATATCCGAGCCGCCTGAATCATTTGTACCGGCCATTTGTCCCGAAAGATAGTTTTTGATGCTAAGATGACCTACATCATCCACGATCTTAAGCCCCACATCCCTTGACATGAAGTCACGGGTACCGGCGTGGTACTTGACCCTTGCCGTCGCTCCGGCCTTAACACCTGTTTTTTTCGGATTAAAGTCGAAGGTGAATGTTCCGTTATGTGTGACATCCTCAGTGCCGTTTACACTTACCCTGGTCCCGTCGGTATTACAGAAGGTAAGGATCCCCTTAGTAAGCTCCTCGCCCTTCCTTATCGCACTCATCTTAAGCCGGTAATTCCCATTATCCGCCGGAAGCCTTATGTAGCCATCCGTTGCAGAGGATATATCAATGGCAGCATAATCACCGGAGGATTCTTTATACAGCTTCACATCCGAAATATCCACATCCACGGTTGCATCTATTACAATATCTGAGGTCCTTCCCGGATTTCGTGACTGCATCAGGGCTATGGTATCATCACCGTCTTTTCCGGTAAATGACACGATATAATTGTACAGATCATAAAACTTAAATTTATTGTTGCTTACAAGTTCAAAATATCCATTGGTGCCTTTCGTTTCGGTTGACTGTCCGTTACTGAATACCCTTATCCCGTCAAGACCCCGCTTAACTTCCCTGCCCGTAAGGAGCAGTCGGTCACTTATCTTAAGACAGCCGCTAAGAGGCAGGGGAGATACATCTTCAGAAGCGGTATCCCTGACAAAATTGTAATAGATCTTATTTTTCAGGGGGACATTCTGGATAAACATGAACTGATCCCCGAAGGTAGGGATAAAGGGTTCATATCCCGGTAGCTTTAAGTCATCCATTCCGTCCCCGTCGCTGTCGAGGGTACCGTCCTTCCAGTAGGCGTGGTAACCACCCGTTGGCATGGCACCGAATATATACGGGGATCTTACTATCGTATCGGATAGCTCTATTGACTCTCCGGCCTTTTTGGGCACCATCATGCTTTTATCCCCGCCGGAACCCTTCACGTATACGATCTTGCAGTTCTCCGTTCCCGTCTTTATCTGCTGGGGACTGGGGGCAAGAGTAATAGAGGAAGTATTTGTATCATAGCAGATCACAACCCTGCAATAGTTCCGGTGCGACCAGGTTGTCTTAGCCTCGTTGGTATACATCTGTCCGTTAAAATTAATAGGGGATGCAAGAAGGGTCTTATCCTCCAAAGACCGGTTGTCACTCATTGTCTTCCATCTGGTCCATTTGATATCGGGTCTGTTGGTGTAGTATACTGCGCCGTTGGGCTTCTGCAGTTCAATATAAGAGATCATATATCCATCATTGGCCTTGGCGCTGACTCTTATCGTATCAAGCATCGTTGCATTCAGTTTATGACCGCTTCTGAAACCGCTGTAAACGCCCTTAACATCTTCCTTCCCGTCGACTGATGCATTGCTGTTACTAAATTCCACCGTCTCGGGAAGCGGTTCGTAGCAAGGAACCAGTGTAAAGCTGTAGTCGGGAGACATATAGTCCCTGTATTTAACCGCAAAATCCGTGCTGAGGGTGAAGCTGTCCCCGGTGCAGATAAAGCCGCTTAAGGAGTCCTGTGAACCGGGTTTTAACAGCTTATAGCCCTTAAACTTAAGGGTTGTGCTGTCAGCGGCAACACCCTGCGAATTGGTGCCGCCCCCCTCCCATACCGAGGTGGTCACGGTCTGACCGGCATATGCAGTCGTTTCGTATGAATGCTCTCCGTTTCCATTTGCGAAACAGGGCTTGGGATATTTAACCTGATTTCCGTTCTCGTATTTTTCCTCTCCTGTATATATCTTCTCTGTGTACTCTCCGGAAATATCATTGTCTGATCCTATCTTGAAACCATATAACGGATAGCCCAGGGATATCTTGCTTACCATGGTACTTGCGTGTTTTACCGCATTAAAAGTATCCGCCCCCAGCCTTGCATAGACGCATGCATCGGAGTAATCCCATGTTTCCTTATCACTTCGCTTTATCTTAGCCGTAAAACTATAACTTGAGTCGGCACCTGATGAAGAACAGGTTGCCGTGCCGATGACCTTACCCGATGCCTGGTCGACCAGCTTTAAATCACAGGTTTTGGGAGCATAGTATGACCTGGTCTTCACTCTTCCATAGATCTTAACATAATCAACTCCCTTAAGATCGATCCCATCCTTCACCTTATGAAAATCCGTATCGTAAAACACCTGATCGGCAGGTACGGAGTTGCCGGTATCGTATACGGTTTTCTCTGCCGTTGCCTGTTCCGTTCCGGTCCCTTCCGTGGCAATATCCTCTTCCAAAAGCCCGTCTTCCCGATCAGCAAGGATGTCCTCATAAGAAGCTTCCTCATTTATAAGAGAAGCGTAAACCGGAGTATCCAAGGCTGTGAGCAACACCGCCAGGGCCAGGATCAGGCTTAATATCAGGCGAAATGATCTTTTCATGAATGGTTCCTCCAATAATATGTATTGCCCCCTCACCTTCGTTCGGCGGCCAATCGTCGGAACCATCCTGAATTATGCTTCGCATAATGGTTCCTCCTACTTACACCTCACGGTTGCTTTAAAGGTCTTCCCCGCGATGGTTACGCTTATGGTTGCGCTTCCCTTCCTGCCGCCATGCTCTATAACAAAATCATCGAGCATGGTCATGCCTTCTTCCGACACTGCAGGGAAGGAATTATCCTCAATACTCAGGATGCCCTTCTTATCGGTCACGGTAACGGCGTATTCACCGTAGCTGCCGTTTTCCGATAAGTCCGGAAGGATCTCGTAGCCTTCCGTAAACAGCTTATCGAGAGTCAGCTTGTCGCCGACGTTTGTAAGCACCGCGTTCTTCTTCTTAATGCTTACGAAGTTAATGAGGATAGTCTTTTCCTTCTCTTCTCCGTTTACGGTTTTAGTCAGCTTTACAGGGGCCTCTTTATTGAGCTTGAGCCTCCTTATACCGGTTTTCTTATGCACCATGACTTTAATGGCATTTTTGTACTCATCACCCACAGGCTCCATTTTAACGCCATCCTCAATTGCGTATTTCCCGTTTTTCAGAAGGATCAGCGTGTCCCCGTTCCCGACTGAATTAAAGGTCAATACATGATCACCCAAAGCATCGGTCGTATCAAGCTTCTGTACAATTCGTCCTTCTGAACCCTGAAGCAATGGATATCCGTTGCACTTAACCGTGGCATTATACGTCTTACCGCCGAAGGTGGCTGAGATCACGGCACTTCCCTTCTTTCCGGTGGAGCCCACGGTAAGATCGCTTAAGGTAACCTGCTTACCTTCCTCTGCCATAAAGTCATTCCACTTAAGTATCCCCTTCTTATCGCTCTTCACGGATACGGCATATTTCCCGTCCTTAATGTCGGGCAGTATACCTTCCGCACCCGCAAACAGATCGGCAAGACTTATAACAGTCCTTCTGCTGTTTACGGTAACTGTCTTTTTCTTAAGTGTTATCGCCCGCAGGATGACCGTCTTCTCTTCGCTTCCCTTCTTGAAGGTTATGAGCGAATCCTTAGCCACCTTCAGGGCATGTGTCCTGGAATTTTGGGTAAGGGCATTCTTAGTGTAGCAGGTTACGGTAAGTCCTTCCTCATAAGTGTATTTGCCGCCCTTAAGAAGATACAGGATATCACCGTCGGATACCTGGTCGAAGGTAAGCCGGTTGTCTTTAAGGTTTGCCACCTCAGGTACTCTTTCTTCCGGCTCTGTCAGAAGATCATCCACGACATTCACATATTCAATATTATAGTATATCTCATCATCCGCATTGTGTTTCTCTTCCGTTCCGTCGGCATGTATGATCCTGTAGTCATTGGCGGAATCCCCTGAAACAGGCTTGTCCGCCCCTGCGATCACGATATAGTTCCGGTCACCGGAGGCCTTGATCGATCCCTCACTTCCCCGTGCGACAGATTCAGGATCCGGCAGCTCATCCTCATCATAATAGCCATCAAGGAATTCGAAGAATTCATCAACACTAAGAACATAGACTTCCATTGTATCCACGGGAGCATCTTCATCTATTTTTACTATTACAGCGCCTGCAGCCTTATCCCATGAAGCGCTCATCCACTTTTGATCAAGAACCTCTGACGCTTCCGTCGATGCGGATACACTGCTAAATACTATATCCGGATACTTCTTAACGTAGTAGGGAAGTGCAAGGCTTGATGACTTTATTCCGGAAGATGCCGTGTCTTCCTTCCACCAGTCAACGTCAAGGAGCAGCCTGTTGCTGTTTCCGGAAGAATCGATCACCTTAAATTCAGCGTTACCGTTCCCCTTAATGCGCACCTTCCATTCATAGTGTCCTTCCGACTCCTTTACCATCCCAAGATCGGTCACTAAAGAGCTCTTCCTGTCTATCGACAGTTCACGGCTGACAGAGAGCCCGTTCTTGCAGGAAACATGGATGGTAACTTCGAATGCCTGCCCGTCCTTCATGGTCCCCTTCGCGGGAAAATGAGTATCCCAACTCATGATAAGGGATGCTTCATTTCCCGATCCGTTCGTATCGATCTTATCGCCCGAATAATACTCCTTCAGGGTATCAAAGTCAGCGTAACTACCTGAGAACCCGGCCTTCTTTACGGTTATGGTTACCGTATGTCTCTCATTATTCGGGTTTGAGCCGAAGCTTATAAGCTTTCCCTTCCCTTCGTCAGCCACCGTGACATGGGTAAAGCCCGCAAGATCGCTGTCAACGATCACTTCCCCGTCGAAGCTTAAGGCTATAGCCTCCGCCTCGGTAACGAATCTAAAGCTCGTACCCGGCTTGCCGCTTGCCAGCACTCCGTTATGGGGTTTTATTCCATTCCTGCTGTAAGTTTTTATATCCTTGCTAAACATCCAGCTCTTACCGCTTGACTTGCATACCTTCCCCGATTCATCCAGGAAGGTGAACAGCCCGTTTGTGTTTATTATATCGACGCCGTCGGAGGGAGCGGTGAAGAGGATGGCAATGTCCTCATAGGAATTGGTTTTTGCATCCTGGATCCTTAAATAGGCATTACCCTCCTTAGCGCCTCTTATGACTACGGTACCTGTTCCGTTCCCGTTCTTATAGCTTCCCTTCTCATAGGAGACAACATCCATTATCTGATCCATGGTACCTGCAGAAGTACTGGTATTCCCCTCTTCATCGGTAAGCTCATAGACCCCTATATCAGGCTCCGTTCCGTTAAGGGTTGTAGAGAAGGTGACCGGAAGGCGAAGCTTCATACCCGCAGGCAGTTCAAGCCTTGAAGGCACCATAAAGGCTGTTGTATGCTCGATCAGTGTACTTACGCTGTTGTTCACATGATCATACTCATTATGTACAACATGGCGGACACCGAATTTATCTGTGGTGGTCTTATCACTTCCCGAAAATACCTGCGCATAAAGCTCAAGTGATCCCGACGGATCCCTCTCCCCGTCAAGACCGAAGGCCGTGAACTTATCCGCCGTAACGGTAATGGTTCCCTTAATATGGCGTCCCTTTCCTGACCCGATACTTCCCAGTGAGATAATACCGTGTCCAAAATCATTCCCGCCCGCGCTCAGGGAATAGAGGTCCTCCTCTTCACCGACCGTAAGAGTATTTCCGCTTATATCAAGGGAGCTGTATATCACATCGTTCCAGTCCGGATAATCGCCTGATTCCCTGACCTGTGAGGCGATGGAGGGGTCATGCACACCATAGGCGAACTGTACCATCACATTTTCCGCGTCTGCAATACCCTTATTCCCGACAAAGAGGTCGATATCAATTACTGCATTGCCGCTACCATCAAGAGTAAGCCTGCCGTTATCCTGTCTTGACAGTTCCATACGGGATTCCATGAAACCAAGCTCTGTCTTCTTCTCCACAACAAATACATGCCTCAATGCGGCAGAATAAGGATCCTCTGCGTATTTGTCATCCTCACTTACGGTGATTGTAAATCCCGAACCCTCCGGCAGTGTCATGGGAAGGGTGAACTCACCGGCCAGTTCGACCTCCCTGCCCGGGATTATATTCTCCTTGATCTCCCATGTGGCCAGCTTGGTTGATATTACGCCGTCTCCGTCTACGCTTAGGGTGACTGTGACGGGTTCATTCTCAGATCCCCTTATGCTTATATCACCTGTATTCATAAAGGACAGGCTCGCGCTCAGGGTGGCTCCCGCCGTGAAGTCCTCATGTGCGAAGCTTATATTACCGTTCCCTATGCTCTGGTTGCCCACACCGTAGGTAATGGCGTAGATACCCATCCCCGCCTTATAAGCGGCTCCTGCCGGGGGCGTTGCGCCCGGAGTGATAAACCTGGTTCCTTCCACCGTTTGTGATGCAAGGTACTCCATATCGCCCTGAGTCAGGATAACCAGCGTTGAATCATTCTTCGTAAGATCGTCGGTCTCGTCGTCCCGGTTCTCATTGTATTCTATATCCCCACTGCCTTCATCGGTCACATCGGCCTTTTGGCCAAGGGCGATCTGGGGATTATAGAATACGAACTGATCCATACCTCCGCCTTCATAACCATCAAGCTCGCCCAGGTAGGCCTTCTGTGTATCCTCATCGGACCATCCGTACCGTGCGGCATCCTCGTTAACAGTCATATACCGCATAGCCAGAAGTACGCCCTTGCCCCAGGTCCTGTCCCTTTCATCGAATCTGCTCAGATATAGGCCGGTATTCGTGGTATTATCCACCCTGTGAGTGTATACCGTGGCAAGATTTCCCATTCCGTCCTCACCAAACGAGTACTCGCTCTTTTGCTCATCGGCACTGCCGCCGTAGAACTCAGTGGACTGAAGGGTGCCAACAGACATACTGCCACCAGCGTCATAATAGAAGGGCATCGTAAATATCTTACCGCCCTGCCCCAGGATCAGAAGGCTGTCATTCATACTGCCGCTGTTTTCGTCATATAATCTCTTCTCATACAGCTGAAGGGCATCAAAATAGGTATGGGGAGACAGCTGCGAATTAAATTCCTCAATAAGGTTTATCTCCGTCGGGAAAGCCATGGCTCCTTCTCTCAGGACAGGCTCTAAATACATTCCCGCATCATATCCCTCTTCTTCGGAGGTTGAATCCGTATTCTCATTCCATGAAGAGTAGGTCAGGAAAACAACGTCCATGCCATCCTCTGTAAGTACCAATCCCTTCAGCCTGTCAATGGGTTTTATCGGGTCATCTTCGGCCGACCCTGACTGATGCTCACTCATAACCTCATACATTCCTTCCGCCTTGGCATCATACAGACACAGTGTGCTCGAATCACCCTTGTAATCCAGGGCTGTCGTATAGGTCGTCATACGATGTGCATAGATCGACTTACCGGCGTCGTCCCCCGTATCCTTATAGTAGCCCTCAGCATTAAGCTTCTTCGAATATTTCTCCACAAGCGCCTCTCTCTCGGAATCGCTTACATGATGTGCCTTAACGAAGGCGACCAGCTCATCGTTTATGATGGAGGGCGCATATACAGCCGACTTATCCGTTGGATCGCTTATTACGGTGGCAGCGTTAAATCCTTTATTCCCCGTCACATCATAGGAAGCGAACTTGACCACCGTATTCTTTGCTGCATCCCTGAAGGCCTTTTCCGTGTCGGGATCCGGTTGTGGAACGGGCTCATTGTAGCTTACCCATGAAACATATATCTTATCATCGATCACCTTGACATCGAAACCAAGGTCTCCGGTACCGTCGTCTGCAAGCTTTCCGTCTGTCTCCTTAAGATCGACGAGTATATAAGGGGTATCACTTCTTTCACCCGGAGCCTTTACAACGTTGTGTTTTACACCCTTTGAATCTGTCTTCTCTTCCCAGTCAAGAGGGTTGACAAGACCCAGACCGTTACCCTCTTCTCCCGTCTTCTCCGTACCCTCTTCAAGATAAGCATCGAAGGTGGTTACAAGGCGTGAAAGGGCAAGCATTGTCTTATCCATTCCCTTACCGTCTTTACGTGGTATCGTATATATCACATAGTTTATTCCGTTTGCCGTCACGACCCTGTAGTCGTAGCCTATATCGAGACCGTCCGCAAGGCGGATCGCCTCCTCCGAGCTGTTATAGCCCGATAGCTCGAAAGGAACATTGGCATCGTCCGGCTTGTATGCATCAAGAGAGGACAGGTCCTCAGGCTGGCTTGAGTATATGGTAAAGCTGTCACTTAAATCCTTAGGAAGTTCGAGACCGGAGCCGGTGGTTCCTCCTGACTCTTCGCCGGTCACAAGATCGATCTTGTGGTCCTTGCCCAGCAGGGTGTATGACTTGGTCCAGGTATTGGTATCTCCGTTATAGGTTATCTTGGCACCTACCGCATCTATCTCCCAGCTCATCATAAGAAGCACCGCCCGAAGGGCAATACTGATGTTGAAGTTGGCGCTTGCAACCTCCAGGCTTCCCCTGGTTCCGTCACTGTGAGGACGTCCGAACACAAAGTTGGCGGACAGCAGGACCTTGACAAAGGCTTCAACCTTCAGACCTTCAACTCCTGCGCCGACGCCGGCTTCAATATTGACCTTTGGAGCTACGCTGACACCGCTCCATGTCAACTCGCTCTTTATGCTCTCTATGTTATTTAAATAGGTTATGGTGGTGTCATTAAGAGCAACGATACGGACATATTTGGTACTCTTCGCATCGTCAAAGGACATGCTGCCACGCACCTTTTTGAACTTTATCTGAACCTTGCTGCTTCCGTCTGACTGTAAATATCCCTTGGTAGTATCGGAAGACGCAGTTGTTGAATCCTTCCCATCCCTGACCTCCACATAAACCTTGCCGTTAAAACGGATATACATGTTGGTATAGGCTGTGGGAACTTCAAGAACCGTACCCTTTTTAAGCTTCCTTTCGGTTCCGTTTATATAGGGCTTGTCCCCTTCAACCTCGGTCCTCATGATGGTGCCGCCGGTACTGACCGTTACTCCGACCGTAGTTGAGACAAAGGCGTAAACAAGAGGACATACCGCAAGACGCACCTCATAGCGGTAGTTGAAGCTTCCTGCCGCGCCCAGCGCGAATTCCTGCAGATACCATGCATTATCCCTGGTGTCGTATTTCAGGGTAAATGCAGCCGAAAAGCTTATTGTAAACGAATGCTTCTCGCTTTTAAGGTTACCTCCTTCTCCTGCCTTATAACCGCCCTTTTTCAGCTCATCAACGATCTTGTCATAGCTTCCGTTCTTCATGTCGCTCATGTAGCCTGCGATCAGATCCTTGTTTCTGTTAAATGGATCCTTGACCGTATCGGGGAAAACCCTGTTCTTATCCGTCCCGCTCTGATAGTCATACTGACTGCTGGCAATGGGAAGAGCGATGGCAATACTGATCGTATTCTTGCCCGTGAATACGGTGGCAAGACCCTGGAAGCTTTCCGTGGTTGCGGCTATATTAGCAGCGTAATCGGTGTTGAACTCGGAGTATGACTGTCCGCTGTCGGCTGTGTTAAAGCCACCCTCTCCCATTGTCGGAGGTTCAATATCGGTATTCCATGCTCCGTTTGGCGCTGCGCTCCGGCCTGTGAGAGCACTGTTTTCAGGCTGCAGTGTCAGGGCAGTATTCTTATCCGCACGAAGCTCATCCGATGTATGCTTCTGTTCGGTAACGCACAAGGCAATAGTGGTATCAGCAACCAGCGATCCCAGATATCCGTTAAGGTTCGCCTTGCCTTCCGCCGTAGTGGTCACTTTGCCATTCCCGTCATAGGATATGTCAGCAAGAGGTATGTTATCTCCTGCCAGACTGTGTTCTATCTGTATGGGCTCGGGATCACTGTAGGGATAGATCAGGTTGCCCACATACTTTGGTGTCCACAGGTATTTGCCGTCTTCATCCTGCCTTACCGGGCTGTGGTCACCCCCAAGGGGTACGTCCACATAATTGATGCCGCTTGCCTCTTCCCCGAACATCACATGACCGTCCGAGGTCCTCCGACCGCTCTTATCCTTCCCCGAAAGAATGTAACGGTAGCTCTTCTGTTCGTCTGTAAGCTGTGCCTTATTTCCTTCATCGGTAATGCTTGTGACAAGGGCCGGAAGCACCTGGGCACTTCCATTAACCCCCTTTGGCGGATTCAGATACCTGGGGGTCATGGTGTAGTAGACCTTGGCAAAATACTGGGCAAATTTACCGTTTTCAAGCTCCAGGGGCTGGAAGGATGCCTCATCATAGCTGCCGTCCTTATCAAGATACATCACGAACTTATCCTTCGTTCCGTCATCCAGAACGAAATAACCCGTCTTCTCATTATAGCTTCCCGCTATCCTCTCATCGGCATCACCGTCAAGATACAGCTCCACCCTGCTCACGGAGACCTCCATGATGCCTGGCAGGTTTGTATAGCTCTCCTCATAATAAGCAAAACTCAGTTTACTGAAGGCTAAGGACTCTACGTTAAGATATATGCGTTCATTTCCCTTATATGCCTTTTTATTGAAGAGTATCCTGTCTCCTGACTTGCGGTTGAAGTTTATATACTGTATGTCGTTATAGGTTCCCAGGAGCTTAAGCGGGTTCTTGTCACCGCTCACCCAGTCGCTTTTTTTGATCGTGATTTCATCGATCTTCTGACCGTTGTAATGAGGAGCATCCTTCAATGTCCTGCTCACTCCCAGGGTGATCTTATCCGACCCCCTCTGCCAGAAGGTATCCCAGGCTTCACCGATCCTGCCTGTGTCGATGTTCATCTCATTCCCATCAATTCTGGGTACCGAAGGAGACAGGTTAAGCTCAATATCCTGTTTTCTTGTCATTACAACATTGATGGTATAGGTATCATTCAAATCCCTTTCTGTCATGCCGTCCCACACCATCTTTATGTTGTAAGTGCCGTTTCCGCCTGCCGTCACAACCCCTGCGGGAAGGATCGAGCCATCGGAACGGGTCACATAAACGGCCGAGTTCAGTTCACTTCCGGAATAAGGCTTGTAGCTGTCGGTGCTCTTAAGGGATACTCTGAGCTTGCTGCCCACATACAGGTCGCCGTAATTATCCACGCCGCCGGCCATGTTCTCTATCACGATCTCGGGCTTCATGTTCTTATATACGCCGCTGTCTTCCTTTAAGGCAGCACCGTTCTCAGGCGCAGTGGCCACATTGCCGTTTCCGCTATCTCCGTCATTTGAGGTATGAATGCTTAAACGCATTTTTTTACTAAAGGCCCTTCTGGTCAGGTACCCGTATGTGATCTCACTTTTTACATCATCCGATGATTTGTGATCATGATAGGTGGTTCCCAGTGCAATACCGGAAACTTTGGAATCGATATTCCAGCCCTGATTTATTGTCCTTGTTTTTCCGTAGGATATCTTACGTGTAAGACCGTCCCACCTTGTGGTGGGAGCATCCGGCGTCTTAACGATCCCCGGCATCAGCTCGGACCAGCCGTATGCATGACCCAGGCTGAAGTACCATCCGCTGCAGAAGCCTGCGCTGTATTCAAAATTACCGTAGAAATGCTTATACATCTGGGGCATGTTGGCGATCTTTAACTCTGCCTTCGAGTCGCCGTCGCTTGTTATCTTCCATCCGTTTCCGCTTGCCGACCCACGGTTCCAGCCCGAGATATCTTTATCAGCCTTTCCTGCCACATAAGCATAGTCACTCCAGTAAGACCCCCCATGATTTCCGCTGAAGGATATCTCACCGTAGTTATATGTAGTAAGGGACGACAGTTCATCATCCGAAGTTCCATCAAGACCCGCGATCTCACCCTTAAGCAGGTCTTCCTCCGGCGTGATCACCTGCTCACCGTGAACCGGCTCATCCTCCTCATCTTCCACAGCGCCGTCATGGGATGACATGCTGCGGGTAAAGGTGACGGCATCCTTCCCGATACCCTTCCGGCCTGAATTAATCAGGCTTATCTGCGCATGATCCTCCGTAAGGGTCAGAAGGTTCCCGGCATCGCCTTTTACATCACCAAGCTCCACACTGAAGGTCAGCTCCTCATCACTCTTTTCACCGTCATCAATAAGGGGAACCTCGATGGTAACTTCATCCACATCCGCATAGAAAACAGCGGTGCCATTTACACTCTTATAATCCCTTCCGGATACGGCTGTCCCGTCGGCCGTTGACCAGTCAATGGTTATGGCATCCTGCCCGTCTCCGGTACGCTTCAACTTAAGAACAGCTATACCTTCCGCCTTGTCGGCCTGAATCTCAGCCTCCTCAAAGCCTATTGTATATGGTGCGCCCTCATCATTATCCACAACCTGAAGGGTTACGGTGGAAGCATCGGAAAATATCTCACCGCCCTCATGCTCTAATATCGTAAAGGTCCCAAGGCGCAGGGGCTGCGCTTCATCATTGTCGGGAGCTTCAACACGGATCTCCTTCTTCCATTCCCCATCCGCGAAGGTCACGGCAAACACCGAGGCAGCGTAGGGATCCGATTCATCCGTGTCAAGCTCTGTGAAGCTTATTTCAGGCTTAAGGTTAATATCCTCCGGCATTTCCTGAAGGCTCTCAGCCTCAGGCTTTACATAGGTCTCGCCCTTTAATGTATCCGTACTGTAGGAGGTTCCCTCCTTTTTATATACGCAGCGAAAATCATGATCTTCAATGTCATCCTGACTGACCACGAATTCCTTATCTGTTGCTCCCTCCACTATATGCCATATCCCGTCCGCAAGGATATACCACTGATATTCATCGGCTTCGATATCCGGAGTCAGTACCTGATCTCCTTCCTGCGCATTCTCTCCGCTGTAGGCTGACCGGGTGATTCTGACCCCTGAAGGCTCAGGCTCGGGATCCTTGCCCACGGCCTGATACTTCGCAACGGGAAGCTCATCCTCGATCTCTATCCTGACATCATCGCTTCCGGCAGCCGTGCTGTAGGCAGGACTTCCGTCACTAAGACCGGTGACTGCGGGGGCATAGGTCACATATGCGGTCGCTCTTCCCTCCGTTCCGCCGAGCCTGTAAAGGGGAATGCTTATCCCGCTTCCTCCCTCGCTTACCACGGCATCGGAATTATCAAACAGGAAGGCACCGTAGGGGTATGTCTCCTCCCAGCTTTCCCCCACTTCAAAGGTTCCCTTTTCCTTACTGACCACCTTTACGGGTTTCTCATCATTCCCTGTATCCCAGTGGGCATAAACAGGCATCTGCATGGATGTCAGCATAACCGATGCGCTCAAAAGTACGCTCAAAACCCTTTTAAAGATCTTTTTCATAAAATACCTCCCTTTGTGCCGGATCCCGATGTTCAAAATCCGATCATCTTATATTCAGTGTCTTCCTGTTCCTCGTCCGGTATTCTTTCTTCCGTGACATTAATGTTTATGGTAAAGGTCCTCCCCGAGCCGTCAAGGGAGGTAAAGATGAATTTATATTTCCCCTTTTTTCCGGGTGTGAAGGAGCGTACCCCGCCGTCACCGTATACAATATCATCAACCTTCGGACCGGTGACGGAGCTGATATAGTACCCGGATTCATTGGATGAATTATCATATCCTATCGGGTCATTTCCCTTCCTTGTGAAGGCATACGGCCCCATGAGGCCTGTCCTTGCCCCCTTGGGATGGACACAGCTTAGATCGGGCATTGCCGATAACCCGTAGCTTACTCCTACCCTGTAGGCGTTTCCTTCCTTATCCGCCCTGCTGCTTACGGAATTGACATAGGAACAGCCGCCTTTACTGTTTCTGTAGTAATACCCCATATAAATAACCCCTGCTTCCCTTGAAACGTCCACCTTGACCGTCTTGGTCGCGCTAAAACCGTTACACTCTGCCGTTACGGTAACGGGAAAGGAGGTTTTATTCTTGGGTGCCCTGACTCTTCCGTTTTTTACATGCTCTCCGCTCCAGGTATATTTAACCTTACCCTCTGCCTTTTTACCGGCTGCATTAAGGGCCAGTGCCTTAAGTGGAAGCACCGAGCCCCGGGACATGGTGATCCTTCCCGGTACAGGTATGTTTTTATATGTAATGTTTACGTCTGTAAGGGGCGTCACACACTTTATCTTAAGGGAAGCCTTGTAGCCCGAACCATCGGTGGCATATGCCGTCAGGGTGGCTGTTCCGTTTTTTTTCGCGTAAACCTCCGCTATACTGCCATCCTCCGACTTATAATTGTGAAATACATTAAGCTCTCTCCCACCCGACTTAAAGCAGGCAGCTCCTTTTCCTGTAAGCACCAGGCGATAGGGACGGTCCGTATCACCGCCGGTCATATATATTTTGGCGGAGTTCATGCCCACTCCTTCTGTGGTTGACAAAGGCATACTCCCTGCGCTTAAGGCAAACCTTGATGATGGTGTCCTGCTGTCAATGACTGTGACCTTGATCGTATCTGTAAGAGAGGCGCACTTAACCGTCACGGTCGCTGTGTCTCCTGAAGCAGCCCTTTTATTCACAGTGAGTTGACCCTTTTTATTCACCGTGATCATCCCGCTCCCGCTGTTTACATAGTAGACGGGCCCGGTGTTCTTAATTGAAGTACAGACCGCAAGAGGCACGCTCTTTCCGGCCTTCACGCTGATCTCATCCCCGGCACCGAAGAAGAGATAGTCATCTTCCGAAACCGTCACCGGATCATCGCTAAGGCTTCCCTTTTCGCCCATGGCTACAGCCTTATAAGCATTGACGCCGCCTGTGACCATGCGGGATCCGTTTATGTGGACCTCCTGAGGCGCCGACTCCCTGATGGCCTGTGTTATCTGCTTCACAGACAGGTCTCTGTGTACACTTTTTACAAGTGCCGCCACCCCCGACACCACCGGAGCAGCCATGGAGGTTCCGCTGAGCTTACCGTATGAGCATTCGTTAAGATATGTATCCGTAAAGGAATTCTGCCTGCGCATATAGGCTTGGGAATCCACCACCATCGTGGACATGATATCCGAGCCGGGTGCCGCGAGCATTACTGAAGAACCATAGTTGGAAAACGATGAGAGTGACCCGTCATCGGCATATGAGCCTACAGAGATAACTCCGTCATAGCATGCAGGATAGGCAGGTTCATCCGTGCTGTTGTTACCGGCGGAAGCGACACAAACTATCCCCGCCTTTATGGCTTCCCGGATCTTCGCATTTATCACCTCGTTAAAATGGTTCCCGCTGAAGCTGAAATTAATAACATCCGCTTTATTATCTATAGCCATCTG
The DNA here is from genome assembly GCA_002373875.1 of Lachnospiraceae bacterium UBA3641. GTDB lineage: Bacteria > Bacillota > Clostridia > Lachnospirales > Lachnospiraceae > UBA2868. The sequence continues at coordinate 37,408 of DFKQ01000057.1, forward strand.
GATCGCAATGGCAATGTCGCTGTCCGCAAGCTTACCCTGAGAGGATGATGCCCGGATCGATATTATCCCGGCCCCCGGCGCAACACCTATACCTCCAATCGTATTGTCAAGGCCCGCTATTATCCCGGCAAGATGTGTGCCGTGACCGTTCTCATCTTCTCCCGTGTCATATACAAGATCGGCATATTTTGGAACCTTTTTAAAGACACTGTCCTCTACATACAAGGCCGCCTCGCAGTTCAGATCGTTATTTGAGGTATCGATCCCGCTGTCTATGACCGCCACCCTTATTCCATTTCCGTCAGCTCCGAGAGCCCAGGCATCCTTCGTATTTATGGCCTTGTGAAACCACTGTCCCCTGGGAGCTATGTTGCTGGTGCCATACAACGGATCATCCTCCGGATAAACGTCAAGGTCGGACAGGTAGTTTGGGTACACCGGTACATCGGGTAACCCTGAAACATCGATATCCGCAATTTCCTCATACAAGTCCCCTGCCCTTTCATTTATTAGTCCGCTGCCATCCGCTCCCGCCGTATCTGACCTGATCTCTTCCTCGGCCATGAGGACACGCTCCATATCCTCAGTAACTTCGGCAAGCGCCTCCTCTATCCCCCTGTCATTAAAGCTTATAACGGCCACACCCTCCGAAAAGCCGGTAAGCTCAGCACCGTATTGGGATGCGACTCGCCCGGCTTCCTCAAGGGAGCCGGCTAAGAACATGGCACTGCCTTCAAGATAATCTTCATCGGATGATCTGTCTCTTATAATATCTAACTCTTCATTTAACGTCCTTGCCGTATTACGCTGATCCTTAGTAAGAAATACCGGTTCCCGGTCCACGTCGGAAATCTCATTTGCGGGTATGTCATTTGCAGATATACTCTCCTCCACCGGTTCCTCTGCTGCCATGACTGTAAAGGGCGCACTGTCCCATCCTCCTGTTATCAGGGTCCCCGTCAGAAGGATCGCTGTAAGGAGCCTTAAGCGGCTTCTTTTTTTACGTTTTTTACCCTTTATATTTAGCATGATCTTTGGATTCTTCGCGTGAGCGTTCCCGTTATTTGCTTAACAAAAAAACCTGTGTTCTATAGCAAAGTATACTATAAAAACACAGGTCTTAACAACAAAAATCAGATACAGCGTGGCAAGCTGCTTTATGAAGCCGGATTCAGCTGTAATGCCACCGATAATCTTGTTGAAACGAGCATTGCAAGTCCCAGCTTGACAAGATCGGGAATAATGAAGGGGATCACGCACCAGCCAAATGCCGTTCCCATATCGATGGCGCCGGTGTTCCTCGTATACACGATCATGAACCAGGCGGTACCGAAAGCGTAGCAGACGAACAGTCCTGCCACCATGGATATGATCCGTACATACAGCTTCCTTCCAAACAGCTGCTCACACAGCTGATATATAAGGGCAATGAATATGAAGCCTATGATGTATCCGCCGGTAGTCCCTATAAGGGCTCCAATGCCACCCTTAAAGCCCGAAAAAACCGGAAGACCGACTGCCCCGAGCAGGATATATACAAGGATAGACAGGCATCCCTTCTTACCTCCCAGAAGTTCAACAACCGTGAAGACCGCAAAGGTCTGCAGGGTAAAGGGTACCACTAAAGGTATGGTTACCCAGGAACATACCGCTATGAGGGCTGCTCCTATAGCCATATAGATAAGGTCCAATGTTTTGTACTTGCCGTTCATCTTAATACTCCTCCGGATTAAATCTTTTAAAAGTGATTATAATCCGGAGGAGTATGATTGTCAACCTATTTATTATTTAGGTTTACATTTACAACCTCAAACAACTGAATCATAAACAACCCTCAAACCTTTGTAAAGACTGGATCCCCAGTCTTTTTATTTTGTCAGATTCATCTCAATACTGATCTGATCAATGAAGAAGAAAAGTATGACGGCTTCTACGCTGTCTGTACTAACCTTGATGACATGGGGATCGACGAGATAATCAGGATCAACAGGAATTCTCACTTCTTTACTCCCAGCAGGTAGTCCGTCGATACGTTAAACAGCGTGGCGATGGCAAGAAGCCTGGCATATGATGGCTGTCTTACTCCTCTTTCATAGTCATTCACGGTCCTTGTTCCACCGCCTATCCTCTTAGCCATTTCACTCTGGGTAATCCCCAGCTTTCTTCTCTGTTCTCTTATTCTGTCACTTAATCCATCTACCATTATATCCTTCACTGCCATTTATCCTCCTTCTTTCATTTATACCCGATAACGAAATGGCTTGCCGTTTTGTTATCGGGTTGCGCCGGCCGACATAAACATGTTATACAGCTCTTCTATATGCCTTTTCTGCTTATCACCTATCCCGGACAGATCGATATACCTTTCCGGCTCATAGCCCAGAAGATAATCAGTGGAAGAATCAAGCTCCTGCGCCAGCTTTATCAGATTCGTATATGTAGGTGTCGCAAGCTCCACCTCATACAGGCTGATGGATGACCTTCCGATACCCGTCTTCTTTGCAAGCTCATCCTGCTTAAGCCCCTTCTTCTCCCTGAGCTCCTTAAGCCTCTTTCCCAAACCTTCTACTTTATATTCCAGTGCGCTCATTTTCGTCTTCCTCCACTTAACCCCGGCCAAAATCATCCACAAGGTTCCTTATCATATCTGCCTTATCATCCGGCAGGCAGCTGACATCCAGCTTCCTTCCCGATTCAATGCCAAACAGTCTCTCGGTTGTAACATTGAAATACCTTGCCATATCAAGAAGCGTTCCATACGATGGTGCCGATATGTCATTTTCGTATTTCTGTATACTTGTCACTGACAGGGACAGCTCATCCGCCAGCTCCTGTCTTGACAGTCCCTTCTCTTCCCTAAGCTCTCTTATCTGATCCCCGATACCCATGAAGCGGCCGTTTAACTTCCGGGCTCTTTCATTACCGGTCTTGTCTGCCTTCGTTTCTGTCGGGGGCACATCATAGATCTCATCCAGATGCTCATCTCCGAAGGAAAGAAGATAATCCGTGGACACATTAAGGATTCCGGCCATCTTAATAAGCATTGCGAAGGTCGGCATGATCTTATTCTTTTCATATGCGCTGACTGCCGCCTTGCTGGTATTTAGCGCATCTGCCAGCTCCTGCTGGCTTAATCCGTTATATATACGGACTTTTCTTAATTTTTTCCCTATTCCTATATCTGCTGATTTCATAGAAAAACTCCCGACATAAAGCATTAACAATTCCATACTTTACATCAGGAGTTTATTCTCTTACTTCTTATTCTATTTGCCTGTTTGGACTTTACCTATTCCGTCGGGGTCAGCATGCTCTTCTCTACCTTTTCGACCTGCTCTTTCGAATATCCGCAGAAGTCCACTATCTCATCAACCGTCTTACCACGCCTGAGCATATCCGAGATCCTCTCATTATCCCGAATATCACCACCTTCTTTTATTCCTTCTTTTATTCCTTCTTTTATGCCTTCTTCTCTTTCTTCACCCAGCAAGACACGTTCTCTAAGGTATTCCGAACGCCATTGCTCATTGTTTCTTGCCTTGGTTACTGCCTTATCAATCTTCTTGGTAAGCTCGTTTCCGGCATTCCCGGTTTCCACATATTCATAAAACATTCTGATATCCTCCGTTACTTCTTCACCTTTATAACAACAGTTGAAGAATATCTTACAGGTTCCATCCCCCAATGTCAGTTTCAGTTCCTCATCGCATCTTTCCCTGAAGGTATATTTGTCTAATCCCTCCCCAAAGGGATCGAAAGTACATATAAAGATCACATAACTATCAGGTAATCTGCTGAAGGAATTCGTCTTATTAAGGTAGTCGGTATCTATCGAGCTCTGATAGAACCTGCTCCTCTTCGGTAACTGAAGAGCCTCTACCGATTTATGGTTAAGATTCTGCATTTCGGTATCATACACTGTTCCCGAATGTTCTTCATTGTATACGTCCAGGCGAATAGGCTTTCCACCCTCCACATATCGTATCTCCTTCTCGATCTGACCCTCAGTAAGCTCCCCAACAGGCCGCCTCAGCAGACACTGGAGCACCTCCCTGCACAGGCTCCGGTCATCCATGACCTTGCAGAACATAAAATTGTCACTGTACCTCAGTTCCTCATAGC
>DFKQ01000074.1 GCA_002373875.1 Lachnospiraceae bacterium UBA3641
CCGTCTTCATCCATGATCTCGCAGCACACTCCCACTTCCTTAAGGCCTGCCAGCTTACACAGATCCACCGTGGCCTCTGTATGTCCGTTCCTGACAAGGACTCCCCCATACCTTGCCGTAAGGGGAAATACATGTCCCGGATGCCTGAAATCATCAGGTCCGGCTTCCTCATTGCAGCATTGCATGATCGTATAAGAACGTTCTACCGCCGATATACCTGTCGTTGTATTGATGTGATCAATAGACACGGTAAAGGCTGTGCTGTGATTATCGGTGTTCTCGGAGACCATCTGCGGGAATCCGAGACGCCTCGCCACTTCGGCACTCATCGGCGTACATATAAGGCCCTTCCCGTAGGTTGCCATGAAGTTGATATTTTCAGGTGTCGCGTATTCACCCGCGCAGATAAAGTCACCCTCGTTCTCCCGGTCGGGATCGTCCGTCACAAGGATTATCCGGCCTGCGCGAAGCTCCTCGATAGCTTCTTTGATCGTATTATACTCGTAATCCATAGTTTACTCCCATAGTTCTGTGTTCCATTCTATTCCGCTCTACGTCGTACGATTTCCCCCGAACCGTCACAGTACCGGAAAAGATCTCGAATCCATTCTCGTTCTTTTCCTCTCCCTTCCATCCGGTCAGGGAGCACTGTTCCTCTCGGTGAAAATGTACTCCGCTCCGCTCATCTAAATATTACCCAATAAATTCTTCAAGCATCTGCATGGTAAGTCCGGTGGAAGTTCCGTTCCCGGGTGATCCTACAGTTTGTCCCAGAAGTTTCGCGACATACTTCCCTATAATGTCGGTCTCAAGATTTACAGGATCCCCGACCCGCTTCATAAGCAGTGTGGTCTCTCCTGCCGTGTGCGGTATTATCGACACCTTGAAGCAGATATCATCAACGTAAGCAACCGTCAGGCTTATCCCGTCAATGGCGATAGACCCCTTCTCAACGACAAGCTTAAGGATATCATCCGGGGCCGATATGGTCACCCACACTGCATTCCCGTCTTTTTTATAATCCCGTATGGTACCGGTACCATCTATATGGCCCGATACTATGTGCCCCCCGAAACGTCCGTCCGCTGCCATGGCACGTTCAAGATTGACCTTGTCTCCGCGCCTTACAATGGACAGGGAAGTCCTCTTCAGGGTCTCGGGCATAACATCGGCACTGAAACCGTCCGATGTGATGCCGGTCACGGTAAGGCATACTCCGTTAACGGCAATACTGTCGCCTATCCTCGTGTTTTCGAGCACCTTTTCGGCGCTCAGTTTTATCTGAGCGCTGTTTCCCGTTATTCCGATATCCTTTACTGTCCCAAGTTCCTCTATTATTCCCGTGAACATAATCCCGATTCCTTAATGAACTCTGCACAAAAAAAGCCCCCGAAGATCGGGGGCTTAAAATCGCAATCCGGAAACATCCTATGCTTCCTCAGTCTATCGACCTTTCTTCCATCCAGACTCTACTGTCGGTTCCGGAATCACACCGGATCAGCCTAAGCTCGCGGACTCATCTTACGAAATACCGCCGGTCGGGAATCACACCCTGCCCCGAAAAATCAATTATTATACTATACTTATTATATCCGGATGTCAACCTTTGAGGGGATTAACATCTATTTCACGATCACAGTGCAGGTAACCTTCTTATTGGAGCCGTCCTGTGCCACGCCTGTAATGGTCGCCTTACCCTTGTATAAGCCCTTAACAGCCAGAACCTGTCCGTCTCCGGTAGTGACAGAAGCACCTGCATTTTTAAATGCCTCATCTGTGGGCCCGTCATGTTCGGATATGGCTGCAAGCTGCACTATGGATGGTTTTACGGTCCATTTGATATTAATATCCTCCACATCATCGGGCAGTACTTCCACCACTGTGATCTTACCGTAGCAGTTCGACTTCTCAGTCCCAAGCATCAGCTTATTCTTGTCAATCTTCAGCTTCTTAACAGGGGTATATACCTTAAACTCTACATAATCACTGGGCTGATAACGCTTATCCGACGCATTTTCGCTCGCCATGGCAAGGATCATAACACTGCCGGGTTTTAATGCCTTGACCACACCGTTTTTGTCCACACTGGCAACGGAAGGATCCGAACTCCACCAATCCAAGGTAGAGGACGATTTCCCGGAACCTGACAGCTCCTTTGCCACCTTGAGCTTAAAGGTCTTCCCCTTAGCCAGCCCGTTCTCAGACAGTGTATCCTTGTTGGTAAATGCGATATTTATTATCCTTGGAGCTACCGTCACCTTACAGGAAGCTGTTAGCTTATCGCCTGCCTTCGCGGTTATCACGGCAGTTCCTGTTTTAACTCCGGTTACGCAGCCCTTCTCATCAACCCTGGCGATTGAGCTGTCGCTGCTTTCCCATGTGACGCTGTCAATTCCATCGGGATTAGCAGGGGTAAGGCTTACGCTGAGTGAATCATCGGAATTACCCTCATCAATTGACAGCTTCTTTTTATTCAGTTTAACTTCCTTAAGCGGGTTGGAATCCACAATACTTACCTTACAGGTCAGGGTCTTATTATACTTATAGGCACTGATCTCAGCCTTCACCGGAATGTTCTTAACATTTCCGGTTCCCTCTGCCGCTGTTATGACCACCGATGCCGGATCGCCATCAACCTGAGTCAGCTTTAAGTACCTCTCATCCGCAGAAAATGTAATGATCGGCCTCTCGCCCGGCTTGACACCGGTGGCACTGTTCTTACTCATATTGGGCAGCACTCCGGTGGCATAGGCGCTTAATGTAAAGCCCTTGGCATTTTCGCTTCTGCTGACTACTCCCTTAGTTGCGCTTAAGCCTGCCTTCTTCACGGGATCATATACCGTGATATCAGTTGTTTTTATGATCCCGTTATTGGCTTTACTTACGGCATATACCTTGACTCTGCCTTCATTCCTGCCTGTAAGCACGCCCTTATCGGAGATGGCGGCAATAAAATCATTATCAACCTGCCAATATATACCCGTATTCTGGGGCTTAGAGGTCCCCCAGTCTACTGTCATGGCAAGCTTCTTTCCTATTGCAAGATCCGTCGCACCCTTCTTACCCAAGATCGTGAAATCACCAACGGGATTTCCTACCTTAAACGAGCAGACCGCCTTCTTTTTGCTGCCATCAGTTGTCATGGCTGTCACTTTGACGTCACCTGCATTCTTTCCGGTAACGTATGCCATCAATGAGTCCGGCGAAGTGATAACCGTAACGTTATCATTATCAGCTGTCCATTTAAGCTTTTGATCAGCCGTCATGGGAAGTACGGTTGCAGTCAGGGTTATGGACTCACCCTTGCCTATATTATAGCTCTTATAGTTGAGAGCAACTGACGATACCGGCTCCTTAACAAAGGGTGCCGCCTGAGTGATATTTATGATGATATTGTAATCCTTATAGTTGTCCAGGCTGACAGGTATGGTTATGCTGCCCTTTCCTCCCGTATTCGAATCCTCCAGTGTGTATTTAAGCTGATTACTATACTTATTGATTGAGGGCACTACACTGTAGTTAAGACCTTCTGTCTCAAGGTTGCCGTAGGTTAATCCTGTTTTATCCTCAGGAAGGAAGATACCAAGATCAATAGTTCTCTCTTCCGCCGCCTCATTAATGTTATGATAGATATTAAGCTCCGTCTGTCTGTCATACTCTGCCTTGCTGATCGTTACCTTTAAACATTTTGCACCGGTAATATCCTTACCGTCTTTATCCACGCATTTATACCAGACATAGTATTCCGCCACCTTACCTGCCTTTGGGATTTTATAATCATACCTGTTATCAGATGGCCCCTCATCTTCTTTATCTCCTAATGCATATACCATCCGGTTCCCTTCACCTTCGATCGCTCCTGCAATTACAAGCTCCTTTTCCGTACCATCGTAAGTAAGTTCAAGTGCCTTGGGTTCGGTTACCGCAGGGGGATCCGTAACGGTTATCTCAACAGGTGCGGAGTAATACTTTTTACCATCATCATCCTCAACATACACTCTTACATGGAAGGTACCGGCCTTGGTGAAGCTTACCATTCCGTCATCTTCAAGCTTGATCCCCTTCTTCTCAAGCTCCACCGATTTCCATTTATAAAATACCTCATTATCACTACTGTCAAGAACTTCCACCGCAAGCTTACCCTCGCCCTCTATACTTTCGGCTTCGGCGCCCGTCTGACCCTTGTAGCTGCCTTCGATCTTAAATCTATACAGGGAATCCGGGTCCGAACCATCTTCTGTTGCCGTTATCTCCACAGGGTCTGAGTACAGCTTCTGACCGCCCATGTATTCCTTAAATACCCTGACCTTGTATGTACCGGGTCTGGTGAAAGTTACATCACCGTCTTCGTTGAGTATGATACCGCTATTATCAAGTGCTTCCCATTTGTAGGTATAGTCGTCTATCTCTTTACCGGTGAAGTCACGAAGCTTTACTGACAGCTTACCATTTGCATCTATAGCATCCGCCTCGGCTCCCACCTTACCATTGTAGCTTCCGGTGATCTCGAAATAATCCGTGATCCCAACAACAATCTTAAGGGCGGCGGTGGATTTAAGGCTCTCATTCGTTGCATAGACATTTTGATAATCGAAAGAGTTATATCCTGCCGTTTTCTCATCTATCCGGTATACCAGATAACAGGTACCGGGTCTGACTGCTATAAACCTTTTCTGTCCCTTGACCATCCCGGAGATAACTGGTGGCAAATCTTCATCTTCATCAAGTTCTTCTCCATGTTCATCAGCTAAATACCAGCTTCCATATGCCTTGGAGAACTTGCAGTAAGGCACACCGTCCCTGTCATATCCGTTAAGTTCAAGACTGTCCGGTACAATAAAGTCACCAACCTTCATATTGGCGGTATAATATTGCAGGTTATTATAATCTACCGTGCCATTCTCCACAAAGGAATAATTGGGCTTCATCAGCTTGATTCTTTCCAGGGGATACAGTGGCATGGCTCCGTTCACCTTAAAACCCTTGGCATCTAACACTGCCGCAAAGCTTGCTCCCGTCCCGGACATGGGAACATGTGTGGTGATAAGCTCGATCGCCTTATTTATATCTTCAATCGCAAATGCCTGTGACCAAGTGATATCCTCCTTGTCATAGCCATCCTTTATCTTACCTTCCACCAGTGCTCTTTGTTTAAGATCTGCTCTGGCATCAGATCCGAAAGTAATCGTGGCATCTTTTATTTCAGCGTCTACATTATACCTGTAATTAATTTTTACCTGATATGTAAGCGCAACCGGACAGTTGTATGCAGTATATTCATCAACATCCGTAACATAATCCTGGATCATCATAACGGAGTGGGCGGGAACTTTAACACTCACAGATCGGGTATTGCTGTAAGTCTGGGTTTTTGCTTCTGATTTTGACCAGCCATCCTGCACAGCCTGTGTCGCTTTAAAACCAACATTTACATGACCCTTCATGAATCCGAAATCATGCTCCACGCCTAGCTCGATCGACTCTTCATACGAATAGTTGCTTGAATGGTTCACTGTACTTGTTAAGCTTATTGATCCTCCCTCTGTTTCAGCAAATGTCGCATTATAGTCGTCAACTCCTTTGTTGGTAAGTTGTGAAGCCCTCACACCTCCTGAAGGTTTATTTTCTTCGCCTTTTGTTGTTGTGATATAGTTGTTACTTACAGATGCATCCGGCAGAAGTGGGGTAAGCTTAAAGTTCGAATACTCTATTTTAATATACGGCATAGCATATGCATCTATTTTTACCGTTTGATCCGCTTTTTTGCCATCTTTATCAGATTTGCATCCCAAAACATTATTACCGCTTAGGGAGTTTCTTATTTCCTTTATTGCCTTCTCCTTGGCCTCTTTTCCCTCCCTATCGCCGAAAAAGAACCTATTATCCGGAATGATTCCTATAGCCGTCATCGACCACAACTCTGCAAGGGAGTAGCCGTCAAGATACTTATTTCTTGTATTGATCAGATCTTCATAGAAGAACTTAGGACTTTGTATATTATTTGAACTGACATTATAGTAGCATATACCGTTAACATCGTAATGATCCTTGATGGGATTGGGCTCCGTGCCACTCTGCGTATCGCCATCTGCTGTTATACCCGCATCGGTATCTGCTAATATATCTGCCTCATCGAACGAAGCTATATCTTCATTTATATGGGCATCACCATCAGCTGTACCTATGCCGTCTTCTGCACTTACGTTAGCATCAGGAGCGGCGGAAAGATCCGCAGTTTCTTCATCAGGGCTTTCTGCGTCCGTTAAGAGGATATCCTCCCCGTTTTCATCAATCAGGATAAGTTCATCCGCCGCAAATGCAGGCAGTGCCTCTCCTACTGACGTAAACGCCAGAATCATTGCCAGCATTATGCCAATAAATCTTCCTGTCTTTTTTCTCATGCCGTTTCCTCCTTATATAATGTGTTTTGCCCCTCATATTATTTATTATCAACGAGATATAGTATATCACAGTTTTGTCACATGGTGCAAGACATGTAATGCATTTGGACAATTTCTTTGTTGCTTTTAGCCTGACGGGGATTTGTTTGGGAGTATTTTTTAGAGTGTTGCTTTTAAGTTAAAACTTTGCTTCAACGGATACGAGGTGCCGGTTTAAGTCCGGTCAGGACAGCTATGGCGGTATAGGTTTCTTTCATATACCCTTCTATATTAAGAGTATAATCGATATTACCGTCATCATATCCTTTATCCACAACCACGGGAGATGTTCTAAACAACTGCATAGTGTTTGGACGCAAGGCTCTTGATGAGATCTCGTTTCCCCGCACCTCTTTAGGCATGTTGTAGTAATGCGCGTCATTATCGGAATCTGCTATAAACAAGGCTTTCACGCTGTCTATCGCCTGATCTTCACCGGTGTCGATAACATATCCGGATACCGTGATGGCATGCGCACCGTTTCCTATCATTATGAGGCTGCGGACATTGTCAAAATCAATATCTTCCGGTTCCCTAAGAAGAGAATAAGAGATGTATCCATCGTCTTCTATCAGGCTGTATGATCCGTCGTCCAATGGATAGATATCACCTTTGAGTACGTTAAAGACATCATATTCTTTACCGTCTGAGCTAGTATATGTATCTTCATCTTTTTTATCCACGATTGTGATCAGACCTTTATCATCATAAACATAAAATGCTGATTTTATGATTTTATCGGGTTCGTCGATTGGCTCGTATCGTCCCTCAACGTATCCGTTGTAATTAGGATCATAATATACTCTGATATCACTGTTTTCTTTCAGCGGGTATTCGTTTTGACAAAAGTCAACGGCAAGACCGACCGCTCCACCGTCTTTTATTGCTTTGATCAGTTCGATGCCGGTCTCGATATTGTTACTATCCGAGAATGATACTTCTTTTGTGTAATCACTCGCAACGTATTCGGGGAGATTGCCGGGGTCCATATCCGGAAAATGATCCGCATACCCGCCATTCATGAACCAGTCAATGCCGTCATAAGCATCGGCGAATGTCCCGTTGGTGAAGTTGGAACAAAAATAATCAAACAGATCATCAACATTATTAAGAGAAAGATCAGGATTCTTCCGCATTGCAAGCGAAGCCCATCCGGCGTTCCAGAGCATATCCGAAGCCGATGCTGCCCAGCACATCCCGTGATCGCCCCAGTCATCGTAATCACTCTGTCTGAAATCATCATCCGTAAATACCCATTCGCCCAGTGAACCATACATATAAATTGAAAACTTCTCGGCATCAATAAGATCATCGCTTTCAAGAACAGCCGGCGTTTCCGATAAGAATGCGCTGATCATTGTATTGATCTGATCATCGGTAAATTCTTCCGCAAGAGACGATACACACATTTCATAGGAGTGACCGTTGTCTGAAAAGTTGATGACACAGATCTTTCCGCTTTGAGAATCGCTGTAATTTACAGTGTATTCGTGTGAGAAAGTATCCACAGCCTTTCCCTCATCAAAAGTGATCTTCATATGATTTGTGACCGCATCTTCCTTCGCACTTTCCTTAGTGTCATCATTTGCCTGAACTTCATCTGATTTTTTTTCTTCAGAAAAAGCCTGTCCGGCGGTCGTATTTGGCGCTTCGGAGCTCTTAGCGCAGGAAGTCAGCAACAATGCGAACATACCGGATACTATAAGAATCAAAACCAACTTTTTTTTCATAATATGTTTCTCCAACTAAAATACATTTCTCACCATAATTATCCATCCGCTACGGTTCCGTTTAATTATGTTTGCGATTTCAAATTGATTAATAGAATTTATATGCTTCGTTTAACATAGCTTAACCGTATATCTTCGCCATGACGGGAAACCTCTTTTAATACATAGCCTACAGCCTCATCCACTCCGGCTATTCCCGTCCCTTCAACAGGGGTTCTCGCATCTCTTCCTCCGAATATCTTAGGTGCGATAAACATATCAACCCTGTCAACAAGACCGGCTCTTATAAGGCTGTAATTAAGGGTCCCTCCACCTTCGACCAGAACACTGTCGATCCCCTGTCCGCCAAGGTAGTTCATAAGATAAGCAACGTCTACATGGCCGTTTTCTGAGGGCGTTTTTACAAGCTCGACTCCTGCCTTCTTCAATTCCTCCATCTTATCAATACATACATCCCCTTTTGTTCCGGCCCCTTCTTTATTCGCGATATCTGTATCCGCTTCGCAATATGCCACTATCGTCCTTAACTCTCCCGCTGTCTTTACTATACTGCTCCCAAGGGGGATACGAAGTCCTGAATCCGCTATTATCCTTACCGGACTCTTAAGCCCTTCCACCCTTACATTAAGCATCGGATCATCCGCAAGCACAGTCCCTATGCCTGCCAATATGGCCATGTATCTGTGCCTCATCTTTTGCACTTCAATGCGTGACTCTTCACCCGTGATCCACTTGGATGCTCCCGTTTTCGTCGCTATCTTACCATCCATGGTCATGGCGTATTTAAGTACCACATAAGGCTGCTTCGTCGTTATGTATTTAAAGAAAACGGGATTGATGGCATCACATTCATCCCTAAGGAAGTCCTCAACCACTTCGATACCCGCTTCCCTGAGTATCTTAACACCCTTACCCGCTACTAATGGATTGGGATCCCTCGACCCTATGACAACCTTCCCGATACCATTATCAATGATCGCCCCGGTACAAGGGGGCTGCTTGCCCTGATGGCAGCAGGGTTCAAGAGTCACATACAGGGTCGCTCCCTGCGCATCTTCTGTAAGTCTTGACAGGGCATCCCTTTCCGCATGAAGGTCTCCGTATCTTCTGTGATACCCCTCGCCAATGATCCGGCCATCCCTTACTATTACCGCCCCCACCATCGGATTGGGATTAGTAAATCCCTCACCTCTGTACGCAAGCTCGATTGCCCGTTTCATATACTTTTCTTCTGCCACTATATACCGCCTCACTTTTTAAATATTTTATACTTAAATCCTGTATTATTCCACTGTACTATTCAGAACAGGCTCAAAATAAGAATACCATGAAATACCCTTATTTGCCACAAAAGCCGCAGGTTATGCTGAAGGCGGAACATTGTTTCTTCTATTGCAGCAGCCATTTGCGATACGATAAAAGGAGCAGGGAATAAATCCCTGCTCCTTAAATTATAATCATATCTGTAATTGTTTGAAAAGGTATTTAAGAATCGTTATACTGGCTACCGGATAACTGCTTCCTTGAGTCCACGGGGCTCTTCATCCCTGAAAAGAAGATGGGCCCTGTTAAGGGCAAGAGCTATAATGTTGGTAAGGATCGTTGACGAGATCATCTCGCATACAGCATTGATACCAACAAACGCACATATAAAGACTATCACGTTCCTTCCGTCGATAAGACCCTGAACATACTCGGTATTTCCGAAGAGAAGCACAAGGGACGACATAAAGAATGCAGTGTTTAAAAATGCCGAAGAAAAACCCGTTACTGCCGCGCTTATACCAAGCTTGCCCGTCTTAGCGTACAGACCCTTAAAGATATATCCAAGCAGGAACCCGTCAAGTGCCCTGGGAATAAAACGTTGGATAAAAGCAAGAAAAGGATTAATGGCAAAAAGAGTCGCGCCCATACCGCTGACTCCGCCTATTCCTATACACTGTCCAAAACTGGTAAGGCCGAACACCGCGCCCACAATAAGACCACCTAAGGGGCCGCAGGTAATAGCAGCAACAGCTACGGGTATTACGTTAAATGTAATAGCCAATGGTCCGATATTAAGATAGCCGAGCGGTGTGTAGGACATTAACAGCAGGATTGCCGTCATCAGTCCGAGAATGGTTAACTGAATGGTAGATAACTTTTTGTTTTTCATGATTCTCCTCCTTGTTCCTGTCCCATAACGGGTACAATACAATTAAGATCATGAACATATGTAACTGTTCAGATCGGTTACGATCCTGGCGTTGCCATGCATACACCGGATCACCCTACAGCTTAATTATATAAAATACATGCCCCCTGTCAATAAAGGGACATGATTTTAATGTATCTTTTCAAGTACAAGGGGCGTTCCTAAGAAACCATCCTCTCCATTATCGCATCAAGCAGTTCCATGGCTGCCGCCTTCTTACTCATCAGTTCAAGCTCCCTGACGGAATCAGCCGTAATAAGCGTCAATACGTTGGTATCTCCCTTAAAGCCTGCTCCCTCAACCCTTAGGCTGTTGGCGGCGATCATATCAAGATTCTTCTTCCTGAGCTTCTCCTTGGAGTTCTTTACCATATTCTCGGTCTCCATGGAAAAGCCGCACAGGAACTGCCCTTCTCTCTTATTCTCACCCAGATACTTAAGAATATCCTTAGTCCTCTCAAGAGGAATGGACAGATCCTCGTCCTTTTTCTTCATCTTGTGGTCAGCTACGGTTGCCGGTCTGTAATCAGCCACGGCAGCAGCTTTAATGATAATATCCATACTATCGGCCCGTGATGTTACCTCATTAAACATATCTTCGGCCGAAGTGACCTTAACAAGGTCAATAAACATGGGCGGTTCAATGGCTACCTGCCCGCTTACAAGGGTGACCTCCGCACCCCTCAGCATTGCGGCTTCAGCTATGGCATATCCCATCTTACCCGATGAATGATTTGTAATGTACCTGACCGGATCGAGGGCTTCCTGTGTGGGACCTGCCGTAACAAGAACCCTCTTACCCTTAAGATCCTTATCATGAGCAAGTTCACGCATGATATAGGCAAGCAAGGTTTCAGGTTCTGGCATCTTACCGGCTCCCGTATCACCGCATGCCAGATAGCCTGTTGCCGGAGTGATCACGCCGTAACCGTAAGCTTCGAGCTTCTTAAGGTTGTCAGTGACAACCGGATTCTCGAACATATTCGTATTCATGGCAGGCGAAATGTATTTCTTACACTTACAGGCCATGACCGTTGTCGTAAGCATGTCATCGGCTATACCGCAGGCAAGCTTGCCGATCACATTCGCTGTTGCCGGCGCTATCATGACCACGTCAGCCTTCTTTGCCAGAGACACATGTTCAACAGAAAATTCAAAGTTACGGTCAAAGGTATCCACCGGGCATTTGTTTCCGGTAAGCGTTTCAAATGTTATCGGATTGATGAAATTGGTTGCATTTTTGGTCATCAGGACATGCACATCCGCTTCGAGCTTCTTAAGCGCACTGGCTAGCGACGCTATCTTATATGCAGCAATGCTGCCGGTTACTCCCAGCAGCACTGTTTTATTCTTAAGTGTGTGATCACTCATCTTCTTCACCTTTACCCTTTGGTTTCCATTCCGGCCATCTTAGTCATGCTATCATACATTTCCCTTGTAATGTACGCGCCTGCCGCCGGGAACCTTGTGGGATTTATCGCACAGTCGAACTTATCGACTAGTCCTCTGATGCTGTGAACCATCCCATCCCAATCCTTACCGTACTCAGACCTAAGCCTGCGCCAGTCCGTATACATTATAATGGCATCCTTGCCGCCCTTGCCCTTCATGGTTGCTATACCCGAATCAATATCGTTATCTTCATTATCATGCTTCATGGGTATTATGAACCTTGCCTTAAGCATCTCTATACCCATAAACCTGTAATAGAGCTTAAAGGCAAGAGCTGAGTCTTCATCATCCTTATCGGGTGCATCCATCTGCCCGATAAGGAGCATCCATCTCACAAGATCGGGATTGGTGACCGGAATGTTCTCAACCGGGATCCCCGAATGATCCGGAGCATCCGCAAGCATTCCGGCCGATATGGATACCTGAACCGCATTAATTGCAGCTCCGCAGGCGCCGTTTATATAAAAATTACCTGCAAGGAAATTGTAGATACCCTTCTTGTCGTCACCATTCCTTACTATGGCAAGCTCGGTCTTGTCGTTATTGTACAGCTTCCTGTAATGCTGTCTGTATGCCTTGGAGACCAGAAGTATCCCGGGAGGTGTGCATATATAAGCTCCGTCCCCGGCTTCCACATTCCTTGAGAAGAGATGGGCCTCACCTGTTCTCTTGTCATGCACGTAATATATCTCATCTGCATTTACGATCTTATCACACAGGGCCTTTATCAGCTTGTCGAGCCTCTTCTTCCGGTCTTCTCCGGTTTCCTCATCCTCGTCCTTGCCTGCATGAGAAATATACCAGCTGTTAAGCCTCCATATCTCAGAGCAATCGGTAATGCTTAAGTTATCTATCTCATCATCCGACAGATCCAGCACCCGATCCTTAACATAGGCATCCCCCAATGCGCTTACATAAGCATCATGTACAATGTTCTCACCCATATCCTGTGTGTAGAGAACCGTTCCGACCCTTATATTCTTAACAGCCCCGTCCTCCAGTACAAGGGACACCTCACAGTCTGTTGCGCTTACTGCATTTTCGCCTTCCCGGCTTATTCCCTGTATGTTGACCGTATCGGCTTTCCTGTTATCATCACCGAAATTCAGAAGTGACACGGTCATGCCTGCTGCCATACTTCCCTTGACATTTCCGGTGGCAACAACATTGTCGGTACCTTCGATCCTATGAACACTTAAGATACCCATGGCAAATGAACCGTTTATCACTTCCTCCTCCGGTTCCTCCGGTTCCGAAGGTCCTCCATGGATAACCTCACCAACAATACCATCGTTAAGATCATTCATAAGGGAATTCTGCAATGAATCATGATCTTCTTTTGCCTGACCCTTCTTACCCCTCTTAAACTTATCAAATAATCCCATATTATCCTCCCCAGATTGAGATTCCCCGCTTCACTCAGAACAACAACCCTGTCATCCGCTTATCTCCTCATCCGTTGCCAGTTCAAAGCCCTTGTCACTGAGAAGCCTCTCGGTTGCTTCAACATCATCAACCCTCAGTACAACATAGGCGCCAAACTGCTTATTTGAGGTGAATGCATATGTGTACATGAGATTTATCCCGGCTTCCTCAAGAGTTCTCAGTATCTTATACAGGGCACCCTGTCTGTCATCCATCTTGACTGCAACAACGCTGGTTATCTTGGACAGGATATTCTCACCGAGGAGTGCCCTGGCTTTCTCAAGATCCGATACGATCATACGGACTATGCCGTAATCCTCGGAATCACCTATGCTCAAGGCCCTGATATTAACTTCCGACTCCGAAATACCCTTGAGTACCTCAGATAATCTTCCCTGTTTATTCTCAATAAACACCGATAATTGTTTTACTGCCATAACAATCCCCCTTTTGATCAAAAATATCAATCATGTAATTTTCTGTTATCGATAACCCTTACCGCTTTACCCTCACTCCTCTGTATCGTCTTAGGCGGAACAAGGTGGATCTTGGGTCCTATACCCAGCATAGTACGCATTGCCGATGCCAGTGTCTTCTCCCTTGCCTGCATATCGGCAATGTTATCGGAGAACTGATCGGGAGTAAGTTCAACATCTATATCCAGTGTATCCGTATTGTTCTTACGATCAACGTAGATCATATAGTTGGGCGTGTAGCCCTCATTAAGAAGCACGGTCTCGATCTGGCTGGGGAAGACATTAACTCCCCTTATGATCATCATATCATCGCTCCTGCCCATAGGCTTGCACATCTTAATATGGGTACGTCCGCATGAGCACTTACCCCTGGTCAGGATACATATATCCCTGGTTCTGTAACGCAGAAGCGGGAATGCCTCCTTGTCAAGAGCCGTAAATACAAGCTCCCCCTTCTCACCCTCCGGAAGCACCTCACCTGTATCAGGATCTATTATCTCCGCATAGAAATGGTCCTCATTTATATGCATTCCCGTCTGCTCGCTGCATTCAAAGGCAACTCCCGGACCGCTTGTTTCCGTAAGTCCGTAAATATCGTATGCCTTGATCCCAAGACCCTCTTCGATGGATTTACGCATCTCTTCTGTCCATGGCTCTGCGCCGAATATTCCGGCTTTTAATTTATTGTCCGAAGGCTTGTAGCCCCTGTCCCTCAATGATTCAGCAATAAAGGCCGCATAGCTGGGCGTACAGCAGAGTATGGTTGATTGAAGATCCATCATAAACTGTATCTGACGCTCTGTATTACCGGATGACATCGGTAAAGTCAATGCCCCCACCTTATGAGCTCCGCCATGAAGGCCCGCTCCCCCGGTAAACAGCCCATAACCGTAGCAGACCTGAACCACGTCTTCATCGGAACCTCCTGCCGCCACTATGGCCCTTGCGCAGCACTCCTCCCACAGATCTATATCATGCTGGGTATAGAAGGCAACAACCCTTTTACCGGTGGTTCCCGATGTTGACTGTATCCTCACGCAATCCTTAAGAGGTGTAGCCAGCAGCCCGTATGGGTAGCATTCCCTCAGATCATCCTTTTTAAGAAAAGGAAGCTTCCTTATATCATCCACTCCCTTTATATCCTCGGGCTTAACACCCTTTTGATCCATCAGATCCCTGTAATACTTAACATTGTCATAAACATGCCTGACCTGCCTGACGATCTTCTCATTCTGGATCCTTCTTATCTCTTCATATGGTGCCGTTTCAATATCTTCCTGATAATAATGCCGCATTTCCTTTTTCCCCCTGCATGAAGTCTGATATTTTAAAATTTATGTGCTGCTCTGAATAGTTACAAATAATTTTATATTTTCGGACAATATTCGTCAATGCTTTAAGACCCGTATTTTAAGAAAACCGAACTGCAAAAGACCTTCTCAGCCCCTCTGCAAGAGGTGTTTGTTCCTGCCACAGGGTCTTAAATCTGATGTGAGAACAGAGGACCGATCCCTCAGCCTTAAGCGGGAAGGGAAGCGGTATGTTCTTCGCATACACCTCATCCACCGGTATATCAACCTTCTCAAAAGGCCTTCCTATCGACTCAAGGGCTTCTTCAAAAATATCATAGGTTACCCGAAGGCCGTTACAGAAATTATATGCCCCGTAAACCTCCTCATCCGGAAGCTCACACAGTCTCATAAGCGCACGTGCGGCATCTTCAACATACAACATCTGCCAGTAGCCGTCAGCGCCCGCCGGATGAATTATCTGTCCTGCCTTTTCTATCCATTCAAAATAAACGCTCTCCCTGGGAGCATAATTCAAGGGTCCGTAGAGGACCGCGGGTCTTACGGACACTCCTTTTATCTTATACCTGTCCATAGCTGCAGCAAGTTCATGCTCCAGTTCAACCTTACCCTTGATATAGTCCCCTGCCGGACCGGGTTCATATTCATCATCCAGAGCCGAATCCTCCGTCAACGGCGCATCCCCTTTGTCCTTATATACATCCACAGTGCTTATAAATATGTACCTTAACGTATCATTCCCGCCAAGGTACTTAAGCATACCTTCAATATCTCCCTTTTCGTAGGCGCAAAAATCAACCACGACATCAAAACCCATTCCCGAAAGATCAAGAGACTTAAGACCTTCTACATCATGCCTGTCACACACAAGCTCCCTTACATCCGCAAGGCCCGTCTTAAGATTCCCCCTGTTCAGAAGAGTGATGTCGTGGTCCTTATGGATCACCTCAGTAAACCATCTTCCAAAGAAATAGCTTCCTCCGATCACAAGTATCTTCATGCTATTCCCGTTACCTTATAATCCTTATCTTCTACCGCCTTCCTCAATACATCATCGGCCACATCCGCGGACAGTGTGACAACTGCGGTATTCTTCTCATGACTCACAAGAGCCCGGCTTACTCCTTCAACAGCCTCAAGAGCCTTCTTAACGGTTGCCTCGCAGTGACCGCACATCATACCTTCAATACTGATCGTTTTCTCCATTGTATCTTCCTCCGTATTTTCATTATTTTGTTTTATTAGCGCCATCAGGTCTTCCGGAAGGACCATCCCCTTGACCGGCCGGTCCTTTGACTCGTCATTGATATTGAAGAAATTAAGCCTCAGGGCATTACTCACCACACAAAAGCTTGACAGACTCATTGCAGCCGCTCCGAACATAGGACTTAATCTAAGCCCGAACTTATAAAAAACTCCCGCCGCCAGCGGTATCCCGATAACATTATAAAAGAAGGCCCAGAAAAGGTTCTCATGTATATTTCTGAGTGTTGCCCTTGACAATGCAACAGCCGCAGGAACATCCGCAAGATCACTCCTCATTAAAACAACATCCGCCGCATCTATTGCAACATCCGTACCTGCTCCGATCGCTATGCCGGTATCGGCGCAGGTCAATGCAGGCGCGTCATTGATTCCGTCGCCGACCATAATGACCCGTCCGTACTCCTTAAGCTTCTCTACTGCTCCGGCCTTATCATTCGGAAGAAGACCGGCTAATATCCTGTCAATCCCGGCAGCACTTCCTATGGCCATGGCCGTGCGTTCATTGTCCCCGGTTAACATAACTGTTCCGATCCCCATCCTCTTAAGCCTTACGATCGCACGGACAGCCTCATCCCTGATGGTATCGGCAACAGCTATAACACCCAAAAGGCCGTCGGAATGAGCGAAGACAAGCGGGGTCTTACCTTCCCGCGCGAACTTATCGGCCAGCTCCCCTGCCCTCCTTATTCCGTCCGCATCCGAGGATACTGACCTTATGTAAACCAGGTTCCCGCCGTACAATGTTTTCCCGCTTATGCTGCCCTTAAGTCCTCTACCCGGTATTACGGCAAAATCATCCGTCCCGACCGATATATCTATCTTACGTTTATCACACTCAGTCCTTACCGCAAGGCTTAAGGGATGTTCACTCCTTCCCTCCAGCAGTCCGCACATACGCAGAAAATCATTCTCATCAATGTCAAAAGGAATCACATCCGTGACTACCGGTCGTCCGTTCGTCACGGTACCCGTCTTATCAAAGACAGCTATTGAGGCCCTGCCTGCCGCTTCAAGGGATGCGGCTGTCTTAAAGAGGATACCCTTTCTTGCGCCGACACCGTTACCTACCATTATTGCCACCGGAGTGGCCAATCCCAAAGCGCACGGACACGATATAACAAGAACGGATATTGCCCTGGTCAGCGCAAAACCGATATCTGCCGAAAGCAGCATCCACACTATGAAGGTTATCAGAGCAATCCCTATAACAAGCGGAACAAACACTCCCGATACCCAGTCAGCCGTCTTCGCTATAGGCGCTTTGGTAGCTGCCGCATCGGATACCATTCGGATTATCTGTGACAGGGTCGTGTCTTCACCAACCCTGACAGCCCTGCACTCAAGGTACCCCGACTTGTTTATGGTGGCCGCAGATACGGTGTCACCTACTGTCTTGTCAACCGGGATACTCTCCCCTGTCAGAGCCGATTCGTCCACAGCGGAAACTCCGTTGACCACAAGGCCGTCGACCGGAACCATATCGCCCGGCCTAAGCGCAAATATATCATCTCTTTGCACGGATGCAACCGGTACCTCTTCTTCTCTTCCGTCCCTGATAAGCCTTGCCGTTTTAGGCGACAGTCCCATAAGGCCCTTGAGCGCATCCGTGGTCTTCCCCTTACTTCTGGCTTCAAGCATCTTACCCACGGTAATAAGGGTCAGTATCATGGCAGCTGACTCGAAATAAAGCCCATGATAGCAGTCATGGACCATGTCCATATCTCCCCTTGAAGATGCACCGGCCATAAGGATAAGAAGCACCGTACTGTAAATAAAGGAAACTCCGCTACCCAGCGCCACGAGAGTATCCATATTCGGCCCGCCATGGATAAGACTCGTAAATCCGCTTACGAAGAACCGGCGGTTTATGATCATTATAACGATACACAGGATCATCTGGATAAGGGTCAGCATAACTGCATTATCATGGAGAAATCCCGGTATCGGCAGGGACAACATGGTATGTCCCATGGACAGATACATCAGTACTGCCAGGAAACCGAGCGAGGCCGCAAGCCTCTTTATAAGCATGGGTGTCTCGGTATCAATAAGATCTTCAAGATCCGACGGTCCTTCCTTAACGCTCGCGCCATAGCCTGCGGCCTTTACGGCCTCTATTATTTCATTATCAGAAGCGTTACCCTCTACCCCCATTGAGCCCGTGAGCAGGCTGACCGAGCAGGAAGTAACACCCTCAACCGAGCCGACTGCCTTTTCAACCCTGGCCTGACAGGCAGCGCAGCTCATTCCCGTAACTTCATATTGTTTCATAATGATCACTTGGTCCCGAATATCCTGTCGCCGGCATCACCGAGCCCCGGACAGATATACGCATCCTTATTGAGTTCCCTGTCAAGATGCCCCACATATATCTGAACATCGGGGTGGGCCTTATTCAGCCGCTCAAGGCCCTCCGGAGCTGCGATAATACACATGAACTTGATGTTTACCCCACCATAAAGCTTTATCTGGTTTATGGCATCGACAGCCGAGCCTCCCGTGGCAAGCATGGGATCCATAACGACTATCGTTCTTTCCTCTATGGGACTGGGCAGCTTGCAGTAATATTCCTTCGGTTCATGGGTTTCCTCGTCGCGGTACATTCCTATATGACCGACCTTGGCCGTCGGTACCAGAGCAAGCACTCCGCTGACCATCCCAAGGCCCGCGCGCAGGATCGGCACAAGTGCCAGCTTACGTCCCGATATCATGGGAGTCATACACTTCTCAATAGGCGTTTCAACCTCAACATCCTCCATCGGAAGGTCGCTTAAGGCTTCAAAGCCCTCAAGCATTGCTATTTCCTCAACAAGCTTACGGAACTCATTCGTACCGGTATTCTTGTCCCTTAGCATTGATATCTTGTGCTGAATAAGCGGATGTTTGAATATTGTTATATTTTCGATATTTCCGTAACTCATATTTCCTCCTGAATTGCTATCCTCTCTATTTTAATACCGGATAAAGGGTTTATCAATACAAAATATTGTATATCGCGAAATTTTCCACCACTAAATGTGTATATTTTTAACATCTGTTATTTGAAAATGATCAAATCTGTGATAAGCTTGATAAGATGATTTTTATGAGGACACAGATATGAACGACAACTGGTATAAGCTTGACAACGTGGCCAAGGTCTTTCTGGCCTCCCACAATAAACGAAATCCCAGATCCATACGCGTAAGCTGTATACTTAACGAGGAGATAGATCCGGACATCCTTCAGGAAGCCCTTGACCTTACCATAAAGATAAGACCTCAGTTTCAGGTCCGTATAAGAAGGGGGATCTTCTGGAACTATCTTGAACAGACCGGTGAGCGTGCCATTGTAACCAGGGAAGTGACCGGCCCCTGCCCCGCCCTTTACGGCGAGAACTACAGGGGTGTACTCCATTATATGGTGACCTACTACCATGACAGGATAAATATAGATATGTCCCATGCCATCAGTGACGGGACCGGTGCCTTTGTTCTCCTTAAGCTTCTGGTCTTAAATTATCTCAAGCTCAAGCACCCCGGCAAGCTTGATGAAGTGTCGATAAGTGATTCCGCATCTTCGGATGACCGGTTCAGGAACAGCTATGATCATTTTTATGACAATTCCGCCGGTCCCATCCCTGAGACGATACTTAATAAAAAGAAGCCTGCCTTCCAGATTCCCAGCCGCAAGCTTCCCTACGATCAATTGAGATATACGGAAGTACATTTGGAAGCCGACAAGGTCCTTGCCGCCGCCAAGGCGATGAAGGTCAGCCTTACAAGCTACCTCGGAGCCCATCTCACACTGGCGATCCTTGACGATATGCCCCTTCGCCAGCGCAAAAAGCCCGTAAATATCTCAATACCTGTCAATCTGCGCAATTACTATCCTTCGGATACCCTGCGTAACTTCTTTAATAATATAGATGTTTCACACACCTATGAAGGAAACGAGACCCTCGAAACTCTGGCGCTGGAATTCGACGATAAGCTTAAGCAGGCTCTTAATCCGGAGCTTATCAAGAAGCAGATGAACAGATACCAGAGCATTGAACAGTTCTTCCTTGCCAGAATGGTCCCTCTTTTTATCAAGCAGCCGATCGTCAGGATGTTCTCCGCCCGGGAGACCAAAACCGTCACGGCGGTACTCTCAAATCTCGGTCCGATCCGGATGCCGGAAGAGACCCTGCCATATATTAAGGGATTTACGGATTTCTGCTCCACAGACAATCTGTTCATTACAATTACAAGCTACGGGAACGATCTGGTCCTTGGGATCGCAAGCTCCTACAGCGGTACCTCGGTCTTAAGGCGTATGCTGCAAGCGCTTAAGTCCCTTGATACCGATATTTATCTTTATGCAACGGAGGTAATTCGCTAATATCATGAAGAAATGCCTGAATTGTAACATAGAAATAGGCGGCCGGACCGATACCTGCCCCCTTTGTCAGAACTCATTAACGGGTGAAGCCTCTCGGGATAACTGGCCTGTTCCCAAAAAGCTGAAGACCAGGGCCTTTCTCTACAAGCTCCAGCTTTTTCTTGTGCTGACCGCAATAGCAGTCGGGCTTTCACTCGACTTTCTCTTAGAGCTTAACAACGGAACCCATTACAGCCTCATCACAGCCATGTGGCTTATTGTATTTGAATTTGATCTGTCAAGGAACATCAGACGCTCATTTATCATTACCAGAACAATAAGCGTGACTGTCCTTCATGTCTGCATTCTCCTGCTCATAACCGGCCGATATTGCGGATTCTTCGATCTTGCGGCCTACATGCTGGTGCCCATTCTCCTGGGTGCTGCCCTCATCGGCAACCTGATCTTCTCGCTCATTGACACCACGGAGAATGCGCTGGTTTACCTTCTTACAACAATACTGGTCATAATGATCATATATGGCCTCATGAAGGCGGGTCACCTGACCACCGGCCTCACCTGGGATATATGTCTCATGTCAAGTGTTGTGTCCCTGATCGGTATAATAATATTCAAAGGGCGCAAGGTCTTAGGCGAGGTACAGAAAAGAATGAATTTTTAAGGCAATACAAGAACCTGTCCCACATAAATAAGGTCAGGGTTTGATATCTGCGATGCATTTGCCTGATATATCCGGACCCAATCCGTTCCGTTGCCGTAGTGAGCCCTTGCTATATTCCACAGGCAGTCTCCCTTGACAACCTTATATGAATTTCCGCTTCCGTCTTCCAGACCGGTTTCCGTCTTTTCTTTATCCGTATCCGTTCCGGCCGTCCCGACCTTTTCATCTGTTTCTTCCGCTTTAACGTCCTTTATCGTTTCCGCCTTAACGGTCTCAACCTTCTCTTCTTCCGCCTTATCCTTTTCCACCGTCACGGTCTTTGTGATCTCTTCCTCTGCTTCTGCTTTTGCATCATCCAGGATCTTCTTTGCCTCCGCTTGCGCATCATCCGTGATCTTCTTTGCCTCCGCTTGCGCATCATCCGCGATCTTCTTTGCCTCTGCTTTAGCATCATCCGTGATCTTCTTTGCCTCTGCTTGCGCATCATCCGTGATCTTCTTTGCCTCGGTCCCGGCGCCTTCCACAGTCTCTTTGGCTTCCTTTTTTGCAGTGCTTATGATCTCCTCAGCCTCTGCCTTTGCAGCTTCTATTATTTTATCTGCTTCCTCTTTCGCATTATCTGCCGCTTCTGCCGCTTCTTCTTCCGTTACTTCCTCCCGGCCATCTTCCGCCTTTGCATCCGCATCTGCGGATACGCCCGTCTCCTCTTCGGCCTTGGCCGGCTCCTTAAGCTCCTTTGCTTCCTTATTGGCTTCCTCAACTATTGCCTCGGCTTCTGCCCTGGCCTTTTCAAGGATCTCTTCCGCTTCGGCTGATGCTTCTTCTATGATAACGTTCCCGGCTTCCCTTGCTACTTCCGCATCATCTTCCGTTTTTTCATCAGGAGCAGCTGCATTATCGCTCACTTCTTTATCTTCAACGGCCTCTTTATCTTCCCCGGCCGCCTTATCTTCATCTACTGCCTTTTCTTCGTCAGCTATCTTCTCTTCTTCAGCTTCCTTTTCGACTTCAACTTCCTTCTCTTCCTCTGCTTCCTTATCTTCTTTAACTTCCTTATCTACTTCAGCTTCCTTCTCTTCTTCTGCTTCTTTTTCTTCTTCAACTTCCTTTTCGACTTCAGCTTCCTTCTCTTCCTCTGCTTCCTTCTCTTCTTCTGCTTCCTTCTCCGCCTCTGCCTGGGCTACGGTCTTTGGAAGGTAATCATTAATATCCGTATCACTGTCCACTACAATTATCTCAACATTTGAAAAACCCTTCGCAAGGATCTTCTGCATAAGTGACATCGCCTGATCACTGCTCCCGAGCGCCGAAAGGTAATCGCTCACATCTCCGGTTATGTTTACATCGGTCTTACCATCCTCACTTATGTCGATATCGGCCGATATTACCTCGGCACCCACCTTCTCATAAATCTTCCTCAGTTCTTCGATCTTATCCCTGACTCCGTCACCGTCGCGTGAAGGATCTGCAAAGAGGATCACCAGCTTATTCGTGTAATCCGCATATTCTTCGCTTTTGTCAGCCGCATACGTTGAATCCGTATTGACGAATGTGCTTACTGTCGTCAGTAAAAGAGCACATAATAATATCCTTGCTATCCTTTTTCTAATTCTAATTCTTTTCATGGTATTTCCCCTCTGTAAGATTTGTAGTTAAAATAAATTATGTAAATCGGTTTTCTCCATACTCAAAGCCATTTTATCATAGCAGAAAAAAGCTGATGTGTTAAGCCCCTGCGGGCTTTAGCACATCAGCTCAGGATTCATTCATATTAAATTCAAGTATACATAACACCAATATTTAGTGTCCTGTCAACCACTCGGGACAATATCTTGCACCCTCCGGTTAAATATGAACATTTTGTTAAATTTTTATAAAATCACATCTTGCTCTTATTGGTAACCGGCTCCAGCCCCCTGTTATATGCATAGACAGTAACAAGCTTATCCGCTATCACAAAGAGGATCAATCCGCCGGCCACATCGATCAACGAGTGCTGCTTGATAAATACCGTAGACAGAATGATAAGTACAGACAGAATGTCTATACCGAGCCTCATGCCGGGTTTCCTGAACAGCCTTGCGTGAGACCGCCTTACCGCCTGCATGGCAACACATGTATTATATACATGGATGCTGGGAAAGACATTGGTCGATGTATCTATATGATACAGATAGGATACAAGACCGCAGAATATATTATCCCTTGGCATAACATAAGGCCTCAGATACAGCTTGGTGGGCATTATTAAAGAAATAATGACAAAAAGGCTCATACCGAAAACAAGCATGTAGCTCATCCTCTTATATTCCTTCTCCTTCGCAAAGAGAAGGTAGATGCATACCCCGGGAACCATCAGGAACCAGGCAAAATAAGGTACGACAAAAAATTCACAGAAGGGAATCATCTTGTCGATCGTGCCATAGGTATAGAAGTAATCCGGTGCATCCATCCTCTCAATAAGAGAAAACATCAGCATGTAGACCGCAAAAAAAATAAAGAGCGGCAAAAACACGTTTAATTTATACTTTATAATATTGGCATACAGCTTTGTCTTTTTACTCATGACAAAAATATTATCGCCAACCCCTTTCTTTGTCAACATTTTTCTCCGATATCCATTACGATTATCCTTTAAGTGCGGTAAAGGCGAGCTCATTAACGATCCCGTCATAATCAACATTCTCACACAGGCTCTTAAGCTTATCAAAAAGGATACGTTCCTTCTCTGGCAGTCTGTAATCCTTCAGTTCATCCATCGCTTCCTCTATGGCATCCATATCCATATTAACAGCCGCCTCTCTTATCGCCTCATATGCACTCTCCAATATGCACGCATCAACCGTTGGCATGTCACAAGTTCCCCCCGCCGGGTCTGAAGCCGTACATACGTCCCTGAGCACATCCTTAAACGAAAGATAATATGTCATCAGCTTATCATGATTACTCTTTATATAGGAATAATTGCCTTCCTTTCCGGCATATTCAAGTGCCAGCGCTTCTCCGGCAAGGCCCGTGGCCCCTATTATACCGGCCACGCTCTTAAGCGCATGAACCTTGATGGTATAGCCCTTCCAGTCCTCCGTTTCGTACAGGCTGTTAAGTTCCGCCGCCTTATCATCTATCGAATTATAGAAAACATCAAGGGTTGACCTGTAATCATCCGCAGATCCGGAGTTCCTGATGCCGGCCTGTGCATCTATTCCTTCAAGCTCGAAATACCGGGCTGTCTCCGCATCCATCCCGGAGAAACCCTCTGCCATATCATCCTCTTCCCCATTTACAAGTTCATATTTATCTCCGGGGAGATAATCTACAAGAAGCTGCTCCAGCTTCTTCCCGTCAAGGGGCTTACTCATATAATCATCAAATCCGGCCTTGATGTAGGTATCCCTGACTCCCGCTATCGCATTGGCCGTCAGTATGATACATGGCTTATCGGAATTTACATTATCCGTTTTTTTCTTTATCTCATGAAGGAGCTCTATTCCATCCATACCCGGCATCATATGATCCAGAAAGAGAATGTCATATTCATTTTTATCAATAAGCTCAAGAGCTTCCCTTGCGCTGAGCGCAGAGTCTATTTTGATATGGGTTCTCTTAAGGAGTCCCTCAATGACCTTTAAGTTTATCTGTGCATCATCCACTACAAGTATACGGGCATTCGGAGCAACAAAGCTCCTCTTGTAAACCTCATCCACGCTCTCCTTCGCCGCACCGTTTATATCCCCTACGGTTTCATCTGAGATCACACCCTGATCAAGTTCAAAGGAAAATTCAGATCCTTCACCGTATTTGCTCTTAACGATCAGCTTAGAACCCATACGTTCAAGAAGGCTGTGAACTATATTCATCCCCAGACCCGTGCCTTCCACGGTTCTGTTACGTTCCAGGTCTATCCTTTCGAAGGCTCCGAACAGTCTCTTAAGGTCTTCCTCTCTTATACCTATGCCCGTATCCTTAACGCTCACCAGTATCCTGGCCATACGCCTGTCACGTGATTTTAACTCTATGTTTAAGGATATGCTGCCCTTTTCCGTATATTTAACGGCATTTGTCAAAATGTTGATGATACACTGCCCTACCCTCACGGAATCACCGAATAAATATCTGGGTACATCCTTCCCTATCGAAACATTGACCTTAAGTCCCTTTGTTTCGGCCCTGGATGATATCATCTCTATAGAATCGGATATAAGACCGGTGATGTCGTATTTAGCAGCCACAAGCTCCATCTTGCCTGCCTCGATCTTGGAAAAATCAAGTATATTGTTCACAAGGGTAAGGAGCATGTTGCCAGACCGCTTGATATTCGCTGCATATTCACGTACCGTCTCTTCCCTGCTCTCCCTGAGGATAAGCTCATCCATCCCCAGCACGGCATTAATGGGTGTTCTTATCTCATGGGACATATTGGCAAGGAAGGCACTCTTAGCCTTGGTTGCCTCCTCGGCGATCCTGTTCCTTAATTCCAGCTCATGAACCATGGTCTTCTCGTAGTAAATACAGTTCTCCTTATGATTAAAGCCGTTAAATATCGCATAGGCCATCTGTCTGCAGGATTCATAACCGCAGCAGGTACAGTTTATGGTCCTTGACTCTTCGGTGTGTTTGTTCATGCTTACGAAGATCCTGTCAAGCTCCTCATCATCAGGCACCAGAACCTTACAGTCTCCGGACAGATCCCTGTATTCTCTCAGATAATCCCTGAGATTAAGATGCTTAAACTGCTCATTGTAGTTCTTAAGCCTGTCATCGGGAGTGTCATTTCTAGACCAGGCACCGGCCGGTGTTTCCTTCTTTGACTGCTCCCGTATCTTAAGCAGCTCATACAAGGCTTCATCGGTTCCTGCCTTCATGGTATCCACTGCCGTACCGCATATACAACCCTGAGAGCAGTTAAGAGCATCTATCAGAAGGAAGGGGGTTTTACCGTCCCTTATAAGATCTGTATTTTTATGGAGCCACTCATAAAGGTGCTTCTCACCCTCAACCTGACGGATAAATACCTCATCACCCAGGAACCACCTTACATTCTCGGCAAGACCGCCCGGTGTCGGATAATAGGCGCCAAGACCGTACTCCACTTCACTTGTTGTGGGAGTACCCTCTATCCTGTGATCCTCAACATATTTCATCAAATGGCCAAAGGTAACATTATACTGCACAAGCCCCTCATTGTTTGGGTCATCTATCTCGATCTTCTTGGCGATACAAGGGCTGATGAAGGCAAGCTTATCGGTGATCCCAAGCTCCTGCCTGGCATAAATCGCAGCGCACATAAGGGGACTCTGTACCGGAAAAAGCCTGGGTATAAGCTCTGGTATATAATGCTCGATATATGACACTACCGCAGGACAGGGCTGGGAAATACCTCCGTAAAAATCATTCTCCTTTATGTAGTTAATATATCCCCAGGTGGTGATGTCCGCCCCGAATGACACACTTACGATACGCTTCACCCCCATGGCTTTAAGACCGCCAAGCACGCTCTCGTAACGGTCGGGATAATTAGCCTTAAAGGCCGGTGCAAGAAGAAGCGATATCTTATCACCTCTCTTCAGATCCTCAAAAAACCTGTCAGTGTCGTCACAGAACTCCCGGGCCCTGTGCTCACATACATCTATGCATGATCCGCAGGCAACGCACTTGCTCCCATCAACAACTATGCGGGCCTTCCCCTCTTCTTCCTTGGAAATGCACGCTCCTATTGCAGAACATACCTTTATGCATTTATTGCACCCTATGCAATTGTCGTTGGTATAAACGATCGAATCCATTTATCTCATTTTCTGTTTGCAAAAAATACCTTGAGCCATTGCAGAAGCTCCGGCCTGGGCGTCGACTTAAGTATATATCCATCCGGCTTAAGGGCCAGAACCTGCTTGACCGATTCCGCATCTCCTATACCTGTAAGGAATACCACCGGAATACCGGCTGTGTCCGGTTCACTTCGAAGCATCCTGAGGACCTGCGGCCCCGTGGTCACCGGCATCTCATAATCCAGCAGGACCAGGTCCACATCCTTCTTCATAAGGAAGCTGATGGCCTGCATACCTGAGGTAACGATAAAAACCTGATAATCATTCTTAAGCCAGTCCCTGATTATCCTCACGAAGGATGGGTCGTCATCTACAACCAGTATGCGCTTACTCATTACACGGTTGCTTCTCATTCTGAGCACAGAAGTTACACCGGCAATAAAGGCATCCATATCAAGGGGTCTGTCATACCATCCGGTTATTCTGATATCCGGAATGGCAAGCTGAAGGGCCTGATGGTCAATCCTCTCCCCTATGATGAGCAGGTCCTTCTCCCTTTCCTTTACTATATCGTTCAGATAGACGACCGCCTCACGCAGGTCGTCAACATCATCCGAAAAATACAAAACGAATATTTCAGCCATTTCCTCGAAGGCACTCATCGCGGTCACATCGGGCTCACAGAACACAACATCAACGCCCGAGTCCTCAAGCTTTCGCAAGATCCCTTTTACGATGATCCCCTTCGAACCGCTTATCAGCACCACTTTCCCACTCTCTGACATTTATCATCCTCCTGGTATTATTCGCTTCGCCCGGAAAGTCACGCCTCAGCTTCTTCTACAACCGTCATTATCCCGTCATAGTCAAAGCTTTCCGAAAGGCTTCTTATCTTCCCTATGGCAGCCTCTACATTCTCAGGCAGCCTGTAATCCTCCACTTCAGCGACAGCCTCCTCGATACCGGTAATATCCATCTCAGAAGCTGCCTCCCTGACTGCCTCAAACATTCCTTCTATTATCACCGGGTCCGCTGCTGGCTTACTTACATCCCTGTCAGCCTGCTTATCCTCCTGTGCCCGGAAAACACCTTCAAGCACTTCCTTGAGGCCCAAATACCGGTTCATAAAGGCTTCGTGATTTAACCGTATATATCCTTCATCACCTTCTTTGGCGGCCATCTCAAGCTTTAGAGCCTCCTCCCCCAGGTCAACGGCACCTATTATACGGGCAGATGACTTAAGAGCATGAACCTTTATACCGTAGTTTTCGAAATCTCCGGATTCATAGAAGTCATTCAGTTCCCCGGCCTTTTCATCTATGGACTGGCAGAATATCTCAAGGACGGGTCTGTAGGCATCTTCACCGCCGCAGTTCTTTATTCCTTCCCTTCCGTCAATTCCCTTCAGCCTTTCATACCATTCATGCTTTATCCCCTTTACTTCCGCTTTATACGTCTCCACTTTGATCCCGTCATGTCCCGGCGCCGGATCTTCATCCTTATCCTTATCGGAATCAGCACGCTCCTCAGGGATCAGCGAACTTAAGTTATAAGATCTCCCTCCCTTGCTCATATACATAATGCCGAATGTGCCCGGTCCGCAATTAACCGCCGTGGTAGCGGATGCCTGTTCAAAAAGCAGCCTTTTTATATCCATCCGCTTACGTATCTGGCCTTCTATCCAGGCCAGATCCTCACTGCTTATACCTACATAGGCAACGATCACGAGATCAGTATCGATATCATGCTCATGTCCCTTTAATACATTGTCTATATATTTCTTCCAGGCATTTTTCAGGCTTCCGAACATGAGCCGGCCGGCTTCCATCTTCCCGTCCTTAAGCCGTATCATGGGATGAAGCATGAAGGACTTGGCGACAGTATTAAGGGTCTGGCCGATATGTCCGGCCATAGTCATGAATTCGGTCTTCCCCACGATATATGTGCATGGGAGCCTCTTCTTAAGGGCTTCCAGCTCTTCGACTATGACTCCCACCTCGTAATTAAGCTGAGCCAGCCTGTAGGCCGCCAGGACCATCATACCCATAGAACCCGACAGCCTTCCCGAATCGACTATTGTGACATTACCGAAGGCCCTTGCCGCCTGTACTGCCCTTGTGTACTCGCGAAGTGTATTACCCGCCGCCGTTATATGTATGATATGTCTGGCCCTGTTGAGCTGTCCGGAGAAAAATTGCTCAAAGTCAATGATATCGGGTGACTGGGTTCTGGCAACCTTATCCCGGGCCATCATATACTTGATAACCTCTTCCGCCTCTATCTCCTGTTCATCAAGGAATACCCCCTTATCGGTGCATACCTTAAAGGGAATGACACCGATATTTAAATTCCTGATAACATATGCCGGGATATCGCACATGGAGCTTGTAGTTATTACCACCGAACTCTTTCTTACAAAAAGCTCCGTTTCGACGGTCATGTCATCCTGAAGGGTATTGTCGGTCCGCAGGACCTTATCGGCCGGCAGATGGCACAGCAGCATAGCTTCAAGCTGATCTCCCGTCACCGGTTTACATAAATATCCTTCAAATCCCGATATCCTGTACAGCTCCTGATTCTGCGAGCCCGTATTGGCCGTAAGCGCGATTACGGGTGTTGACCTGTTAAGCCCCCCTGCCTGCTCTCTTATAAGTCTTAAGCATTCAATACCATTCATCTCAGGCATCAAATGATCCATGAGGATCACGTCATACTGCTTAAGCAGTGTAAGCCTCAGGGCCTCCTCACCGCTCAATGCCGTATCAACATTTATCCCGGTGTCGCTGATCAGCTTGGATTCCACCCTCAGATTAAGTTCATCGTCATCAACTATCAGAATCGTTGCTTCCGGTGCCTCAAAGCTGTGTTTATAATATGATCTGTCCTTGGCGGCAGTACCCGTTCCTATGATTATATTGCCGACAGCCTGAGGATTGACTATGGCCTGACGCAGCT
Source organism: Lachnospiraceae bacterium UBA3641 (assembly GCA_002373875.1). GTDB lineage: Bacteria > Bacillota > Clostridia > Lachnospirales > Lachnospiraceae > UBA2868. The sequence continues at coordinate 30,036 of DFKQ01000074.1, forward strand.
TCACGACAAAGGTTGAACCCTGCATGTAGACACTGTTGACCGTGATATCCCCACCCATAAGGTCTACCAGCTGCTTAACTATCGCAAGTCCCAGGCCGGTTCCCTCAATGTTACGGTTCTTCTCTTCATCTATACGTCTGAAGGCATCGAACAGATGAGGGATCGCTTCCTTCTTAATGCCTATTCCGGTATCTGTAACCGCATAGGTCATAATGACCTCATTATCACCCAGGGGGTCGCTCTCAACATAAAGCTTTACAAGACCTTCCCTGGTGTATTTGATCGCATTGGTCAGGATATTTATAAGGATCTGCTTTATGCGGACCTCATCTCCAAAAAGCTCCGTAGGCGTCGATGGATCTACGTCTATCTTAAAACGCAGCCCCTTGCTCTCCGCCCTGGCCCACACCATGTTCACTATCTCGGACAGCATATCGCCTATCTGATAGCTGACGGGGACAATATCCATGTTGCCCGATTCCAGCTTGCTCATATCCAGAATATCATTGATTATCGTCAGCAGCATTTTACCGGCGCCTTCGATGCTTCTCGAATCATTGGCCACCTCTTCGGATATATCATTCTGCCTAAGGATGATCTCATTAAGCCCGAGGATCGTATTGATGGGAGTCCTGATCTCATGACTCATGTTGGAGAAAAAGCGGTTCTGCGCCCTGTTCATCCTCTCAACCTTTTCGGCTTCTTCCTTTGCCCTCTTGTTCTCATCCATGAAAAGGAGGTTCTGGAAGCTCACGGCCGTAAAGGTCACGAAACCGAGCATGATCACAGACAGGGCCGTATCGTAATAGAACATTTCAGCAGTGTGCGGCCGCATATATTCGGGATGCACAAGTGATATCCTGAACTCCAGGAATGTTGCACCGGTAAGTAACCCCAGCATTATGTATCTTCGCAAGCCCTTAAGGATTATACCTATATACAGGTAGCAGAAGACTATCCATATAATGGCTCCGCCATACATCCCGCCGCCGAAGAAAAAAACCACGGGAAGTATTAAGAAGATTATCAGAACGGCAATTATGAGGGTACCTTCGGCAAGCCTGTTCAGCTTGATGGCCAGCACCGATATCATCGGGGTAACCAGTATCGTTATTAACAGGACAACTATCTCAACAATGCTCTCCCCGATAATGATATCCCCGATAAGGGCGACAACAATGCCGGACACGCCTATGGCTGTTATCAGGCTGAAGAGACGAACCTGAAAGTCAATCTCCGGATTTCTTATAAAATCTGTGAATTTCTTTATGATCTTCATTGTCTGCCGCCTCCCCTGTGTTTAACAAGCGCAGACGGAAGCACACGCTTCATCACCCTCTCAAATTCGGTTACATCAATGGGCTTGGCAATGAAGCCGTCGAACCCCTCCGATATAAACATCTCTCTGGCTCCGCTGACTGCATTGGCGGTAAGGGCGACTATTGCGCACTCCTTCCCCATCTCCCTGCCCATGGCCCTAAGCTGCCTCATGGCCTCAACGCCATCCATTTCAGGCATCATATGATCCATGAAGATCACGTCATAATCCTGCTTTCTGTACAGGTCAAGCGCTTCCCTGCCGCTTCCGGCGGCATCGGTTATCATCCCGTAATCCTTAAAGAGGCCCGAGGCCACAACAAGGTTCATTACCTCATCGTCCACCACAAGCGCCCTTGCTCCGGTAAAATCAGGCTTCTCCTCCGTCTCACCGAACCTGACCTTTCCATATTCCCTGCCCGCATTGACTATGTTGATTATGGGCAGGGCATAAAGAGGCTTCTGGATGAGCAGAACCGGACTCCCCTCATTCAGCTTAAAGCCTTCCCCGCCGTTTACGGCCACGCAGAAGGACCTCCCAAGCTCATCAAAATAATACCTGTCTTCATCATATTCTTCCTGACCCATGAACAGATTGGTCACCTTCACTCTTCCACATATGCTCTTCAACCCCTTAAGATTTGTAACCATGTGAACCGGGATCCTAAGACCCTTTGAAAGATTCTCTATCATCCTGTGGTAATAATCACGTATTTCGGGAGTTTTGTATTTCTCGGTACGGATATATACGACAATACACCGCCCCGCATCAGAGTCCACCTCGAGACAGGGCTCATGTACCGATACCTCCTGGGGGATACTGACCCTTATAAGCGTTCCCCTGTTCAGCACGCTCTCTATCTTAACAAAGCCTTCCATGGCGTGGGCAAACCCATATACTATGGTAAGTCCCAGACCGATACCGCCCGTAGACCTGTCCCTGCTCTTATCGGCCTGATACAGGTTGTTTGATAAGAGGGCCCTATCCTCTCTTGACATCCCCTTACCCGTATCTACCACCTCAATATCAAGGTTAACACCGTAATCTCGGGGAGCCGCGCTTACCTTAAGATAGATACAGCCCTTATCCGTAAACTTGACGGCATTGGACAACAGGTGCCTGATCATCTTCCTTATCCTCGCGGGATCGCCTATAAGACAGGAGGGAACCGAAGGATCAAGGTCAACTATGAATTCAAGCCCCCTCTGATACATAGGCAGTCTTACGGACTGAATAACATCATTTAAGATGGAGGTGATCATATATTTGTCCTTCGCGATCACTATTCTTCCTGCCAGTATTTCGTTATAGTCAAGGATATCACCCACCTGATCCGCCAGCCGCTGCCCCGCTTCGTTGATCGCGCTTATCCTGTCATCACTCCGTTCCTTCATCATAAGGGCCGACATACCGGTAACAACATTTATCGGTGTACGGAATTCATGTGATATGTTGGCCAGGAAGTCCTCCATACTCTCATTGGCCTTCTTCGCCTTTTCAATATACCGACCGATCCTTTCACCGGAACGCCGACGCTGTGATACAATATTCCTGCATATGTTATATACTATGATGACTGTTGATACATGCAGGATGATCCTGGAAACGGTAATTATGTCGCATGAAATGCCCCCATTTATATATGCAAGATAGACCTGAGCGCACCCTGCCGCAATAAATTCGGCCAGGGCATAATCCTGATAGCGCTTCTTATCTGAGCCCGAAAGGGTTATCATCATCAAAACAGACACCAGGGCAATGTCGAAGAAGCTCGTGTAATGAACCCCGTGAAAGAAAGCGCTCAAAAGAATAAAAAAAACATAGAAGGTTTCCCTTGCCTTAGGTGTGCTGATCTGAAAAATATAAAGAACCCACACAAGAATAATGCCTACGGCTATTATCGGGAGCATCCAGAACTCCCATTTAAGGAGAATCCCTTCTACAACAAGTGCTGATGCACCCAGAGAGCTGACAAGCGACATGACAAGATGCAGGTTCATCAATCGGTTATTGTCATTTATGGCGTTTCCGTTTACGCTCACGCTTTCGATCGGCTTATCCATACTGTACTCCCGGCATTAATCCACAGTGACTTAACCAAAATTATACAATTTTTTATGCATTTTTACAATATTTCTTAAGATACTCCATTACCCTGTCATAGTTCTCCGGAACATGGGGGAAATTACAGTCAATGCAGGTTTTTACCCTGATCCCGTCCCTTTCTTTAATACTGTAATTACCGGGACACTCCATGTTGTAAAGGGGGCAGTAGCAAAAGAGGCAGTTAAGCTCCTTAAGTCCCTTATGACAGGGATAGTACTCGCACTCCCTGTTTTCAAAAAACCTGCTCGAATTATCCATTTTCTTCCCTTAATACGGTTTCTTAACCGCTCCGGAAACAGCAATCTGCTTAAACCAGTTAAAACCTCAGAAGCTCATCCGGAAAATATCGTATATCTTATCCCACATGATCCAGTGACCACCCAGCCTGACAACCGTGAATTCGCATTTCTCAATGCGGCTTACGGGTCCGTCATCCGATGACCCCTGTATGTTCCTGGTGCAATAGAGCCTGTAACCTCTTGTGATCCGCGCTTTTAAGACCTTGTCCGTAAGCTCCGAAAGAGCATCCCTTAAGGCCGGGTCCGAACTTCCTGCGTAGCTTGATACGGCCAGGTCCCGCACTATTCCTTCGAAATCGGCCGTAAGGACCAGGAGTTCCCTTTCACTGAGAGGCACTGCTTCATCTATGGTCACGGAATACCTCCTGTCCTCCCCGTAAAGGGCACAGGTCTCATCATAAGCATCCATGTTGGCCTGCCGCGAAGCAAGCAGCATATCTTCATATCCGGGAAGCTTATGCTGGGCATCACGCAGGGCCTTAAACTGGTGCTTTGCAAGCCCGTTAGCATAGGCACGGCTTAATTCCTCCCCGTCAGTATCACGTGTATTCAGATATTTCTCATAGATACTTACGGGTTCCCTGTAGCCCGTATCAAGATCAACGGCCGCAAGGATCAGCACGGCTGCCAGGATAAGAAGAGAGACCATAAGCGCAAAGATAAGCCTCTTATGACCGGCAGATACTCTCCTGCGCCGGCGTATCCCGGCTGATTGTTTCTCCTGTTCTGTTTCCTCTTCCTCATCCGCTTCCTCCGGATCCTCTTCGCCGGTATATTCGTCTAACTCCTGAAGCAGCAAAAGGGCCTCATCAACATCGGCATTTTCCGCCTTTTTGCCTTCATCGAGGATTATCACATGCTTAATATCTTTATCTTCAGGTGTCATTTATCCTCCGCTCTGTCAGCGATAACAACATTCAGATAGCCCCAGTTATCGGGTATATCGGAGGCCTTATAGACAACCTCCTCCTCGGGAAGGGAGCAGGCATACACGCCTGCGCTCCTGCCTCCCGCCTTCTCATGATTTTTAAGGGCCTGTCTGAGGCGGCCCATATTATCCTTCCCTGTTTTCATAAATACCACGGTTCCGTCAAGCTTAAGAGCTTTTTCTATATCAAGGCTCCCCGGTATTATATGCACAGGCCTCCCGTCATCGCCTAAGGACATGTCAAGCCTGCCTGCCGATGCGATAAAGGATGGGATCCCGCTTACCCGTTTTGTTTCGTATCCCCTTCTCTTTACTATCCTCTCTATATAGTCATAGGTAGAATAGATACAGGGATCCCCTATGACCGGAAAGACCACATCAAGTCCCTCCGCCAGCAGCTTGATGACCCTGTCTGCCACCCTTTCATGAAAGGCTGAAAGCTCATTCTTATTCATCGTCATGGGAAAGGGTTCGAAAATACATTTCTTATCTGCTATTTCAGGGCATGCCCCGTAAGCCGTCTTATACGCCCTGCAGGATTCCTTATCCGCGGCGGGAAGCAGAAGCACATCCGCATTCTCTATTGTCCTGACCGCCTTAAGGGTCATAAGCTCCGGATCTCCGGGACCCGTACCCACGCCTGTGAAAGTTCCCTTTTTCTTCATTTTATGTTAACCATTAACTCCTTAAGACATTCAATGAGCAGCCTGTTATCCTCTTCTGTCCTCACTGCTATCCGGTAATAATGCCGGTCCGTATCGTAATGACTCAGCATATCCATACAGTCCCTTATATCAAAGCCCCTGCTGTTAAGGCTCTCTCTTAAGCCCCCAGGGCCTTCAAACATTATAAAGGGGCCTGCGGGTTCCCCTATGACCCTAAGGGGAATCCCCAAAAGCTCCTCTGTCAGGTATCTTCGCTGTTTCTCAATAAAACCGACAGTCCTTTCTTCATAGCCTGGGTCCTCAAGGGCCAGCAGTGCAGCTGAACAGGCCCTGTCGGAAACATTCCAGGGCTGAAGCGCTCCTCTTATACCATCAAGGAGCTCCCCATCTGCCGAAACCGCATATCCCAGCCTGAGACCCGGCATGGCATAAAACTTGGTAAAGGCATCCATGACAATAACATTACTGTGGTGCGACAGGACTCCGGTCATGGTTGTTTCCCCGTAACGCTTATTAAACCTTAAGAAGCATTCATCCACAAGGAGCAGATCCCCCCGGTCCGAAAGGACATCCGCAATCTTCTCGATCCTGTCTCTTTTCAACAGCTCACCCGTAGGATTGTTGGGATTACACAAAAATACAAGCTTCTTAACGGTGTCATCCCCCTGCTGCGAACAGATACACTCTATAAAATCATCTATTCTCCCGTCAAGGGTGAAATCATCCTCATCCGATGTTGAAAATATCCTGTTTCTTCCGTAGGAGGCGGCTACGGCATATCCGTATTCACTAAAGGTGGGAGCTGCAGTATATGCTTCATACCCCGGATATTTATGCCCGATATAGTGACACAGGGCATATATGAGCTCACATGAGCCGTTCCCCAGGATAACATGATGTCCTCCGTTTTTTACCGACAGGACCCGGACAAGATCATTGTGACAGACATCAGGATACCTTCCGGCATCCATGGCTGCCATCCCGGCAGCCTCCTTGGAAGCTTCCGGTATACCCAGCGGATTTATGTTAACCGAAAAATCGTGCCCTATCTCTCTGTTTGTTCCGCCATGAACGTGGCAACCCCTCTCCCATGCCTTTTGCATCTTTAATCCTGTTTCCTCGATTCCCCAAAACCCTTTCTTCCTGACCGCGGTAAGGATCCTACCATCATTTTCCCATAAAAAGCAGGACCAGAAGGCCAATAAGCCACCCAAGTACCGCAGTCGTCAGCATGATCCTACATGCTTCCCTTATATCCTCACTCACCGGTTCTTTCGTATCATCACCGATAAAGGGCTTTTTATGAACCCTTCCGAAATAACTGGCTTCTCCGCCCAGCCGTATTTTAAGTGCCCCTGCCATTGCGGCTTCCCCATGGGCCGAGTTAGGGCTTGGATGATTCTTACGGTCCCTTAAGAAGATCTTCATGGCCGATCCCGCATCATGTCCCGTAAGGCCTGCTGCCATAACCATAATAAGGCCGGTCAGCCTTGCGGGAATAAAATTCATCACATCATCCATACGGGCAGAAAACCTGCCAAGGTACATATATTTCTCATTCCTGTAGCCAACCATTGAATCCAGTGTATTTACCGCCTTATAAAAAACCATACCCGGCAGACCGAAAAGAACCATATAGAAGATCGGCGCTATGATCCCGTCGGATGTATTCTCGGCAACCGTCTCGACAGCGGCCCTTATTATCCCCTTTTCGTCAAGCTTCCCCGTATCTCTTCCCACGATCATGGAAACACACAGCCTTGCCCCCTTTATGTCATTATCCTTAAGAGCCCTGTAGACCTTCATGGCCTCCGAAAAGAGTGACTTCACCGCAAGGAGCTGAAAGCATAAAAACACCGATATCCCGTACTCGGGATACCTGCCGATCCTGCCTGCCACATAAAGGATAAGTACCGTAATAAGGACACCGGTTCCTGTGACGATAAAGAATAAAAGGGCGCCAAGCATAAGCTTTAAGCCCCTGTCCTCCTCTTCACCCCCGGCAGGCTTAAATAGTCTTGTAAGAAGGTCCTCACTGTACTTTATAAGCTTACCGATATATACAACAACATGCGGCATCCCCTTAGGATCCCCGAATATAAGATCCAGGATAAAGGCCGCAAACAAAACCGTAAGTCTACTTCTCATGCTCGGCAACATAGTCGGAATAGCTCATTCCCGTGTATTTTTTAAAGCAGCGGCCGAAGTAATTGGGATCCGGTATGCCTACCTCGGCTGCCGTGATAAACATCTTGGCTCCGCCCTGAGCCAGCTTCCCCGCCTGCTTCATCCTGACCTCGGTCAGGTATTCAATGAAACCGGTTCCCGTATCCTGCTTGAACTTCCTTGAAAGATATGATGCGGAAAAACCGAAATGCTGGGCGGTGGAGGCAAGGTTAAGCTTGGGATCCGTATAGTTCTCCTCAATGTATTTTTTTATGATCTCAGCCTGATCCTCTCTCCCCGGATCGGTCCTTGCGTCCTCTTCTTCATCCGCTGCCGGCTCCTCATCATCGTAGTTCTTCATATCAAGCTTATCCCGGACACGCTTTAATACCTTCGTTATCTCCGAGCCGACCATGGGCTTTAACATATACTCAAAAACCGGAAGGGAGACGCATTTCCTGGCATATTCGAACTGATCTATGGCCGTCATTATTATTATTATGAGGTCGGGATACCTGTCCGTAGCCAGCTGGGTGAACTCGATCCCATCCATAAAGGGCATTGATATATCAACAAACACAAGATCAGGCCTTAAGTCATCAATTATATTGATGGCCTCTATCCCACTCGTTGCTTCGCCCACGACCTCCATATCAAGCTCATCCCACTTAATAAGAGCCCGAAGCAGCTTCCTTGCATTCTCCTCATCATCGATTATCATTACCCTGTATGGTTTCTTCATACTTATCTTCCGTTTCTTCCGTATCGCCGGTACTGACCTGCCTGTCTAATATAAACTCTACTTCCGTGTATTCGCCCACTTCGCTTCTTATGTTGACCACATCATCCCTGTTGCAGTATATCCTGACCCTTTCAATGGTTCCCCAGAGGCCGAAGCTTGATTCTTCACTCTTCTCTTTATCGTCCCTGTCCTTATCAAGTATCCTGTCTATCTTGTCCTGACTCATTCCGACACCGGTATCCCTGACGCTTATATGAAGAATGCCCTCAATACGTCTTGCGGATATCCTTATCTGTCCCTTCTCGCCCTTTAACCGGATACCGTGATAGATGGAATTCTCAACCAGGGGCTGGAGTATAAGCTTGGGAACGATGCAGTCATTAACATCCTCTGCTATATCATATTCATCTTCTATAATATCGCCATATCTTAACTTCTGCAACGCAAGATAGTCCTTAACGATATTGACCTCCCGATACAGCTTTATCTCCCTGCCGCCTTTACTTAAAAAGTTACGATAGAAGCTTCCAAGGGTTTCAAGGGCCTCATGTACATTGGACGCTCCGCTCTCAAGTGCCATGAATCCTATGGTTTCCAGGGAATTATAGAGAAAATGGGGCTTGATCTGTTCCTGCAGGACCCTAAGCTCCGCCCTGCGCAGGGTCTTCTCCTTGTCCACCAGCTGCCCTATCAGTTCATTCACATGGTCTATCATGTTATTGTAGTCGCCCTTGAGCATGTTAAGCTCAACATACGGGATCTCGGTATCTATCTTTTCAAGAACCCCGGACCTTCTGTTCTTCTCCATGGACTCGGACAGCTTAAATACAGGTGTCGTCACATTCCTGGCAACAAACCATCCCACAAGGAGTGCCGCAAGTATGAAAACCAGGAGCAGGATGCACATTATGTAGATGATATAGTAGGGTATACCACCCATACCGTAGGGAGAAACCCTGATAAGCACTATCGGCAGGTCTTCGATCCTGCATGAAGCAATAAGCGACGGACCGGTCAGCCCCTTGACGGTATTAAAGGACATACCGGTATTCATATCTTCTCTGTAATACTTCTCGTAGTCCTTATTACCGCATATATATGTCCCGTCGGTCCCCATAACGCATATATTATCATAGTTAAGCTTAATAAGCATCTGGGTCAGGACATCGGGGGAAATGTTCATAAACATAAGACCCGTCCTCTTTTGGGTATACAGGTCATATATTGCCCTTCCCACCGTTATTACCGGCATCCCGTCCTTACGTCTTGCCACATGGTTACTGTTAAGTGATATGACAGCCCTCCCCTTTACTGCATAAACATCCTCCTTCCAGGAGTCTTCGTTTATAAGATCGTAGTCATATTCATATGATGCGCGGTTTGTGGCAACCATTATGAGATCTTCCCTGAACACCATAACGGTATCGACGCCCTCCTTGACATTTAAGATGTCCATGATCCCGTACCTGGCATCATTCATCATACCAAGATCAACATCATCCGCTTCGGCCCTTAAAAAGGCCGTAAGTCTTTGATCCGTCATTATAAGCCGTGAGATCTCACTGTAATTGTTGATGTTTGACTTTATGGAATCAGACAGGCTGTTAAGCGCGCTCCCGGCCTCCATTACGACATGGTTCCTCCGTTCCCGCTCGGTTATGAAATAAACGGATATGATAAAGGAGATGATCACCAGCAATATGATCCCCAGGAAGAGCCTCTTAAGATCTGTTGATAATGAGGCTTCCGCTCTCTTGTCTTCTTCCGTGAATTTTACCAAACCCTTAACCTCGTTTCCCAGCTTATAACATTATCACTATAACATTTTTTTCGTACATAAGCAAAACCTCCGCATATCAATATAGGTATGATCACTTTTATCTGCCTTTAACATTATCACTTTCCGGAAACAGGGGGACGGTTCCTGTGTT
>DFKQ01000085.1 GCA_002373875.1 Lachnospiraceae bacterium UBA3641
CCTTGACCTCCTGCTTGGTCATCTTAAGATCTTCATTGAACTTATGCTTCTGGTAGGCGTAGTCAAGGATTCCGACTATAAGGTAAACAGCACATATCTTAAGGGACATGTTTATGACTATCTCACCAAAAAGGGCCAGGGCCGAAACCAGCTGCATATCATAGAGCAGGAAGAGCTGCCCTGCCTGATCCTTGAGGGTTGAGTAAGCCACATAACCTATTATCAAAAGCTTGATGAGCGACTTTAAAAGGTCCATCAGCTTATCTACGGAAAAGAGCCTCTTAATGCCCTTGGTAGGATCAAGCTTGCTGAACTTGGGCTGCATCGGCTTGGAGGTTGGCTTCCACTTGACCTGCACGAGATCAACGATAAAGGCAACCAGGAATGCAACCGCCAGAAAAGGCAGGAGCATCACGATCATCTTGATTATGATCCTGTTCATGACCCCCGCAAACTCTCTGGGTATTAAAAACCCGTCCGTAAGGGTGGTCATTTCCGGAATCCTGTTATAGCTTTCCGAAAATACCTCAAGGAAGGATATACCCATATTCCCCACATATATCCGAAGAACCAGAAACATGGCGAACAGGCTTATGGCACCGCTTAATTCCCTTGATTTGGCGACCTGGCCTTCCTTCCTGGCATCATCCTTCTTCTTGTCGGTGGCAGGCTCGGTCTTCTCTCCGCCCGGTCCTTCCTTGGCGAAGTATTGCAGGTTATATTGAAACAAGAGCTTAACGTCCATCTTACTCCCCTGCTAGCTTAAGCTTCTGACCACCGCCGTCATCATAACCTTCATCTCATTGAAGATAAAGTCAGATGCGCTGGGCAAAACCACTATCGTTATCATCAGAGTCGCCAGACCGATAAAAAGCTTGATCTGGATACCCACCGAAAACATGTTGATCTGGGGTGCCGTCTTTACAAGTATTCCCAGCACAGCATTTGTGAGCATGATCGTTGCCACCACCGGCAGGCATATCCTGAAGGCTATCAATACATAATCATCGAGATACTGCATGATCACCGTCATGATCCTGTCCGACGAGAACCTGACCATTCCTATCGGTATTATGGTAAAGGTTTCGCAAAGAGCCCTTATAAAATAATGGTGCAGATTGGTGACCAACATGATGAGCATTATCGAATACTGGTACAGAACACCGGTAAAGCCCGTCTGTTCTCTGGTCGTCGGATCCAAAAGGGAGATCATCGAAATACCTATCTCCATATCGGCAAGCCTGCCTGCCAGATTGATTACCGAATTACATATATTGGCAAAAAATCCCATCATCAGACCGGCTATAGCCTCCTTAAGGACCAAAGCCGCATATCCGTAGAGGGTGCTGTACTGAGGCACAACATGTATTTCCATCGTCTCGAATACAATAAAGGCAAGAAAAAAACTCCATCCCGCCTTGGCCCTTCTGGGTACATTCTGTATCGAAAAGAAAGGCGCCGTCACAACAAAACAGCTTATCCTTACGAATATCAGCAGAAAAAACTCCAGATCCGTATACGAAAAAGAATGATCTATCATCAGCTCACCTTATATACACTGAAAAATCAGACCACAGATCCTTCATGAAATTCGTCATATTGTTTAGCATCCAATGTCCCAGGATCATAAGCATCACAAATATCCCGATAAGCTTGGGTACGAAGGTGAGTGTCTGCTCCTGTATGGATGTAACGGTCTGAAATATAGAGATCGCAAGTCCGATGATAAGTGAAATAAGGAGCATGGGCGCCGATGTCAGGATTATCGTATATAGTGTTGTTCTTGTTATCTCAACGACTGAATCAACTGTCATTGTAAGCCCCCTTCTTCACAAGGAATACTCCGCCCTTAATCAGATCTCTTAAGCTTCAGTAAAATGTCTTCACAAGATTGCCTATGACCAGACTCCATCCGTCTGCCAGCACAAAAAGCAGTATCTTAAAGGGCATGGATATGGTGGTCGGCGGCAGCATCATCATACCCATGGACATGAGGGTCGAGGCGACCACCATGTCGATCACAATGAAGGGTATGTATATCAGAAAGCCTATAATAAAGGCAGTCCTGAGCTCACTTATCATAAATGCGGGAACAAGGACCCGGGTAGGAATTTCGCTAAGGTCATCCACCGACTCTATCCTGGCTATATCAAGAAACAGCCTTACATCCTTGGTCTGCGTCTGGCCGTACATGAATTCCCTCAGGGGCTGAACGGCCGTATCAAGAAATTCGGTCTGGGTAAGTTCACCCGCTTCGAAGGGCCTGATCGCCGTGTCATTTATCTGCGTTATGACAGGGTTCATAATAAAAAAGGTCAGAAACAGAGACAGCCCTATCAGAACCTGATTAGGAGGTGCTGACTGAGTGCCCAGTGCTGACCTGACAAAATGCATAACTATCAGAATACGGGTAAAGCTCGTCATCATAATGACGAGTGTGGGGGCAAGTGCGATCAGCGTCAGGGTTATAAGTATCCTGAGCGTTCCCGAAACATTACCCTCCCCGTCCTGATAGGTCACGGTAAGATTATTGGCGACATTAAGTTCCCTGAGATCCCCTGCATCCTCGGCTGTCCCCGGCTCGTTTACCACGGTCCGGTTCTCATTCACGCCCTCATCTTCGGTTATACCTATATTGTTAACCTCGGCCGCACTGACTTCTTCAGGTGATAACACGGCCATCAACACGCACAGAAGCAGGCAACCTAAAAGATTCACGGGCCTGCTTCCATGTAAAATACGCCTATTCATTACTTATCGCCCCGTTTTGTTATCTTATCCCTGGCAACCTCGAAGATCTGCTTAAAACGGTCATTGGCAACAGAATTTACTTCCGGATCAAGTTCAATATCCTCCTCGGACACCTCCGAAATAAGGCTTATCTCATCCTTGCCTACAGCTACAATAAAATATCTCTTGCCGACCCTTATAAGCTGCAGAAACTTATTGCCGGTAACCCTGTACGTTTCTATTGCTTCAAAGTTCCTGTTAAATCCCTGAAGCTTCTGGTACTTGCCCACAATACGCGTTGTATAATATGTAATGGCAAGCACCGCCAGAAAGATCACGAACACAGTCAGAAACTGAGCCGCTCCCTCTGTCTTACCCGTTATCAACAAGGCATGGAACATTTATCCCACAACCTTCTTAACAGCCTCAATAACACGGTCAGCCTGGAAAGGTTTAACGATGAAATCCTTGGCACCGGCCTGAATCGACTCAATAACCATTGCCTGCTGACCCATTGCCGAACACATGATAACAAGCGCCGAAGGATCATTCTCCTTTATCTTCTTAAGAGCCTGAATTCCATCCATCTCCGGCATGGTAATATCCATAAGAACAAGATCAGGCTTGAGCTCATTGTACTTCTCAACCGCACGGGCTCCGTTCTCCGCTTCACCGACAACATTATATCCGTTCTTGGTGAGGATGTCCTTTATCATCATTCTCATGAACGCTGCGTCATCACTGATTAAAATATTCTTTGCCATTTTTCATTCTCCTAACCTTTAGTTTATTATTTCAGTTACTCTTACACCAAAGTTTTCTTCAATTACCACAACCTCGCCCTTGGCTACGAGCTTGCCGTTGACCAGAACATCAACGGGCTCACCCGCTATCTTATCAAGTTCGATGATCGTGCCCGGCGCGAATTCCAGTATGTCGTTAATTGACTTCTGGGTACGCCCCAGCTCAACCGTTACCTCAAGGGGAACATCCTTGATGAGCTCGATGTTCTCCTGGCTCTGCATTGCATTAACATCGCCGGAGAAGGGCTGGAAGGATGCGGGTTGGATATTGATGTTCGGCATGCTCATATTGGGTGCCATGCCCATTCCCATTCCGGGCATCATTCCCATGCCCATTCCAGGCGCCATACCCATTCCCATATTGGGGGCCATGCCCATTCCCATATTAGGCGCCTGACCCATTCCCATTGAATTATCCGGCATACCCATTCCCATGCCCATTCCCATGTCCATCGAAGGTGCGGACATCGATGGACCCGGCATAGGAGACGGCGCCGGTGCGGGCGGCGGTGTCTTGACGGGTTCCGGTTCCGGTTCTTTATTTTCGATAAAGTAGCTGTACAGATCCTTGGCAAAATCAATCGGATACAGCTGCATTATCTTAGAATCTATAAGATCGCCTATCTGCATCCTGAAGGTGATCTTAACGAAAGTATCCTGAAGGAAGGCCGATACATCATCGCCAGGATCAAGACTCCCCAGCTCCACCAGACTTGCCTCCGGCGGAGAGATATCGATCATCTTGCCCAGCATTGAGGAAAGCGATGTGGCGGCCGAACCCATCATCTGGTTCATTGCCT
>DFKQ01000026.1 GCA_002373875.1 Lachnospiraceae bacterium UBA3641
CCGCAAGCATACTGGTGAACAAGGTAAACAGTGTTGAGTTTCCCTTTAAGTACACGGGAACAGACAGGCCGGAAGATGCCGTGTTCGGAGCTGAATACCTTGTAAGGGCGATCGCGGAAGAACAGATACAGGCAGAGGAAAGATTCCGTGAGATGCTCGTTAAGGTATTTAAGATCACAAGGGATATGCAGGAGAAGGAATTCGGCGAATACCTTGATGTTGATTACTTCGACGCATATAAGATCATTAAGGATCTGAAGCATAAGATTTTCACGGATCCGATGGAGGAAAGCGATGAAGAGATACTTGAAAAGATCATCTTTACTATTGATCTCTCTTGCTGGTTTGATCGTTTTGACGAAGAAGATGATTATGATGATGAAGAACCATATCATTCCGGCATTGAAGAGATTGAAGATCCTAAGGATGACGAAGATCCACTCGGTTAACAGGGCAGGTAAGGCATTATGAAAATGCAGCCTGCTTTTTTTGACCGGCTGAAAAAGGAAGTACATGACTTAACCGGGCTTGATCTTGGCTCGTTTAAGGATAAAAGGGTAAGGAAGGAGCTGCTTATAAAGAGCCTGCCTTACGTGCTTGCCGGATGGGTGGGAAACAAGCTTTCATACATATACGGAACAAGTACTGTAAAAGACAAGGCAGGCAGGCTGTTAGATATGATGGACAGGCTTGACGGCATAGTTTCGTTCCCGCCGGTATCACTGTATCCGGGGGACATATTAACGGGTATAGCCGTAGGAGCCGGTTTGAGACTGGCCGTATATCTTAAAGGCAAGGATGCAAAGAAGTTCAGGAAGGGAACGGAGTATGGTTCGGCAGAGCTGGGCGGTCCGAAGGACATAGAACCTTTCATAGACCATAGCAATCCGGACAATAACCTGATTCTGACCCAGACTGAGCAGTTGAGCCTGGCGCCAAGGATGCCATCGCCCCTACATAACAGGAACAAGAATGTACTTGTTATCGGTGGTTCCGGTACAGGTAAGACTCGCTTTTACTGCAAACCAAATGCCATGCAACTTAACTGCAGCTACGTCTTTACAGATCCGAAGGGCACCTGCCTCGAGGAGATTGGCTTTCTGCTTAAGAAGGCCGGATATAAGATCAAAGTACTCAATACTGTTGATTTTTCCAGGAGCATGAGATATAACCCGTTCGCATATATCCACAAGGAGAGCGATATCATGAAGGTGGCGGATGCGCTGATAGAAGGGACTACGACAGGCAAACAGCAGGGCGAACAGTTCTGGCAGGATGCGGAGAAGCTGCTTTACAATGCGCTCATCGGCTATATCATGACCGTCGGGGAAGATGAGGAGGAGAAGAATTTTGCCACCCTGCTCGATATGGTGAATGCCATGGAGATAAGGGAGGATGACGATGAATTTAAGAATGCAGTTGATTTCATGTTTGAGGAGCTGCAGGAGTCGGAGCCGGATAACTTCGCGGTTAGACAGTATGCCAAATTTAAGCAGGCGGCTGGTAAGACTGCCAGGTCGATCATGATAACGGTCGGGGCAAGGCTTTCCCGTTTTGACATTCAAGCAGTAAGGGATGTGATGCTCTATGATGAGCTGGAGCTTGAGAAGCTGGGCCTTGAGAAGACGGCGCTTTTTATAATAACGTCGGATACGACTAAGACCTTTAATTTCATGGCGAACATCCTGTATACGCAGATGTTCAACCTGCTGTGCGAGGAAGCTGATCTTGAATTCGGAGGAAGGCTCCCGATCCATGTGCACTGCATAATGGATGAGTTCAGTAACCTGGGCAAGATCCCTGATTTTGAGATCCTCATAAGCACGATAAGAAGCCGTGAGATATCGGCTTCTATTATTTTACAGTCACTTGCGCAGTTAAAGTCAATCTATGACAAGCAGGCTGATATAATCACGGATAACTGTGACAGCATGCTTTTCTTAGGCGGCAAGGGAAAGGATACGCTTAAGGAGATATCGGAGCTTCTTGGTAAGGAGACGATCGATTTTTACAATACGTCAGATACCAGGGGCAACAGTCCGACATACGGGATGAACACCCAGAAGGTCGGGAGGGATCTGTTCACGCCGGATGAGCTTGCAAGGCTTCCCGGAGATAAATGCATCCTGCAGATAAGGGGTGTTAAACCGTTCTGTTCCGAGAAATACGATATAACAAAACATAAGAGATATAAGTATCTTTCGGATTTCAACCCAAAGCTTAAGTACGACATAAGGAAAGAGCTATCGGTCAGGTTCAGTGTCAGGGATGATGAGGAGTGTGAGTACACAGATCTTACGAATTCAACAATTGAATAAGGTTAACAGGCATCCCTGTTTCCGGAAATAACGGAGCAGGGATGTTTTGCTGGAAGAAAAAGTAACTACAAACAAATCAAAGAAGAAGAGGAAGGAGGAAACCGGATAGGCATCTGGTTTACATAACATTATGGGATTTTTTCAGAGTTCAATAACGGTATTACAGAAGTTGGTGGTGGCCATTGGCTGCGGTCTCGGGGCATGGGGCCTCGTAAACCTGCTTGAGGGCTATGGTCAGGACAACCCCGGAGCCAAGAGCCAGGGAATCAAGCAGCTCATGGCCGGTGGCGGTATCGCTCTTATCGGAACACAGATCGTTCCGCTGCTTTCGAGCTTATTCTGATGGTGGATTTGGAGTGCCCTCTTTTTTACAACAGAGGGTACTTTGCAGAAGAAAATGAGGAGAAACATAGATGGAGAAACTTATTGAAGCCATCGTGGAAAAGCTGCAGGAATTCTTCATCGAAGCTATCGAGAACAACCTTAATACCATGTTCAATGACGTGAACACGAAGGTCGGAACGATAGCGACAGAGGTGGGGACGACCCCGCAGGGATGGAACGGCAGCGTGTTTTCGATGATAAAGAACTTATCGGACACGGTCATACTTCCCATAGCGGGGATAATCCTTACATATGTACTTTGTTATGAGCTCATCCATATGGTGATGCAGAAGAATCACGGGAATGACATGGAGTTCTGGGAGTTCTTCGTATATTTCGTGAAGATGTGGATCGCCGTATGGATAGTGAGCCATACATTTGACCTGACTATGGCGGTGTTCGATGTGGGGCAGTCGATTGTTGCATCCGCGTCGGGAGTCATAGGAGGCAGCACTTCGATAGATGCATCAAGCGTGATAAACACGATGAAGACAACGATGCAGACGATGAAGTTATCGGAGCTGTTCTTATTGATGGTAGAGACATGGATAGTGGGATTCGGCATGAAGATACT
>DFKQ01000025.1 GCA_002373875.1 Lachnospiraceae bacterium UBA3641
CATTACATTTATAAATGGTCGAAAGGTACTTTTGAAAAATCTCCGCCTCAGTCAGCCCTTCTGTATCTATTTCCGGATACTCTGTATGAACTGCCTGTCTCAGAGTGTCTGTAGTGTGCCCTGCTCCTCCTACAATGATATAAACCCCTGCAATATCATTGTGGATTGCATCTGCCAGAACATCTCCTCCTGCAATAATACTCCCTCCAAAGAGAACCATTACATCAGCCTTTTCAAACCTGTATTTTTCTTTGAGTATATGTTTTTTAAGTTCCGCAACATCTCTTTTTCCAAGGAATGTTGCAAGCGTATTAATATCGGCTGCTACTTTTTCCATGATTGTCCCCTATGCTCATTTTAACTGAAATTCAAATTATATAATCATATCAAAAAATAATGGGATCAGCAGGGCTCGAACCGTGCAAGGCAAACATCCCCCGGATGTTTAGCACCTTTTCGCACGTCAAGCGAATGCTCTCCCAGCTGAGCTATGATCCCATCGCATATATTCTAACACAGATTGAGGTTTTAATGGGGAGAACTTTTCTAGTTGACTAGAAACCTGACCCCCAATTGACCCCCTTTTGGTTCTTTTTTTCTGAAAAAGACCATGATATCATTATACTCGGGCAGTCCGGAACGAAGGAATGAAAACCTTCGGACCTGGCTGCTTTTTCTGTGCGCGCAGAATCATATAAAACCTCAGTAAAAGACAGGGAGGTGAGTACATGCAGGAACGGGTGAATGAGAAGACCGTGGCTGTGGCAGTCCAGGCGACGAAGATGTCCGGGCGGATGATAGCAAGGATAGGCGAGATGTATTTAAGGCATGTCCGGGAGAAACGCAGGGATAACAAGCTCACAAAGAGCAGGGATCCGTCAACCTATAAGCATAACCGGGCCGGTAAGGTCAAAATAAAGACGCTGATGCAGGAAGGTGACGGGGTATCCAATGTGGAGATCAAGGACGACAGTATCAAGGTTTTCGAACGGCTGGCAAGGAAGAACGGTATAAGGTATGCGGTGAAGAAGGACAAGGCAACTGATCCGCCTACATACTATATCTTCTTTAAAGGAAAGAGCGCCGAGGTCATAGAAGCAACGCTTAAGGAATTTACCAAAGCGAAGCTTGAACGATCAGGCAGGCATCCGATCCATGACAGACTAAAGAAATACGGGGAGAGGGCTAAGGAGACAGCCGTGGCACTTGCAAAAGACCGGCATAAGCAGATGGTCAGATGATAAATCAGGGCTACGACTGTGGAAGAGGAGAAGCCATTCTGCGAAGCAGAATTCAGGATGGCTTTGACGACAGGCCGCCGACGAAAGGAGGGGGCATTACCAAATAAATAATTAAGGAAGGAGGCGATTCAGTTGATCTATCATAAGGATGAAAGATTTATGGATATAATCAAGAAATCCGGCACGACAGATATTTTCCCGGCAGCCAGATACATCATGCAGCTTGAGAGCATTAAGGAGGCCGCAAGCATACTGGTGAACAAGGTGAACAGTGTTGAGTTTCCCTTTAAGTACACGGGAACAGACAGGCCGGAAGATGCCGTGTTCGGAGCTGAATACCTTGTAAGGGCGATCGCGGAAGAGCAGATACAGGCAGAGGAAAGGTTCCGTGAGATGCTTGTTAAGGTATTTAAGATCACAAGGGATATGCAGGAGAAGGAATTCGGTGAATACCTTGATGTTGATTACTTCGACGCATATAAGATCATTAAGGATCTGAAGCATAAGATTTTCACGGATCCGATGGAGGAAAGCGATGAAGAGATACTTGAAAAGATCATCTTTACTGTTGATCTCTCTTGCTGGTTTGATCGTTTTGACGAAGAAGATGATTATGATGATGAAGAACCATATCATTCCGGCATTGAAGAGATTGAAGATCCTAAGGATGACGAAGATCCACTCGGTTAACAGGGCAGGTAAAGCATTATGAAAATGCAGCCTGCTTTTTTTGACCGGCTGAAAAAGGAAGTACATGACTTAACCGGGCTTGATCTTGGCTCGTTTAAGGATAAAAGGGTAAGGAAGGAGCTGCTTATAAAGAGCCTGCCTTACGTGCTTGCCGGATGGGCGGGGAATAAGCTTTCCTACATATACGGAACAAGCACAGTAAAAGACAAGGCAGGCAGGCTGTTAGATATGATGGACAGGCTTGACGGCATAGTTTCGTTCCCGCCGGTATCACTGTATCCGGGGGACATATTAACGGGTATAGCCGTAGGAGCCGGTTTGAGACTGGCCGTATATCTTAAAGGCAAGGATGCAAAGAAGTTCAGGAAGGGAACGGAGTATGGTTCGGCGGAGCTTGGTGGTCCGAGGGATATAGAGCCCTTTATAGACCATAACAATCCGGATAATAACCTGATCCTGACCCAGACTGAACAGTTAAGCCTGGCACCAAGGATGCCATCGCCCCTACATAACAGGAACAAGAATGTACTTGTTATCGGTGGTTCCGGTACAGGTAAGACACGCTTTTACTGCAAGCCCAATGCCATGCAGCTTAACTGCAGCTACGTTTTTACCGATCCAAAGGGCACATGCCTTGAGGAGATAGGCTTTCTGCTAAAGAAGGCTGGATATAAGATCAAAGTACTCAACACTGTTGATTTTTCCAGGAGCATGAGATATAACCCGTTTGCATATATCCACAAGGAGAGCGATATAATGAAAGTCGCTGATGCGCTGATAGAGGGAACTACGACCGGCAAACAGCAGGGAGAACAGTTCTGGCAGGATGCGGAGAAGCTGCTTTACAATGCGCTCATAGGTTATATCATGACCGTTGGGGAAGATGAGGAGGAGAAGAATTTTGCTACTTTGCTCGATATGGTGAATGCCATGGAGATAAGGGAGGATGACGATGATTTCAAGAATGCAGTTGATTTCATGTTTGAGGAGCTGCAGGAGTCGGAGCCGGATAACTTTGCGGTGAGACAGTATAGCAAATTCAAGCAGGCAGCGGGTAAGACTGCAAGGTCGATCATGATAACGGTCGGGGCAAGGCTTTCCCGTTTTGACATACAGGCGGTGAGGGATGTGATGCTCTATGATGAGCTGGAGCTTGAGAAGCTGGGCCTTGAGAAGACCGCGCTTTTCATAATAACGTCGGATACGACCAAGACCTTTAATTTCATGGCAAACATCCTGTATACGCAGATGTTCAATCTGCTGTGTGAAGAGGCTGACCTTGAATTCGGAGGAAGGCTTCCGGTCCATGTACACTGCATAATGGATGAGTTCAGTAACCTGGGCAAGATCCCTGATTTTGAGATCCTCATAAGTACGATAAGAAGCCGCGAGATATCGGCTTCTATTATTTTACAGTCTCTTGCGCAGCTAAAGTCAATCTATGACAAGCAGGCGGATATAATCACGGATAACTGTGACAGCATGCTGTTTTTAGGCGGCAAGGGAAAGGATACGCTTAAGGAGATATCGGAGCTTCTTGGTAAGGAGACGATTGATTTTTACAACACGTCTGATACAAGGGGCAACAGCCCGACCTACGGGATGAACACCCAGAAAGTCGGAAGGGATCTGTTCACGCCGGATGAGCTGGCAAGGCTTCCCGGAGATAAATGCATCCTGCAGATAAGGGGCGTTAAGCCCTTCTGCTCCGAGAAATACGATATAACAAAGCATAAGAGATATAAGTATCTTTCGGATTTCAATCCAAAGCTTAAGTACGATATCAGGAAAGAGCTGTCTGTCAGGTTCAGTGTCCGGGACGATGAGGAGTGTGAGTACACGGATCTTACGGATTCAACAATTGAATAGGGTTAACAGGCATCCCTGTGATCGGTTAAGTGCCGTGATCAGGGATGTTTTGTTGGAAGAAAAAGTAACTACAAACAAATCAAAGAAGAAGAGGAAGGAGGAAACCGGATAAGCATCTGGTTTACATAACATTATGGGATTTTTTCAGAGTTCAATAACGGTATTACAGAAGTTAGTGGTGGCCATTGGCTGCGGTCTTGGGGCATGGGGCCTCGTAAACCTGCTTGAGGGCTACGGTCAGGACAACCCCGGAGCTAAGAGCCAGGGAATCAAGCAGCTCATGGCCGGTGGTGGTATCGCTCTTATCGGAACACAGATCGTTCCGCTGCTTTCGAGCTTATTCTGATGGTGGATTTGGAGTGCCCTCTTTTTTACAACAGAGGGTGCTTCGCAGAGGAAAATGAGGAGAAACATAGATGGAGAAACTAATTGAAGCCATCGTGGAAAAGCTGCAGGAATTCTTCATTGAAGCTATCGAGAACAACCTTAATACCATGTTCAATGAGGTGAACACCAAGGTCGGAACGATAGCGACAGAGGTGGGGACGACCCCGCAGGGATGGAACGGCAGCGTGTTTTCTATGATAAAGAATCTATCTGACACGGTCATACTTCCCATAGCGGGGATAATCCTTACATATGTACTTTGTTATGAGCTCATCCATATGGTGATGCAGAAGAATCACGGGAATGACATGGAGTTCTGGGAGTTCTTCGTGTATTTCGTGAAGATGTGGATCGCCGTATGGATAGTGAGCCATACATTTGACCTGACTATGGCGGTGTTCGATGTGGGGCAGTCGATTGTTGCATCCGCGTCGGGAGTCATAGGAGGCAGCACTTCGATAGATGCATCAAGCGTGATAAACACGATGAAGACAACGATGCAGACGATGAAGTTATCGGAGCTGTTCTTATTGATGGTAGAGACATGGATAGTGGGATTCGGCATGAAGATACTCTCAGTCCTTATAACAGTGATCCTGTATGGAAGGATGATAGAGATCTACTGCGTCTGCTCGGTATCGCCCATACCCTTTGCAACACTGGCGAACAGGGAGTGGGGGAGCATCGGCACCAACTATCTCAAAGGATTGTTTGCCCTGGCGTTCCAGGGATTTTTCATAATGGTATGCGTTGGAATATATGCGGTGCTCATAGCGAGCATGAACGTATCAGGGGATGTGCATATGGCACTGTTCTCGATCATGGCATATACGGTGATCCTGTGCTTCTCGCTGTTCCATACAGGAACGGTAAGCAAATCGATCTTCAACGCACACTGATGATGGATTAAAAAAACACACAAGAAAGGAAACAAAGAGGGAAATGTTTTATATTCCGATACAAAAGGATTTTTCCAAGGTAAAGAACAAGATAGTATTCGGCCTGACAAAACGGCAGATCATCTTCTTTTTACTGGGTGCGGCAGTCGGGATCCCGACATACATCCTGCTTAAGAAGGTGGTGAGCGTGGATATCGCCGGAGTTGCGATGATCACGGTGATGCTGCCTTTCTTTGCATTCGCCCTGTATGAAAAGGACGGGGAATTTTTAGAGGAAACGCTTAAGCATATCATAACCGAGCGTTACATCCGCCCACAGATAAGGCCGGTGGCAAACGAGCCCCTGTTATATAGCTGTATGCAGGTAAGCGATTATATCAAAGAGCAGGAGAGGCTTGAAAAGGAGGCGCAGGAAAAATCACTGATCACAAGGATTAAAAAGATAAGGGGAGGTGGAAAGTCACTTGATGAGCATAAGGGACGTGTTTAAGAAAAAGGATAAGGAAGACAAGTGCAGCTTTAAGAGGAACAGTCAGGGACGGAAAGTCATAGGCCACAATGATAGGCTGAGCACAGAGATGTTAAGGGAATACGCCCGGTCGATGCATAAAGCACAGAGCGAAGGCAAGCGGGCTCCGAGAACGGCAGCTGAGAGCATACCCTTTAAGTCGATGGAAGAGTCAGGGATCATGCATCTTGGCGGTAACCGGTATTCTGTGATGATGGAGTTCTCGGATAAGAATTATATCCAGGCGGATGAATACGAGCAGAAGGATATGTGGTCAGAATGGTGCATGTTCCTTAATTCGCTCGATCTGGAAGCCAAGTTCCAGATGGTCTTCTTTAACAGGAAGGCAGATGCAACAGAACTTGCCAAGAAGCTCAGGATGACAGCCAATGAACCTGAGAACGAACAGATAGTAAAGGAACTTAATGATTTTCAGAAGAAGATCCTTAAGACCGGTAACAAGGGAATTGCAAAATCACGTTATTTCTTAATTACCTTAAACGAGCCTTATTACAAGGTAAAGAGCAAGGTGGATGAGATCACGGCGAGGATCCAGAGTGAGTTCCTTGAAAAGATGGGAGTTACGGCAAGAGTACTTGATGGCTATGAGAGGCTGTCGGTACTTTTTTTGATGCTTAATCCTTATCACGGTGAGAAGTTCATCTTTAACTGGGATGCGGCAAAGAACGGGGGTGTATCCGAGAAGGAGCAGCTTACCAATCATGCCTTTGAGTTCGGCAAGAGAAGTGACCGTTTCATGATAGGAAACCGATACGGATGTGTGAGCTATCTTAAGCTTACGGCATCACAGATATCGGACAGAATGCTCTGTCAGTTCCTTGACCTTGATTCAGAGATCACGGTCAGCTTCCACTTTGAACCCATCTCTCAGGAAAAGGCACTTAAGTCAGTAAAGACGCTCGTTTCGAACCTTCAGAAGATGGTCATTGACGAGCAGAAGGATGCGGCAAGGCAGGGATATGGCATGGAGAACATATCTCCGCAGTTACGCAGGGATGTGGAAGCGGCCGAGAAGCTTATGGATGATGTTTCTCAGAACGATGAGAAGATGTTCATGGTAACTATAACCATGGTACAGATGGCAGATTCCATACAGGCACTTGAAAAAGCATACAACGCTGCCCGCTCCATAGCAACATCACAGACCTGTGAGCTTATAAAGCTTGAGCACCAGCAGGAGGACGGCTTCTTTACAAGCCTGCCTCTTGGCAATAACAGGATTAAGGTAAGGAGGCAGCTTACGACAACAAGCCTCGGAGTTTTTATGCCTTATAAGATAAAGGAGCTCCTGCAGTTTGGAAGTTCTCTGTGCATGGGCTATAACAAGATAACCGGTCATATCATAATGGCTGATGTAAAGACACTGGCAAACCCTAATACCCTTGTACTCGGTGTTCCCGGGCGAGGAAAATCCTTCACGGTGAAAATGATGATGATACAGACATTCATGAAACTGCGTGATGACATTCTGATATGTGATCCCGAGGGAGAATACGGGGCGCTGGTAAGAAAGCTAAAAGGCCAGATGGTCCACCTGTCCCAGGCATCGAGTGAGTATATAAACCCGCTGCATATAGATCCTGACTGTGACTGGACTTCGGATCCCATCGGAAACAAGTGCCAGCTGGTCATGTCTATATATGAGCAGATCTTAGGTCCCGGAAAGGTTGGAGCTTACGAGAGATCGATACTTGACCGCTGCATGCAGAACTTATACCGCAGGTTTAAGAGCACGCATGATATAAACGACCTTCCGATACTGGAGGATCTGTATAACAAGCTTGGAAAACAGGAAGAGAAGGAAGCGAAATACCTTAAGACTTCACTTGAAGTGTATGTTCACGGTTCGCTCAACTACTTTAACCATCATACCAATGTTGACCTTAACAACAGGGTGGTCTGCTTTGATATAAAGGAGCTCGGCGAGCAGCTTAAGAACCTCGCCATGCTGGTTGTTCAGGACACCGTGTGGGGAAGGATAACGGTAAACAGAAATGTCGGCAAGTACACAAGGTATTTCGTAGATGAATTCCACTTGCTCTTGAAGGAGCCACAGACGGCGACATACTCTAAAGAGATATGGAAGAGGTTCCGTAAGTGGGGCGGCATCC
>DFKQ01000054.1 GCA_002373875.1 Lachnospiraceae bacterium UBA3641
TTTCGCGAACGTTATACTAGTTTGAGCAGTTATACTCGTTATCGGAAACAATTACCGTTAACGTTATAAAGAGATACATAAAAGCCCCTGACCTATGGCTTAAGAATACCATAAATCGGGGGCTTGTACAAACTATAAACGTGGATCTTTCACTTTACCGTTACGACACATTCATTTCTTGAAAAGTCATCCTTATGATCACCAGCCGAAGACTCCGCCCCAGTGTGAGGAAACAGGTCTGGCTGATATGGTAAATTTAACAGCTCTTACGCCTCGGTAATCACCAAGGCCGCGAATTAAAATCGTAGCCTTCTTACCAGAGTCGATATTGTTATGATAACTTAATATCTCATAATCAACCCCGGCTTTTAAAGTCTTCTTGCCGACAGTCAAGACGAGACCGGGCTGGCCGGTTTGGCCAGGCTCAATCTTTGAGCCGGTGTAAGCACAAGCAGTAGTCTTTCCCTTAGAATTGGGGTTTACTGTCACCTTTGCCTTGCTGATGTCTGTATACATGGAGCCGGTAATTCGGTATTCTCCGGCTATGTTTCCAGTATACGAGCTGCCTTCCTTGGCATTTATGGCGACATATACGATCTGTCCAGGAGCAGGTGTCTCACTACCATCGGAGGTAGCATAGTCTATCGTATAGTCTTTGCCGGCTTGCAGCTTCAAATCCCGATAATTACGATCCGTGAAGAGAATCTTCGGAGACTTGTAGCCACCGGCCTTCTTACTATAGGGCTTATCGGAAATTGTAAGCACCAGCGATGAAAGCTCGGTCTTGGTGATGTTAAAACGCTCCACCATACCTTGCTTGCTGGTTGCATAGTCTCCTTTACCCTTGATGATGACCTGCGGGGCAATGTCCTCGCCGGCATCTTCAGCAGCTACGGCTTTATTATTCTTATACGTAACCGTATAATCCTTGCCGTTTACCAGAGTCCTGATTTCCGGATTGCCATTGTCGTCCATTGCTTTTACTGTAACCGTAACATCCGGCTTGATGGCGGCATTTTGGAACTCATAGGAGTCGTTTGCTAAAGTCACTGTGGTGTTACTGCTATCCAGAGTGTATTTACCGGTAATCTGATATTTTTGGTGATCTTACCGGCAAAGTCTCCGGTGTAATTCCCGGAGGAATCCGTCACTCCTTCGTAGGTGACCGTGGCCGTACCAACATTATAATTATTATCGTATGATACAGTGTAGTCTTTTCCGAGAATGAGCGTCCTCAAGATCTTTCCTGACTTGTAGGTCAGAATCATCTCCGGCTGCTCGATCGCGGCCCCGTTGTTGTACGGGACTTTAGACTTGAAGCCCTTGACTTTAACTGCGCTAATCGGGATTTTTCCAAGCACGTTAACCTTAGCCACCTGATATCCCGACTCACTTCCAATGAAGTTACCGGAACTTCCGGGATATACCTTTACGGCATAAGAACCGGGATCGATACAAGGGCTTTCAACCTCCGTAGCGTTACCACTACTGTCTGTCTCAAACCACTTGAAACTGAGGTCCTTCTTGCCGTACTTAATATTCGTGCCTTTATACTCAAGGACCGGTTTTATCTGGTTCTTTTTCTTGAGCTGATAGGTCACGTCCAGATTAGGCTCTGCGGCGGTAAGCTCGCTTATTGGCGTCGGCAGAATATCGAAATAAACTGTCTTCGACCCGGAATACTGGCCCTTCATCTTGATGGTGACCTGGGGCTTCTTCTTAGCGCTGGTCGCGCCGGTGGAAACGTTGACATTGTTCTTGTAGGAAAGCGTATAATCTGTGCCTTCCTGAAGAAGTTTGCCGCCGTTATAGATGTGCATCTCGGGTTTGGTAGCATTGCCGGTGTAATGATAACCGTCTTTGTCGATACCTGCTACCCAGATGTTCATCTCTCCGGTTTCCTCATCATAAGCGTGACTGCCGGGGTCGATAGGGTTGCCGTGTTCATCCGTTTCTGTGATTTCGGACTTTAAGACGGTAACCTTACAAACGGCTTTCTTGGAAGGGTCAGCCACAGAAGTGGCAGTGATCTTACAAGTTCCGGCCTTTCTGGCCTTGACCATGCTACCGGTCAGGGAAGCGACGTTTGAATCGGAGTTTGTCCAAGTGACAGTCTGAACGACGTTTTCCGGACGAACCGTAGCGGATAAACCAAAGCTTTGCCCCTCGTATAAAGTGAGGCTACTCCTCAGACTAATGCTGACGTCTTCCCGGAAGGAAGCTGTGTAGCTAATGTCATAGCTTGTGGCCGGATCGAATTCGACATACGGACTAGCCGTAGACGGACTTTTGCCGGTCTCGTACCAACCGAGGAAGCTGCTACCGGGCTTGTTTAGCGCTGGTAAGTAGAACTTGCTGTTGGTGCTCGTAAAGGTCTTAGTGGCGGCGTCACCTTTGACGGTGAACCCCTGAGCCTTCAGAGCGTTCAAGGAATCCTGGTCTATGCCAGTTAGGCCCGAGAGGGTGAGGGTGTGGTCTTCATAGCCTTCTTCATTATCCCAATTCGCAACAAACACAAGATCCCCAGTCTCGTAGCGCAGGTCAAAGGTACGAACATATGCGCTAAGCCTAGCTGATGGGGACATATCCTCAATATTGTAAATTGTCCAGCTTTGGAACACTTTGCCAGAAGGGGTAGAGAGCGGCACCGGCGTAATTTCGCCAGTGTCAGCAGTATAAGTGTCTACACCACCCTTTACGGCCAAGCGATACTTGCTGGGTATCTCACTGATGCTATGAATCTTTTCGATACCATCGAAAGTATTACAATAGGTGATGGTGCCAGCAGGCGCAGCGTTGCCCCAAATAGCTTTTAGAGAGGGGTTCCCGGACTGAAAATCAAAATCTGCTAGATCCTGCACGATACTACCGTTAGCACGTGCCAACCAACCTTCAAACGAAGAGTATCCCTTTTTGGGTACAACATAAGCCGAGGAGAGCAGTTTGTAGCCAAACTGCTCCCCCTCGTTAATGCCATCAGCCCCACCATCAAGGTGAGCAGGATCGATAAAAATTGGGGCATCTACAGAAATTGAGCCGCCGTTAGAATCATAGTAAATAAAGTAGTCTTTAAAAACCGCTTTAAAAGTATACGTCGAACCGGCTTTAGCTTTCTTTAAAAGCGGAAGTGGAACTACCCCACTCTCGAGCCATTTACCGTCCTCAGATTCCCAACCAATAAAATATTTACTATTGTCTGGAATCCATGGATCTGGGAGAAGCTGAAAAGAGGCATTCTTGTTAGTGACTGTCACGCGAGTTTCGTAGGCGTCTACCCCATTATAAGTATAGCCGCTTGGAGTTTCGCTATACCAGCCATCTTCGCCAACGTAGAACTTAAAGGTGATGGTGTCACCTGCTTTTAATGCCCCATCTGGTACAACTATCTCACTAATCTCATCCAGTAATGGTTCATCGGTATCAGACTGAGCAGCATCTTCCGAAACGGAATTTACTGAAACAGCATCTTCTGAGACAGTTCCATCCAGCACATCGGTTTCTTCTACGATAGAGTTTTCTGAAACAGTCTCCTCTATTATAACGTCAGCCGACAAGGTATCCTCTGCTTCTAACTCCATAGCCGAAGCCATGGCCGGTGTAGAAAAAATAAAAACTGTCGCTGACAGTAGAACCGTCAGCATCCTTTTTAACACTTTATTTGTCTTCATATTTTTCCCTCCTATTCTAAAAAATGAAAACAAAAACGACGAGTTACAAAATTATCTTATCCTGTAAAATTACGGCCTCCACTACTTATAGTATGGCACTGGTGCCTACAATCCCATTTCGCTGCTCAACTTTGAAAGCAAGATAATAATTGTTAAGTATTACTATATAAATAGTATCTAAGTACATGTAGTTTGTCAATGCGTCACTTTTCACATAGTATGTTTATAAAGATTTACTAAGGAAAATATCTCAATATGAAAAGCCCGATGGAAAATGAACTGTTTACCATAAATAATTACGGTTCCGTAAGAATTGATATAAGAAGATATATGGATGATAAGGGTATAACAAGAAATGCCCTTGCCCGTGCATGTAATACACGTTTTGAGGTTATTAACAAATGGTATAACGGATATGTCGAAAAGATTGATGCCGATGTTCTCGCCAGGATCTGCTATGTCCTGTCATGTACTCCTGGTGATATCATCAAATATGATCTATGATTTGCAAGTATTGTTTTACACTTTTTTTCATGGCATAACCATATTTATATGTTCTGAAACTCTGTATACAAAATATTCTAATAATCTAAACCTCCACTTTTGTTGACAAAATAATAAAAAGTGATAAAATATCCGCAAGTGATAAAAAGTAATAAAGGATTTTGAGGTGATAAAAAGTGATAAAAGATTCCGTGCTTTCTGGCAAAAACAATCCCTATACTCTGAGCTTTGGCAAGCAGCCCTTCCAGAATATACCCAGACTGGTTGAAATAAACGAAGTAAAAGAGGCATTTCTTAATGAGCCTCCAACTCATCAGGCATTTATGATCACCGGTGTCAGGGGCAGCGGTAAGACGGTTCTTATGACAGAGATCAGAAACTCACTTAATGAACTTAATGATTGGGAAGTTATCGAGCTGAGTACCTCTCAGGATCTCTTGTTGACCCTGTCACAGAATCTATATGAAGATAAGCACTTTGCAAACCTTTTAAAGCAGGGTGGCGGACTATCCGTCCTTGGCTTTGGGATTCAACTGAATGGTGCCCAGGACTCTGTATCGCCCGTGATCTTAATTCGTGAAGCATTGGAAAAATTCAAAAAACAGGGAAAGAAGCTGCTTGTATGTATTGATGAAATAATCGCAAATAAATATGTCAAGGAATTTGCCAGTATTTTCCAGATTTTGATCAGAGACGATCTTCCCATATTTCTGCTTATGACCGGACTTTTTCAAAACATCAGTAATCTAATGGATGAGAAGAATCTTACATTTTTATATCGGACACCGCAATTAAAGCTTCGTCCGTTAAATCTTAAAACGATCGCGGACAACTATAGTTCCATGCTTGGTGTCAGTGAAGACAATGCCCTGAAAATGGCTTCTCTTACCAAAGGATATTCCTTTGCCTTTCAGGTACTCGGCTATTATACATACAGACATAAAGGTAACTATAACGATGCGCTTCCCGAGTACAGGCAATATCTTGAGGATTATGTTTATGAGAAAATATGGTCTGAGCTTTCAGGCAACGACAGGAAGCTCTTATATGCCGTCGCCGCGTCTGGGACCGGACGCGCCAAGGAGATTAAGGATATTTTAGGTATTGGCAATAACAAATATACACCTTACAGAGATCGTCTTATCAAGAAGATGATCATTGCCAGCGACGAGTACGGGCATTTGAAGATTACGTTACCCTTGATGGAGGATTTCATCACAAGATCCTATCTCATGGATAACGGAATCTGCTAATCCGCATATCTCCCTAAAAGTCATTCCAATACCTCCTTATCATCAAACGCCTCAGGGAAAAAAGAGAATCCTTAGGATGGAGTAAAGCGGAAGCTGCATATGAAATGGGCATTGCCCAGAATTCTTATGTGAGATATTGATGCACGTGTTGAAATGCTCGTATCCTGCAACAATAAGAGATTGGAATTTATAATAGATACCTATTACGAATTGCCCGATGACAAAAAAGAGAGGCTTTACAAATACATAAAATAATTACTATTATTAAATTTGTATGACTTTCCGAATGCAAATAAGGAAATACATTCGGAAATTCACTATTCTACACAACCCCGAACAGGGCTGACAGATCCGAATCCGCTATTATTCTCTCCGATGGTGCTCCGGCATTGGAAAGCATCTTCTCCACGCTGTTCTCAAGAGCCACACCTATGAACTTGTCAGCATCTATCCCACGAAGCGTAAAGAAATAAAAGGGATTCTCATCAAACCGAATACCGATCCCGTACATGACAGCAGCCACATGCTTGCACATCATGGCCCAGTCAGGGCACGAACATGAGAAGGATATCTCTCTCGGATTAGGGAACAATCCGCCCTCCTCGGTAAATATATCCTTAAGCTCCTCCGGAAATTCTCCTTTTACCAGTGTTTCAAGGCTTTCGATCCTGCTCGTGCAGCGATCTATTATCTTCTGACAGTTCTCTTCGCTAAGTCTTCCGATCCTGATCTCAACCTTGTACGGCGTCTTTCTCCGCCCCTGTACCTTGGCTTCGACTCTTCCCGGTGAGATATTCAGATCGATCACAGCGCCGTTCCTGACATAACCCTTTCCTCTCTCAAGGCGGCTGGCATAATCCGCATACCTTTCAAGATTTAAGCACCATGCCTGCCCCCACCAGCTCTCACAGATTGCTCCTCTCTTTGTCCTGCATACCGCAGGCTCGTAGGCTTTGCCCTTTTTTCCGGCCCTTTTTACACTCTCTTTGGCTTTTGCTTTAAGCTCAGCCGCACTCGGCTGTGAGTATACCGTTTCATCATCCCAGTATCTGCTCATATCCTACAGCACCTCTCCCATATATCTCTGAACGCATTCCCTCTTATTCTTCCAGCCTAAGGAGTTCAAACAGCTCCTCATTTGACATCTCGGTAAGCCACTGTTCGCCCCCGCCCGCTCCGATAACACTTTCGGCAAGCTCTTTCTTATCACTCAGCATCCTGTCTATCTTCTCTTCGATCGTTCCTGTTGAAATAAATTTATGCACTATGACCGATTTATCCTGACCTATCCTGTAAGCCCTGTCGGTCGCCTGATTTTCAACAGCGGGATTCCACCATCTGTCGAAATGTATCACGTGATTTGCAGCGGTCAGATTAAGACCCGTACCGCCGGCCTTAAGCGACAGGATCATAAATGGAATATAATCCTCCCCATTGAACTTATCCACAAGTTTCTGTCTCTTGGCTATGGGTACGCCTCCGTGTATAACAAGTCCCTCCGACTCAAATATGCCTTCAAGATACTTCTTAAGGAACGGAATGATCTCCTTATACTGGGTAAAGATAAGTACCCGCTCCCGCTTCTCATATATGGTCTCACAGATCGTCTTAATAAGCTCGAACTTGCCGCTTTCCTTGGGAAGGTATGCTTCCTGTCCCAGATACTGATCCGGATGATTGCACAGCTGCTTAAGCTTGGTTATATAGGCAAGCACAATGCCCCTTCTCTGTATCCCGTCGGCATTTTCCACTGCATCCCTTAAGCTGTCAACAAGCTTTCTGTACAGGACCACCTGCTTCTGCGACAGGGCCACATACTCATTTTTCTCAACCTTATCGGGAAGATCCGAAATTATCTTCTTATCAGACTTAAGACGCCTCAGAATAAAGGGCGAGATCATATTTCTGAGCTTCTCATAACCTCTTGTACTGTCTCCGATACCCCTTGCAAAGGAACTGAATTCATCAGACGTCCCCAACAACCCTTTGTTGAGAAAGTCAAACAGCGACCACAGGTTGGTAAGATCATTCTCTATGGGAGTACCCGTCATTATTATCTTATGCACGGCCTTCAGTTTCTTAATGGCCTTAGTCTGCTTGGCTCCGGGATTTTTGATGGCCTGAGCCTCATCGAGGATCACATAATCAAAGGTTTCTTCCTGTAATCCTTCCATGCGAAGTGCCATCCCGTAGGTAGTGATATTCAAAAATGCAGGATGGGCAAAATAGCACTCCTGCAGTGTCTTCGCCGATGCACCATGCAGTATCTGTACAGGAAGCTTCGGTGTGAACTTCGCCGCTTCCTTCGTCCAGTTACCGATAAGGGATGCCGGTACTATGAGCAATACCCTTCCGTTCTTATTCGACTTATAAAACCATGCAAGGAAAGTCAGTACCTGCAGGGTTTTTCCCAGTCCCATATCATCCGCAAGGCAGGCTCCGAAGCCTATCTTCTCCATATTGCACAGCCAACGAAAGCCTGTTTCCTGATATGATCTTAAGGTTGCATTAACTGTCGCAGGAACCTTCTCCTTCTTTATAGTTGCAGGCTGTCTTAGGTTTTTAAGCAGCTCTCCAAGCCACTTTCCGTTTGTAACAAGCGGCCCCACATCTATATCCTCTTCTTCTCCGGCAGCCTCCTTCTTAAGTGCTTCAAGCAGCGTTATCTCTCCGGTGTTGCCCTCCATGGCATCAAGCAGGCTCTTAAGACGGGCGTGATTGACCTCTACCCACTTACCCTTAAGCATTGCCAAGCCTTCCGTTTCCTTAAGGAGATGCTCAATATCCGCTTTTGTCAGTTTGACCCCGTTCACAACCAGTGAGGGAGTCATGCTCACAAGGGAATCAAATCCCATGAGTGCAGGCTTCTTATCTCCCAGCATGACCTGCATATTTATGGTGCTGTTCTTATTTCTCCACCAGTTGGGTATCCTGCACACTATTCCGCATGCTTCTATCTTCTCCACTGCCTTTAAGAAGTCATATGCATCCGCAGAATCGAAATATAATGGATGAAAAAGCTCTCCCGACTCAATATATCTTGACATGACAGGCGACACTTCCGCTACCTTCGAAAGACAGGACAGCAGTTCAAGCAGCTTATCCCTGTCTGATTTATACTCTTCAAGAGCATAGGAGAGCGGCATATGCCTTACATTTCCTTCATTATCCTTCGTTGAATATGTAGCCATAAAGGCAAATGGCCATCCGGTATCCCCTGTGGTTTCAACAAGATGAAAGAATATCCTCTCGGGAATCCTCAGGTTCTGACTTTTCTCCGTAAGGAACATCTTAACTGTTCCCTTATAATCCTTAAGATCTTCACAAAAAACGGTCGAAATATGCATATAAACAAGGGCAAGCCATGGGCGGTTTATATACTCCGTACCTATCCCGAAGGGAACGGCGCGCATAAGCTTATCATAGGATTCATCCGTCAGTTCAACCCTGGTCCACTCTCTTGCAACCTCAAGATCGGGCTGTGAAGTAAGGTCATTTACATAGGTTTCCGCCAGGGTATGCAGAAAACGTAAAGAAGGGCTTTCGTTCCGTTCTTTGGCCTTAAATCCAAGCCGGAACAAAGCCCTGTATCTGTTTCTTAAAAATTCATTCTTAAGTTCATCAAAAACCCCCGCATCCTCATCGGGCTTATCCACCCGGAATGATTCCTCGGTAAATACAAATGATAACGTGTTTTCTGAGGTCATTTTTATTCTCCTCTGTTCTTAGTGAACTGCCTTCTTAACTAAAATCGACAGATTTTCTTACTCCGATTACTAAGGATCTGTTTATAACTAAATCTTCACTTTTGGTTGTAAAGTTATTTATGAACATCTCCTAATCCTTCTTAAACCTCTCTATCCTGCATTCATGCTCCTTGGTCTTTTCGTCATAATTTATGCCCACAAGGAGCAGGTCACCGGTGTAATGGTTAAGCGAGTCGAAGTATTTCTTATCCTTTATCTGCGAAAAAGCGCTGTCTGCACATTTATTGTGCTTAAGCTCTATGACAAGTGCAGGCATGTCGGGTACATAGGGAATATAAACAACATCGGCGAAGCCCTTGCCGCTAGTTACTTCCTTTTCTGCCCATGATCTTTGATCATGGGAGCCCCGCGGCTTTGAGCGGTTCAAGGATTCTCCGTTAGGAGAATCTTCTTTTATAACTGTATACTTATTAAGGGCATAAATATACGCAAGATATATGGCACTCTGCAATACATCCTCATTATTATAGCTTCTGTTTGATGCCACATGGATGTGCGAGGTATCAAGTGCCCCGGCGACAGCCTCCTCATCACCCCGGATAGTGGCGTTAAGAAGCTCCTTTGACTGCTTGATTATGTTATCGGTCACCTCATAATCACTGTCCGCAGCCACCGCATTGAACCACTCCTGCCTCACTTCCCTGTTGGGGATACGGCATGTCCCATCTTCCCTGTTATAAGCAAGGTATCCAAGATGCAGCAGATACGTATACACATCATCCTTGGTAATAAAGGAATCCATGGTATTCATAAAGCTGGTGACATTTACATCAATGCTCTCTCCCGCAAGCATCCTTACTACATCATCCCTGATCCCCTTGTTTATCCACATATATATCCATGCCTGTAATTTCTCTGAAATTTTCATTCCCTGGATTAAGATAAGTTCCCATATCAATAGTTCCTCGTATGCTTACACATGATTTCCGAACTCATTACAGATCATAAATGGTATCTGTTCAGTACCTTCACAGATACATTTCGTATGCCCATGCAGATTTGCCTTCGGCAAAGGGCATACTCACTCACATATCATGTTCTTACGTCCTCAGCAGCAAGCGCTTCGGACTGTGCTGAACAGTTACCATAAATGTACCATAACAAAACGGCATGCCATTTCGTTATCGAATATACATAAAAATAATAAAAGTCCCTGACCTACGGCTTAAGAATACCATAAATCAGGGACTTGTACAAACGATTCTCATCTTCAAGAAAAGCTTCAGCATTATCCTCACGTTTCCGTTCGCGTTCGGTATTAACCTTTTCTTGTTGTATTCCCCGTGACTCCCCTGTTTCCTACAATTCTCTTTTTTTAAATACTGTGATATACTGTCTGCGGGGTTATCTCGGATTATAAAAATAAGGTGATATCACGATAGGGGAAAGAAATAATGCTTTACCGGATAGATAATGCTACAGTACAATATGCGGGCGATACAATACTTGACAACATACGGTTCGAGATAAGGAATAATGATGAGAAGATAGCGGTTGTTGGCCGTAACGGTTGCGGCAAAACCACCCTGCTTAAGCTTATCTGCGGTGAGGTTGAGCTGACACGGATCGATGGAGTGGATTCCCGGATAGCAAGGACAGGCGATCCGGTAATAGGTTATTTAAGACAGCTGACCTTTGAGGATGAGCATATAACTCTTGACGAGGAAATACGCAAGGTTTTTAAGCCTATCATAAAGATGCAGGAGAGGCTTGACGAACTGGTAAGGATAATGGACTCACCCTCCTGCGATGAAGACAAGGTTGAGGAATATACGGCCCTTCAGGAGAAGTTCAGGGACTTGGGAGGCTACTATTATGAGAAAGAGTACGATATCCTCCTTAAGCGGTTTGGCTTTCTTCCGGAGGATAAGAATAAACCCCTGAGTGACTTTTCGGGAGGACAGAGGACCAAGCTTGCATTTATTAAGCTCCTTTTGAGCAAGCCCGATATCCTTCTTCTTGATGAACCTACCAACCATCTGGATATAAGTACGATCGAGTGGCTGGAGGGTTACCTTAAATCTTATAACAGGGCTCTGGTCATCGTATCCCATGACAGGCTTTTCCTGGACAAAATAGTTGATACGGTGTACGAGATCGAACACCACAGAATGAAAAGGTATAATGGTAATTACACAACCTTTGTCAAGCTCAAAAAGGAGGCGTATGACAAACAGCTTAAGGATCATATCGCTCAGGCTAAGGAGATAGAGCGTCTGGAAAATATTGTCGAGCGTTTTAAGAACAAGCCCACCAAGGTTTCAATGGCCAGAAGCAAGCTTAAGGCCATAGAACACATGGATATAATCGAGGCACCGGACAGATATGATAACAAGTCCTTCAGGGCTGAATTCGAACCCCGCATCGAGCCCGGGAAGGATATACTCTTCGTAAGGAATCTTGAAATAGGTTATGATAAGCCCCTGTGCAGGTTATCATTTGATATAAAAAGGGGAGAACGTCTGGGTATAATAGGGGGCAACGGTATCGGTAAGTCAACTCTCTTAAAGACTCTGACCGAAATAATACCTGCCCTCTCCGGAGAGTTTTCTTACGGAACCAATGTTGAGATAGGATATTTCGATCAGCAGATGGCCCGGTATACATCCGATAAAACCGTAATGGATGATTTCTGGGACAGTTATCCTACCCTTACACAGACCGAGGTGAGAAATGCTTTGGGAGCCCTCCTTATAAGCGGTGATGATGTCTTTAAGGAAGTATCAATGCTCTCGGGCGGTGAGAAGGTCCGCCTGGCCCTTGCCAAGATATTTAAGAGCAAGCCCAATGTGCTTATTCTGGATGAGCCTACCAACCACATGGATATCGTCGGTAAGGAAACTCTTGAGTCCATGCTGATTGATTTTCCGGGAACGGTTATCTTCGTATCCCATGACAGATATTTCGTTAAGAAGGTTGCGACCAAGCTGCTCTTTATGGGTGAGGACTCCGTTAAGTGGTATGAATTCGGATACGATCAGTATGAGCAGGAAATGGAAGCACTGAACAGTTACGATGATTCATACAGGGATGTTACAAGAGGGAAAGTCACAGGTGCCACGGGGACGGTTCTTTTGGGGCATCCCGCTGATAATATAAATACTTCCAGGTGTAACGGTAATGTGCCTAAAGAACAGTCCCAATGGCACTCTTGCCAAGAACCGCTGCAAAAATCAGCCCAGCAATCCTATCTTGAGGGTAAAGAGAAGGCAAGGCTCGAAAAAAAGAAAAAGAAGCTTGAAGAAGATATAGAAAGGATCGAAGGTGAGATAGACAGGAGGAAGGAGGAACTTGCGGATCCTTCCAATGCAAGCGATTACATTAAGCTGTCGGAGATACAAAATGAGATCGACGGCATGGAGGAAGAGCTTCTCCTGCTGATGAGTCAGTGGGATGAAATATAAAGAGACAGAGGATATGGTATGAAGGATAAATTAACACAATCAGATATAAAGAAAATGGAAGAGGAAATTGAATACAGGAAGGTAACATTAAGATCGCAGCTCCTTGAGCATGTCAAAACTGCAAGGGCACACGGTGATCTGTCCGAGAACTTCGAGTACAAGGCGGCCAAGCAGGAAAAAAACCGGAATGACAGCAGGATCCGTTATCTCGAGAGGATGATCAGATCGGCAATAGTGATAGATGATTCTTCCCGTGACGACGAGGTTGGGATCAATAATACGGTTACGGTTCTTTTCGACGGTGAGGATGAAGAGGAAAAGTATAAGATCGTGACCACAGTAAGGTCCGACTCCCTAAGGGGCCTTATCAGCATTGATTCACCCCTTGGAAAGGCCCTGCTTAAGCACAGGATCGGTGACAGGGTTCATGTGGTGGTTGATGATAACATATCATATTATGTAACGATAAAGGATATAGACAAGACAACGGACGACTCGCAGGATAAGCTGAGGGCATATTGATAAAGTCGGAAGTATCGGTCACGGTCCAAGGATGGGTTTGATAATCGTTTGATTTTATGGTATTTTCTTAATGATCGATCTTCGTATGGAAAGGATACAATCTATGGAAAAGGTTTTATTATTCTATCCTCCCGGGCTTTTATTCCAACGCGGTGAGGACAGATGCCAGCAGAACGTAGATGACGGTTCGGCTCAGGCAATGAGGGCATGTAATGATCTGGGATATGCTGCCGCCATCCTTCTTAAGAAGGGATATGATGTGAAGCTGTGTGATTATCAGACCGAAGGCTTTACAATGGACAGGCTCCATAAGGATATGGCTGAATATAAGCCTGACCTTATCATGATGAGCATAACCAACACGACCATCTATGATGATCTTAAGATAATAAAGGAATTAAAGGACAAATACAATCCCGTGACCGTTATTAAGGGGGCACTCTTCTACGACCCTGAGGAAGCAATGCTCGATCTTCTGGATCTTTCCGCCGTTGATTATATGATCGGCGGTGAGATTGACTATGCCATCGGCGGTATTGCGGACTACGCCCTTCGCGGTGAGGGTGACATAGCCTCAGTTTTGTCCATCCTGTACAGGGGCGAAGACGGAAGCTTCCATAGGACTGCCTTCCATGTATGGGGTGAGGACCTCGATAACCAGCCCTTCCCGGCCAGGGAGCTTATGAACAATGCGCTCTATAAGAGACCTGATACGGATGAGCCCATGGCTACCATTCAGACGGCAAGGGGATGTCCCAGTAACTGCGTTTTCTGTCTTACACCCGGTATATCCGGTAAGTGCGTACGTTTCCGGTCCCCTCAGAATGTCCTTGACGAGATGACGGAATGTTATGAGAAGCACGGGATATCCACCTTCTTCTTCAAGGCGGATACCTTTACCATCAATCCCAAATGGGTTAAGGAGATGTGTGAACTTATCATCAATTCACCCCTGCATGGCAAGATACAGTTTACGGCCAATTCAAGGGTGAAGCCCTTAAGCAAGGAAACCCTGCAGCTTATGAAGGATGCCGGATGCTTCCTCGTTGCCTTTGGTTTCGAGTCAGGCTCGGATGAAATACTAAAGGAAATGAAGAAGGGAACCACTGTTGCCGAAAACCTTCAGGCAGCCAGATGGTGTCACGAAGTCGGGCTTCCCTTCTGGGGCTACTTCGTTATCGGCTTCCCCTGGGAAAACAGGTCACATATTCTTGAGACCAAGAAGCTTATAATGCAGGCCGATCCTGATTTTATTGAAGTGACCGTGGCCCTTCCCTTTTACGGCACGCCTCTTTACGACACCTGTAAAGAGCATGATCTTTTGGCCGAATCGGTCCTTGGTTCCGACTTCTTCCATTCCAGCATGAAGGGAACCATGTATCTTAGTATGGATGAAGTAATGAAGCTTCGAAGGAACATACTTCTCTCCTTCTATTTACGACCTAAATATATCTTAAGGAAAATGGGTGAATGTGTTACCAAACCCGGTGTTTTCATCAATTATTGCAAGTAT
Organism: Lachnospiraceae bacterium UBA3641; assembly: GCA_002373875.1. Classification (GTDB taxonomy): domain Bacteria; phylum Bacillota; class Clostridia; order Lachnospirales; family Lachnospiraceae; genus UBA2868. Next base: position 14,632 of record DFKQ01000054.1, read on the forward strand.
GGCATCAAGCTGGTCGTGAACCTGTTCAAGTGAACCGGCCAAATATGTTTAAATAGCTTATTTAGAAATGATAGGGAAACAGTTATGGCAATAGCAAGAACAAAACTCCGTGACAGGATCCTCCCCTCATACTCAAAGGGAGAAGAAATCTTTAATATGGTATCGCACATTGTGGGAGCTGCACTCGGAATAGCGGCTTTGGTTCTGTGTGTTGTCATCTCAGCAAGTCATCATGATCCCTGGGCCGTTGTCGGATCTTCAATTTACGGAGCGTCCCTTATAATGCTTTATACAATGTCCAGCATCTACCACGGACTCCGTCCCAATATGGGCAAGCGTGTCATGCAGGTTCTCGATCACTGCACCATCTATTTTCTTATAGCGGGAACCTATACTCCTGTCTGTCTGGCTGCACTGAGACGGATTTCACCTGTAGCCTGCTGGGTAATGTTCGGTATCATATGGGGACTTGCGGCACTTGCAATAACATTAACCGCCATCGATATTAAAAAGTATCAGGTATTCTCAATGATATGCTATGTTGGCATGGGATGGGGCATCATATTTGCCTACAGGCCGCTTGTTGAAGCGATCACATTTACGGGCTTCCTGTGGCTCATTGGAGGTGGCTTGTGTTATACGATAGGAGCCATACTCTATGGGATCGGCAAGAAACATAAGTGGGTCCACTCCGTCTTCCATCTTTTTGTTCTGGCCGGAAGCATCCTCCACTTTTTCGCCATGATATTTTATGTTATCTGACACTTCATGGAAGTATTTGAACCTGATGTGAAATTTTATAAATATATTCCGACTTTCTTCAGTTCATACAGGGTCCTCGCGAGCGGGAAGCCGACAACGTTATTATATTCCCCCCTGATCTCCTTTATATATCTGGCGAAGCCACCCTGTATGGCATAGGCACCGGCCTTATCCATGGGTTCACCCGAATCCACATATCTTATTATTTCATCATCGGATACATCATATACGGATACATCCGTACATTCGGCAAAGACAATCTTATCATCTCCCCTTATCAGGGTCACGCCCGTATATACCTGATGAACATGCCCTGACAGGGACTTCAGCATCCTTATCGCGTCATCCCTATTCTCCGGCTTACCGTATATCGAATCTTCAAGAGCCACAACGGTATCAGCTCCAATAACAAGGATATCATCTCTGTCTCCGTATTTCTCGACAGCCTTCTTAAGTACATCCTCCGCCTTCTGCTCCGACAGCTCCTTTACCACTTCCTCCGGAATGCTCTTAGTTATGACCTCTTCACAGTCGCTTACGATGATCTCGTATTCTATTCCCGCCTGACTGAGTATTTCTTTACGTCTTGGTGAAGCCGAGCCAAGTATTACCTTCATCCCTTAACTCTCCCGTTCTTATTTAACACCGCCGGCAAAAGCTGCTACTCTTGTGGCCGCCGAACTTCCGGCAAGGTTCAGAGCCTGTTGGTTATAATGTACGGCATCGTCAAGATAGCTGTTCATACCTGCCGTATGAAGGATATCCGAAGCCAGTGTGAACATGTTATTGCTGTTGCAGAGGTCCTTCTGGGCATTGACCACATCATCATAAGAATACATCCCGTTTACTGCGTATCCCGGTGTTATGATAAATACCTGTTCAAGCCCTTCCGCAAAAAGGGGCTGGAAGGCACTTGTTAAGTTGTTCTTGTAATCAAATTCCGATATTCCCTTAACCGCATCTGATTCCCCCTGCAGGAATACAAGAAACTTCCTGCGTATTTTAAAGTTGTTTTTTTCAAGATAGGCCCTGGCCTTATTATACCTTGACAAAAGATCGGCCTTGGTTGCCGGTGATGCCCAATATGACGAATCCGTGCCTCCACGGGTAGCCGGAACAGCGACTACAGGGATGCCTGTCTTTTGAAAATAAGTGCTTACGAAAGCCGAAACCAGTGACCCGTTCTGGAACTGGGGTTGATCGCTGATCAATCCTCCTTCATTCCTTCCGAAGGGTTCAACCAGCGGATAAAGAGCACCCGGAGATGATGCGGGTCTGTATTCATACCCTGCTCCTGCGGGAACCACCGGTGCCAGGGAAGCATTACCGCCGTTTCCGGACATATTGGACTGACCCGCGAATATGATAAGGTCTGCCATTACAGGTGTTGCGGTTGCAGTAGTATTTATTGTAACAGGCGGCAGGGAGACCACAGGTGAAGTGTTAAATCTGGGATGTCCCACAAGAGCCACTATATCTTCTATGGATAGGGTTGCCACTGCCTGGGCGGCCGGTATGGGAGTCGGTACCGGTGCCGGCTGTGCCGGCGTTGCAGGAACCTGTGTCGGCTGTACTTTTGGCAGCGCGGCCGGTACAGACGCCGGAACTGCCGGTGCCTGTACTGTAGGAACAGGCGTCGGTGTTGCAGGCGGAATCGTCGTATCCGCATACACATTTACATCAAACATCATTCCGGATATAACAAGTCCGGCACATGATATTATCGTAACCAAAGCATTTCTGTTCATCTCAATCACTCCTTAATAATATATGATCAAATGGTCATAAGCCTGTCACCATCTTACATCTTATAGTAAACGAAATAAATAA
>DFKQ01000108.1 GCA_002373875.1 Lachnospiraceae bacterium UBA3641
GGTGTTTACTGTTGATCACTGCCTCTTACTGCTTTATAAGGGTTTAAGAGGGTTACCCGGGTCTTCGATGCATCACTGCATCTCGCCGTCGATCAATCTCCCAGCCGGCCTGTCTTACCATCCTATAATTTCCTGCCGGTTGCCTGCATTCCAAAAAACCACACAATTATGCATTTAGAACATAGTAACATAATACCCCCCCCCTGTTGCTTTGTCAATATTTCAAATTAGGAATTTTATCATTTTCGGGAATAAAAGTGATACCTCGGGTCTTCTACAAGTTTGACCCTGTCGGTCGTTATGGAGTCAGGGGACGGGAGTCAGGGGACGTACCCACTGACTCATGGAGTCAAAAGCATGGAGACAGGTTATGAGACAGAGTATGAGGCAGAAAATTGGAGATTGGATTGAATAAATTCCGCAACGATCTTACGATACTTTTCGGGATCTGTCAGTACAGACTCCGCATGGCCTGCACCTTTTATATAATGAAGCTCGCCATAGCCCTTATTCTTATCATGCATCATCTGCGCATGTACTGGCGGTATATAGGCATCATCGGTTCCGTGTATAAAGAGGATGGGGATCTCATTATCGTCAAGAGAATCAATGGGACGCATTTCCTTAAAGGAATACCCGTATATGATCTTGGAGCACAGGGACGCAGGATACACCATCCACCCGGGCAGATGCAGGCTCTTAAGTCCTCCCTGCATAACGGGAATTATCTCCGCAAATCCGCAGTCCTCCACAACGAAGTCGATCTCCGGCTTATACTTAAGAACCGCTACCGAGGTGGCCGCTCCGAGTGATTCTCCATGGATTCCGAACACCGTCATATCGGGATAACGTTCCCTGCAGTCCTTAATAAGCACCGCCAGGTCCTTCGCCTCGCGGATCGAGAAGGTGCATATGGTCTTAACGTTCTCCCCGTGGGCGCGAAGATCGTATAGGATAACGTTAAAGCCAAGGTCGAGATACACCTTAGCGTACTTGAGCATCCCGTAACGGTTGTCCGTATGGCCGTGGGTCATCAGCATGTATTTATACGTGGGTTCGGGATTTTTAAGAAGCTGAACCGGGATCACATAGCCGTCATAGCTTGTGATCTTATAATCGATCTTCTCAAGGTGATCGTAGAATGATATGTCGTAATGGTCCTTCTGCCATGCAAGCGTTTCCTCAAATGACCGGCGGCTTACATGGGTGGCATAGCAGCACAGGCCTAAGCTCAGGCCTGCGAATAAAACTTGAATTATTATTATTATCATGGGAAATGGGGACGGTTCTCCTTTCTCACAGGCGGTATACTAGGACAGGTCGATAGGTTCGTTGATCCCTCTTCTGTTGCTTACCCTTCTGTCTTTTCCGGACCTGCGGTCCTTACCCGACCTCGCTTCCTTCTTCTCGCGCTTAACCGTATACATCTTCCGGTCCGCTGCCTCGATATGGGAAAACAGCGTCTTTCCGGTATCCGGCCTGATCATCGTATATCCCATGGAGACGCCAAGGACATAGGGTGAGTATTTACCCTTCTCATTGAAGGCGCGGATCTTCTCCTGTATCCGCTTGATCTTCTCCTTGACCTCTTCTTCGGTGGTCGAAACACCGAAGACAACAAATTCATCACCGCCAAACCTTAAGGGCGTATCGTATCCGTCGATACATGAAGTCAGGATGCTTACGAAGTCCACGATGTAGGAATCCCCCATCTTGTGGCCCATGGTGTCATTTATGACCTTGAGCCTGTCAAGATCGGCGAAGATGATGTACATATCCTCCCCTGCCTCTTTAGCCTTCTCAAAGTCATCCTCCGCCTTATTGAAAAATCCAAGCCTGTTATATATTTTGGTCAGGGGATCGTAGTAGCTTAAATCCCTCAGCTTATGGATATATTCTTCCTGGTCGTCGTACTTGGCCGCCAACTCAAGCATGTTGGAAATATTGTTGATGAACATGTGGTAAAGCTCGGTCTCAGTTGCCGCGAAGTAATTCACGGTTATCACGTAGCCGAAATAAGAGCCGCCGTAATGAAGGGAGGAATACACATACATATTTCCCTCTCCCTCACCGGCAAAGATCTCATCACGCCTTAAGAGCCTTCTCTTCTTCTCTTCACTGCCAACCGTATAAAGATAAGGAACATCCAGCACCTTCTTATCCGCATCCTTGTCAAGAACAATGGCCATCTCGGGTATGTTGAACTTCTTCTGATACGAAGGGAGCATATCATACATTTCATCCGACGACCTGTAGGCCATGAAATCAGCCGAGCAGTCACTCACAAAGCTTGCGATCCTCGAATGTTCAAGGGATATCTTGATGCAGTCGCGCAGGTAATCCTTCCTCTTGTCGTGGTCTGTTTCCATGTCCTTACAGCAGGAAGTCCCTCTGGCAAGCCTGGGCTTTATCACCACTTCCTTCTTCTCCGACCACAGGCCTTCATAGGCAGCCTGCCCTATCTTATTCTCAAACCTTTCGATGGAGGTAATGGACGGATCATTATAAGCTGCCTGGGGTATATGATCAAAGCCGGTTATGATGAAGTCCTCGGGAACCCTGTAACCGTCCTCCGTTGCCCTGTAGAAAACCCCCATGGCCGTCTGATCGTTAACACACACGAAAGCATCCGCATCCATCATGTTATTTGACTTGAAATATTCATAGGCCTTGTAACCGCTATCAACGTAGTAATTACCCTCATAAACCCTCTCATCGGCCAGGGTCAGTCCATGGGCTTCCATGACCTTACGACAGGCACGCAGGCGGTCAAGGGCATCGGTGGAATCAGCCGGTCCACCGACGAAATTAACCGTCTTAACACCATGGTCGGACACGATATGCTCAACCAGCTCCTCCATGGCTCCCTCATTGCAACTGGTTACGTTTACGACATTCCTGTCGTAGGAATCAATAGAGACCACAGGCTTGTCGGAGGCCTTGATCTTATCTGAGAGAAGTCCCCTGATATAGGGATTATAAAAGGCGGAAGCATAGAGGATAAAGCCGTCGAACCCACTTATGTCCATTCTCCTTATGTATTCGTACTCGCCCAGATCGAACTTCTCATCATTGGACACATAAAAGGAAAAGAGATGCAATTCATCTCCGTGCTTTCTGCATTCTTCATAAACTCCGCGAATGATCTCACGCTGGGTATAGATATAAATCTGCCCCACAAACAGCGCAATCTTCAACTGACCTGTTACCCCCTCTTAAGAACATTCTTATATATGTGCACCGCAGCCCTGAAAACAGGTTTCTCGAACCTTTTCCTGACCGCTTTCAGTTCCTCCCTGATCTTAATATGCTGAGGGCAGTGCTGCTCACACCTGCCGCACTCCCTGCACATGGAAGCGGATGAATCCTGCTTCTTAAGGGCCGTACACATCACATATTCCTTGATCCCCACAAAATAATTGTCCGTATAGGATGTATTAAGGCAATGGAAGCATCCCGGTATATCCACACCGAAGGGACAGGGCATGCAATAGGCACATCCCGTACACGGAACCTTGACCTTGCGGTTTATGACCTTCCTGGCTCTCTCCACGGTCTCCTTATCCTCATCCGTAAAGGAGCCCACCGTCACATCCGACGCTATTCTTATATTCTCACTGACCTGATCCATGGAATTCATTCCGGACAGGATAACGGATACTCCTGGCTGATCCCACAGCCAGCGAAGGCCCCATTCCGCAGGCGAATAACCCCTGCTTGAGGATGCAAATATTTTATAAGCCTCCCCCGGAAGATCGTTTACCAGCCGGCCACCCTTAAGAGGCTCCATGATTATCACCGGGATCCCCTTGGCGTAAGCTTCCTCAACGCCCCTTCTTCCCGCCTGGGAGGTTTCATCCACATAATTGTACTGAACCTGGCAGAAGTCCCAGTCGTATGCATTAAGCAGCTCCAGAAACAGGCTCGTATTACCGTGGAAGGAGAAGCCTATCTTCCTTATCCTGCCCTTCTCCTTAAGGCCTTCAAGCCACTTAACCGCTCCTCTGCCAACAAGGTCATTCCAGGTCTTAAGGTCGGGGAGCATGTGCATGATGTAATAATCCACATGATCGGTCCTAAGGCGCTTAAGCTGTTCATCGAAATGCTTCTGCATCTCCTCTGTGTTCTTCATCATATAGTGAGGAAGCTTGGTTGCGATATTTATCTTATCCCTGAAGCCGCACTTCTCCATGACCGCACCGAAGGCCTCCTCGATCCCCGTGTATATGTAAGCCATGTCGAAGTAGTTGACTCCATTGTCTATGGCATACAACAACTCACGTTCGATCTCCTCGTAATCGAAGGACACTCCCTTCTTGGGAAACCTCATACAGCCGAAGCCGAGTATTGATAAATTGTCATCTGTTCTGTATTTCATATATTCATTTTACCCTAAAACAGACCATCTGTCATCTATCTTACATTTCCTTTTGCACAAGAAGCGTTATCGTTCATTTCCCAACCGCATTCAATTACCATGATCACACCATCTTCGACGGATATTTCGACATGATCCTCCTTGAATTCATTGCTCTGCCCAAGGGGGAAGGAATTCCCAAGCTCTACCCCTTCAAGCTCATATTTCGCACCCTTTATGGTTACGCCCCTGCTTACATCAGACAAGGAAAAGACGGACAGCATACCGCCTTTCTTCCCGGACAGGTTCACCGACCCATCGGAAAATACAATAACCTCCGCCTTCTCATCATACATCCTCACAGTCGCACCCTTAAGGGCCCCGAAATGAGCCGTCTGGATGTTGGCGAAGGCATGATCCGGCCTGTTGCCGAAGGCACACGCCATCCTTATATCCCTGTAGCCAAGTGAAAGGGCCCGCCTCATGGCCAACATGGTGTCGGTATCATCCTTCTCCTTAGGATAACGCTCGCTCTCTAACTCTCCGTTTTCGATCCTCTTAAGGTTTCTACGGGACAGAGAATCGTAATCCCCTATCACCACATCGGGCCTTATTCCGTATTTGTCGGCATGATCAAGCCCCCTGTCGCAGGCAACCACAAGATCCGCCCTAAGAAGCTCCGGCGGGAGCTTGACAAACTTCCCGCCGGATATTATCAGACACACTTTTTCCATATTTTCCATAACTCTTATTCAATTCCGGAAAAATCGATCGAAAGATCATCATATATCCCTGCGGGAACCTTATCCTTAAAGGTGTAAACCGCGGGGAATCCTGAAGTATTATTCTGTGTATACACCGTGATCATCTCACTTGCGGGATCAACTATCCAGTACTCACGCACCCCCGAATTAAGATATTTCTTCAGTTTTACAATGTAATCGTGTGCGGGATCGGAGGGCGAAACAACCTCAATGACCCAGTCGGGAGCTCCCATACATCCCCTGTCATTTATCTTTGACGGATCGCATATCACGCTGATATCCGGTTCGACGACCGTATCCTCGTCCTTATTAAGCACTACGGAAAAAGGTCCCGTAAACACCCGGCAATTGCCTTTCTTCGACTTAATATATGTATTAATGATAGTAACTAATTCAACAACCAGGCTCTGATGTCTGGTATTGGGTGAAGCCATATCATAGAAAAAACCATCGATAAGCTCTATATGGCTTCCCTCGGGTGTGGCAAAATAATCGTCGATCGTTTTATATTCATATAATCTTGCTTCCATGGTATTCCTCCGTTTCTTATTGAGTCAGGGGACTTATCTGCTGACCGTGTTCTGAATAGCTGCATCTGTACAGCTACTTTTATTGTATATTAGTTCAGGCAGTATTTCAACGATTTCAATACTGATTGATTTGATGCTGATACTATAAGTTTCACAAAATGTTCACAGTTTTTGTTAGCACTCATTCTTGACGAGTGCTAACAAGTGTGGTATAACATAATCGTACCGGGAAGCAAGGTACATAAAACCAACAAATAATGAACATATAATGATAAAGGAGGAATGACTTATGTTGATGCCCAGTATTTTTGCAGAGAATTTATTTGATGATCTTTTTGATAACTTCCACTATCCCGCAAGGCCCCAGCGCCCTGCCAAGGGTTCCGAACTCGGAGTTATGAAGACCGATATCAAGGAGAACGAGACCGGTTATGATTTGGCCGTCGAGCTTCCGGGACTTAAGAAGGAAGATATGAAGATCGAGCTTAAGGATGGCTACATGACCATCAGCGCTGAGAGCAAGCGCGAGGACAGCGAGAAGGACGATAAGGGTAACTTCATCCGCTGCGAGCGTTACTACGGCAAGTCTTCAAGGAGCTTCTATGTAGGTGAAGCCGTAACTCAGGAAGACATCAAGGCTAAGTATGAGGACGGTATCCTTAAGATATCAGTTCCCAAGAAGGAACTTAAGCCCGAGATTCCGGAAGCAAAGTACATAACTATAGAGGGATAATGCCAAAGATCCTATCCAAAGAGAAACCCACCGCGAAATCTGCGGTGGGTTCTTTTCAGTTATTTTCTTCCATCTGTCTTAAGTAGTTGTTGATCGCTGCATTTACGAATTTATTGAAGGATGAATGCTTCCTTCCGTGTCCAACGTAATTGACCATTATATATTCATACAGGTCATTTCGCACATAAATCGACTGAACATGGGTATTTTCCGAATAGCCCTGATAAGGGCGGCCCCTCTTCTTTCTCGGAGGATTGTAGTCCTCGACCTCCTCCCATGGCTTTCTTAACTGATTTAACATGGGATTTACGCCGGGTATTGCTGCAGGCATTACTGTTTGAGGTATATTCTGCAGGTTCTCGCTTTCCACACCCTGAACGAAGGACCCGACCGGAGGCTGTACCGGCAGGGGCGGGACTGAAGGCTGCTGATTTACTGCCCCGGCAGAGTTAATTGACATCTGCTGCTCGGCCGATCCGGATGGATTGATTGACGGTTGCCGATCGAATGATCCTGTTTGATTGATAAGGAGCTGCTGATCGAATGATCTGGCAGTATTGAACGGAGGTTGTTCGATGACCACATTGGTCAATCCAGCTGTCTGCTGTACAGTTTCGGCTTGTACGGGGTTTCTCATCTGCCCGGTGCCTGCACCTATGTTCTGCTGCGATTGCTGCACCCGTTGATTTCCTGCTGTTCCGGTTATTTCCGTTGCCGGTGCGGCATCTGCCGTCTGCGGTTTGGTTGACTGTGTTATATCCGCGGTTTTCTCTATATTTATCGGTGTTTTCTCGGCTTCGTTGACTATTGACTCATCTGGTCTTTTCTCTTCTGTTTCGTGTTTTTCTTCTGTTTCCTTCGAGTCGGGTAATGCATGTTCCACGGCACCCTCTTCCTCGGCCTTTTCTTCCAAAGTCTTAAGACTGACTGCCGAAGAAGAGTCGTATGACTCGTTCAGTCGTTCCTTCTCAATCAGGATATCTGCCAGGTTTTTCTTTGGATTCTTAACCTTTAATGCCATCTTAATCCTCCTCCGTCAGGCGTTCAATGATCTCGTCCGCAATGTTCCTGTAATCTATAGCCGGTTTGGAATTTCTCTTGCCCTTTTGCAGGCTTGTTCGCTCCGTCTTGCACTCCGATGCTGCGATCGCCTTCCTTACGGTCATAAAGAAGGCGTCCGGCTGCTTGACCTCAATAAGTTCCCTGATAACCTCCTCCTGATAACGGTGCATTGATGTGTTCTCATACCTTGTAAGGATTATGCCCATAACATCCGAATCCGTCCATCCGGCATCCTTATACTCCTTAAGATCATCAAATATGGAAATAATGCCGGAAACCGACCCGTCATCGGCATCCGTGGGTATGATCACGTAATCCGAGGCTATGTAAGCCATGTTGAGCAGCCTGTTTCTTCCGGGGTTCGTATCGATAACCACGAAATCATAGTCGTCCTCTATTCCCTGCAGGGCCTTCTTCAGCTTAAGGACATCGGTAGGCTTGGTAAACTCATCATCCGCCTTACTGAGCTCAGGTGTCGCAGGCAGAAGATCGAATTCATCCGTCTCCTGAATCGCATCCTTTATGTCCATTTCCTCCTTCAGAACCTTGTAGCATCCTGATTTAAAGGGATCACCTCCGCAGTACTTGGTTGTATCCATCTGCTGTTCTAGGTCTACAACAAGAGTCTTATAACCTCTGTTTGTGAAGCAGGCCGCCAGCTCTATGGTGCTTGTTGTCTTGCCTACCCCGCCTTTTTGATTGGCCAAAGCTATGATTACTGACATTTTATTCCTCCATGTTGTTTGTTTCTTATTATTTTATTGCAACTGACTTAATTCATTTGTTTTAAATAGTTACAACTTTTACATATAGCATAGTTAACATAATTTTGCAAGGATTAAATTATCAGTTTACTTATTTCTTTAATAAGTTAAATATTATTACAGTTTATAAATTTTATATTTTTTCTATGAATTAATCATTTAGCAGTTTATCTATTTATAGATTTATATGTTTAGATGTTTTCGATTATATAGTTTAATTGTTTTTTAAATTATCTGTTTACCTATTTATTTATTATATGGTTTATACGTTATGTTATTTATATGTTTTTATGTTTTGGGGTTTATCCGTTAATTTATTTACTTGTTTTTGTGTTTTCATGTTTTGCCGTTAACTATTTTACATGTTTTTACGTTTTAGGGTTTTGTCGTTAATTTATTTACTCGTTTTTGTGTTTTGGGGTTTTTCCGTTAATACATTTACTTGTTTTTGTGTTATAAAGTATCAGCTTGATTCTTTTTTTACAGTTTATATAATTGTTATTTTGTAAATTATATATATAGCAGCGGAAAATACGGAGCATTTTGATCATGTTCCGAATAATTACATACTATCGGTAATTGCTTATATTTAATCAAATGAGCCAAAGTAAAGCTTTTTACCCGGATGCCAAGCCGGCCCATCTGGCCTTCTGAGAATTAATTATTACTATATAATTAAGGTAAACAAGATATAAAACTTCGTTTAGTAAAATAAATTGATGCACAAATATTTTCTTCAGAGTATTTTATTCTTTTCAGAATTTATAGTTTATCAGTTTTTAAAACTACCTCTTCTCCTTCTACTACTTCTTCTTCTTAATATTATTCAATCTCAGGGAAATCATACAGTTATTTCTTTATATTGATATTTTATTCAGTTTATTAAATTTTTTATTTTCTAAATTATTTAATTT
>DFKQ01000031.1 GCA_002373875.1 Lachnospiraceae bacterium UBA3641
CTTGCAGGTATCAAGAATATCCGTACCAAGTCACTGGGTTCAAACAACAAGCAGAACGTAGTTCTTGCAACGATAGAGGCTCTGAGCCAGCTTAAGACTCCCGAAGAGGTAGCACGTCTTCGCGGTAAGTCCGTAGAAGAAGTAACAGCCTAAGGAGGACTGAAAAATGGCAGATAAGAAAATTAAAGTAACACTGGTTAAATCAACTATCGGTGCCATTCCCAAGCACAAGGCAACCGTAGAGGCTCTCGGCCTTAAGAAGACCGGCAGGAGCAACATTCTTCCCGACAATGATGCTGTTCGCGGTATGTGCAAGCAGGTATGTCATTTGGTGAAGGTTGAAGAAGCATAAATAAAGATAAGGAGGTGTCACAGAATGGAATTATCGAATTTACAGCCTGCTGAAGGCTCAAAGCATAGTGATAATTTTAGAAGAGGACGCGGACACGGCTCAGGAAACGGTAAGACTGCCGGTAAGGGCCACAAGGGTCAGAAGGCTCGTTCAGGCGCACCCAGGGTAGGTTTCGAGGGTGGTCAGATGCCTTTATACAGAAGAATTCCTAAGAGAGGCTTCAAGAACAGGAACACTAAGGAAATCGTAGCTATCAACGTATCAGCTCTTGAGAAGTTTGATAATGGCTCTACAGTTACCGTTGAATCTTTGGTTGAAAGCGGGATAGTAAGCAATCCCAGAGATGGTGTTAAGATTCTTGGTAACGGTGAATTAACCAAGAAGCTTACTGTTCAGGTAAATGCTTTCTCTGCATCTGCTAAAGAGAAGATTGAAGCTCTTGGTGGAAATGCTGAGGTGATCTGATGTTTAAAACACTACGTAATGCATTGAAGGTCAAGGAGATAAGGCAGAAGCTTCTCTTTACCTTCCTCATGATGATAGTAATAAGGCTTGGCTGCCAGTTACCGGTTCCCGGTGTTGACAGGGAGTATTTCTCCAACTGGTTCGCACAGCAGACGGGTGATTCGTTTAACTTCCTTGATGCATTTACAGGCGGATCATTCCTCAATATGTCGGTGTTTGCTCTTAACATTACGCCGTACATTACAAGTTCCATTATCATGCAGCTTCTGACCATAGCCATCCCCAAGCTTGAAGAGATGCAGAAGGAAGGGGAGGACGGAAGAAAGAAGATAGCCTCGATCACTCGTTACGTGACCGTAGGTCTTGCCCTTATCGAATCAACGGCTATGGCAATAGGCTTCGGTAATCAGGGCCTTCTCGAAAAGTATAATTTCTTAAGTGTATTCACGGTTATATGTGCCCTCACGGCAGGTTCGGCTTTCCTTATGTGGATCGGCGAGCAGATAACCGAGAACGGTATCGGAAACGGTATTTCAATAGTACTTATTATAAATATCATATCCAGGATACCTCAGGACTTTACTTCATTGTATGCACAGTTCATGAAGGACAAGTCATTTGCCAAGGCTTTCATAGCAGGCATAGTTATCATAGCGATCGTGCTTATTACGGTTATCCTTACGATCATCCTTAACGGAGCTGAGAGAAGGATCCCCGTACAGTACGCCAAGAAGGTACAGGGTCGCAAGACATACGGCGGACAGACATCGCATATACCTCTTAAGGTTAACACCGGTGGCGTTATTCCCATTATCTTCGCCTCATCGCTTATGCAGCTTCCCGTAGTGATCGCTTCCTTCTTCGGAAACAATCAGACAGGGTTTTTGGGTCAGCTTCTCAGGGTATTAAGCTCAAGGAACTGGTTCAAGAAGGAGAACTGGGTGTACTCGATAGGTGCTCTTATTTATGTGGTACTGGTAATATTCTTCGCTTATTTCTATACTTCGATCACCTTCAATCCTTTGGAGATCGCGGATAATATGAAGAAGCAGGGTGGATTCGTACCGGGAATAAGGCCCGGTAAGCCTACAAGCGAGTATCTTACCAAGATCCTTAACTACATCGTATTTATAGGAGCGGTTGGTCTTATAATCGTAGCCGTGATACCGATAATCTGTAACGGATTGTTTGGTGCGGATGTTTCATTCGGCGGAACCTCTCTCATCATTATCGTAGGTGTAATCCTTGAGACGATGAAGCAGGTAGAGTCAATGATGTTAGTAAGGAATTACAAGGGATTTCTTGATAATTAAGTAAGTTTAAATAAACGCAAAGACAAGGCTTAAACAGCCTTGTCTTGATGCGTTGGAGGAGCCGTTTCACGGAGCAGAGATTCGGAATGGCGACGACGATTGGCCGCCGAACGTAGGTGAGGGGGCATTTCATTCTGGGAGGTTATACTTATGAAGATAATAATGCTTGGCGCTCCGGGCGCAGGTAAGGGAACACAGGCTAAGATGATAGCCGATAAATATTCGATACCCCATGTTTCAACGGGTGACATTTTCAGGGCCAATATCAAGGAGCAGACAGAACTTGGTATGGAAGCCAGGAAATATATGGATCAGGGACTTCTGGTTCCCGATGAACTGACTGTTAAGATCCTTCTTGACAGGGTTGCAAAGGATGACTGTAAGAACGGTTACGTGCTTGACGGTTTTCCGAGGACAATCCCTCAGGCAGAGGTGCTTGACAAGGCAGTAAGCGAGTTGAACGAAAGCATTGATTTTGCAATCAATGTGGATGTTAAGGACGAAAATATTATAAGGAGGATGTCAGGACGCAGGGCCTGCCTTAAGTGCGGTGCTACATACCATATCGAACATATACCCCCCAAGAAGGAAGGGATATGCGACAAGTGCGGATCGGAACTTGTGCTTCGCGATGATGACAAGCCCGAGACTGTGGAGAAGAGACTTAAGGTGTACCACGAGCAGACACAGCCCCTTATTGATTACTATAATAAGAAGGGAATTTTAAGAGAGGTAGACGGATCACAGGATATGAAGGATGTATTCAAAGCGATCGTCTCGATTCTGGGAGAATAAAATGGCTGTTACAGTTAAATCGGAAAGAGAGATCGATCTGATGCGTGAGGCCGGCAAGAGGCTTGAATACGTACATGAGAAGCTGGCAGAGATCATCAAACCGGGAATATCAACCTGGGAGATCGATAAGGTGGGCGAGAAGCTTATAAGGGAACAGGACGGAATACCGAACTTCCTTAATTACAACGGATTTCCCGCATCCATTTGTGTATCGGTGAACGAAGAGGTAGTACACGGTATACCGAGCAAGGACAGGTTGCTTAAGGATGGCGATATAGTAAGTCTTGACTGCGGGCTTATATATAAGGGATACCATTCGGACGCGGCAAGGACACATGCAGTAGGAAAGGTTGCACCTGAAGTCCTTGATCTTATAGAGAGGACCAGACAGAGCTTCTTCGAAGGGATCAAGAAGGCAACTGACGGAGCACATCTGTATGATATATCCAATGCCATAGCCGATTATATAGAACCCTTCGGATACGGCATTGTTGAAGAGCTGGTCGGTCACGGAATAGGAACCGCTCTTCATGAGGATCCCCAGATACCCAACTTCAGACAGAGAAGAAGAGGCCTTAAGCTTCGCGCAGGAATGACCCTCGCCATTGAACCTATGATAAATCTGGGAACCCATGAAGTGGAATGGCTTGACGATGACTGGACAGTGGTAGCTGCCGACGGACTTCCGTCAGCGCATTATGAAAATACGATCCTGATAACAACAGGTGAACCGGAAATACTAACTCTTGGAGGAGGAACCAATATGCGATAGCATATTTCAGAATGGTTCCGACGATTGGCCGCCGAACGAACGTGAGGGGGCATTACCTTTTACTATTTAGGAGGAAATGAATGTCAAAGGCAGATGTGATCGAATTGGAAGGAACAGTGGTTGAGAAGTTGCCAAATGCAATGTTCAGGGTTAAGCTCGAGAACGATCATGAGATTCTTGCCCATATAAGCGGCAAGCTTCGTATGAACTTTATTAAGATCTTGCCCGGTGATAAGGTTACGCTGGAGATGTCTCCTTATGACCTTTCAAAGGGAAGGATAATCTGGAGAGATAAATAAATCCGATAGGTGATCCGGTAAAATAATTGTTGATATTCAACACACCCTGTGTTAGAATATATAGCGGTCTCGTCTGTGAGGCCGTATTAACTGTTAAATCGGCTAAAGAGAAAGGAGGGTCTAAAGTGAAGGTTAGATCATCAGTAAAACCGATTTGCGAGAAGTGCAAAATCATCAAGAGAAAGGGTAAGATCCGTGTGATCTGCGAGAACCCGAAGCATAAGCAGCGTCAGGGCTGATCATGTTTTAAACTCGCGAAAAGCGGCTGAAAAGGCATTATCTGCCGTCATCAGATAATGCAAACGATAGATAACCTGAAACAGTAATTCGTTATGGATTTACCACGGGTCATCTACGATTGATACCCACGCTGCATGTGTGGGGCACAACCGAAGATATGATATGAGTATCTACATATTATAATTCTTTGGTCGATCCTCGAATGAGGGTCCAGTCAATTAGTAACTTATTAACAGATTTGGAGGAAACAGAAATGGCTCGTATTTCAGGTGTTGATTTACCAAGAGACAAGCGTGTAGAGATCGGTCTTACCTATGTATACGGTATCGGAAGACCGTCAGCAGGTAAGATCTTAGCTGCAGCTAAGGTTAACCCCGATACCCGCTGCCGTGACCTGACCGATGAGGAGGTTAAGAGGATCAGCGAGATAATCGAGAAGGATTATCAGGTAGAGGGTGACTTGAGGCGTGAGGTTGCGATGAACATCAAGCGTCTTCAGGAGATCGGCTGCTACAGGGGAATCCGTCACAGGAAGGGACTTCCCGTTCGTGGTCAGAAGACCAAGACTAATGCACGTACACGTAAGGGTCCCAAGAGGACTGTAGCCGGTAAGAAGAAGTAAGTCCGGAATCGAAACAGTAGATAATCATATTTTGTATAAGAAAGTAGGTTAGTTTAAATGGCAAAGAAAGTTGCAAAAAAAGTAACAAAGAAACGTGTCAAGAAAAACGTTGAACGCGGACAGGCACATATTCAGTCATCTTTTAATAACACTATTGTTACTATAACCGATGCTGAAGGTAATGCTCTTTCATGGGCAAGTGCAGGTGGCCTGGGATTTAGAGGTTCAAGGAAATCTACTCCGTACGCAGCTCAGATGGCTGCCGAGACAGCTACCAAGGCTGCACTCGTACACGGCTTAAAGAGCGTTGATGTAATGGTTAAGGGTCCCGGCTCGGGACGTGAGGCTGCCATCAGGGCGCTTGCAGCAAACGGACTTGATGTAATCAGTATCAGTGACGTTACACCCGTTCCTCACAACGG
>DFKQ01000073.1 GCA_002373875.1 Lachnospiraceae bacterium UBA3641
ATATCGGGCTCATACTAAGCTCAAAAAGACTTCGCTAAGTATGAGTACCTACCATGGGTAGGGTGCCTGACCGTTATAGAAGGCATGGTATGCTGTCACGTTGGCCATATCAACAGCGTAAGCCCCGTTGGTTGCCAGTACCGCGTTATAAGCCCCCTGATTGACCTTGGCCGAGTTGTTTATGGCCATATTGTTAAGAGCGGTTGCATATATTGACTTATCTGCATATACAGCAGCGTAAATGGGCTCGTTCATCAGCGTGGCCATGTAGGTTGAAGGAACCGGGAAGGCTGCCGCCTGCTGCATCTGATAAGTGATGAGAGCATTGGTCTGGGTCAGCTTAATGCTGGCCGCGTTAAGTGCGGTCTGAGCCTGCATGATCTGGGCCTGATTTGCATTACTTTTTTTTAGGCTTTCAAGATATGCGTATTTACTCTGGAAATCCGCTTCGAGCGTTGGGACGTTATACATCTGCCTGAGCAGCTGGGCCTGAGCGCCGGCTTCAAGTACATTATATGCGGCCTTAGCCTCCCTCGCCGGCGTAAGTATGAGACAGGCTGCGATCAATAGTGCTGCTGTAATGATTTTCTTCATAATTAATTTCCCCTCCTTGGATTCTATTGTTTCTGTAAAAATGAGCAAAAATAATCTGTCATATATTTACATCGGTAATTTTACCTTAATCCTTTAGGGAAAACTACCAAAATTTGACAAAAAGTTTTGGAGGGCACGTTCGATGATTTTGTTGTGTGTGTGAATAATATACAGTATAATTGATATATATTATTGTTTGGAGGCCTGATGAAGACTAAGATCATTGCTGCAGTCCTGTCTGTTTCGATCGTACTTGCGGGTATCTATATAGCCCCGCAGGCGGATGAACTTGATATAGTGATAAGCGACGAAGATACTGAATTGAATACGGACCTGCTGGAAGAAGATATAACAATGGCTGATGATGTCACGGTCGAGGATTTTGTACCCGAAGAAACAGGGGGTATCACGGCTGAAGATATCATCATCGCAGATGACCTGCCATCAGCGGATGCAGGTGATGGCAATGAAGATATCCTGGCACAAGAGGAAGAGGATATACTTGATGTCGTACCGGATGAACCCGATAATGCTGTCGATACCGAAGAGGATGAATATTTCGAAACCGAAGAGAAGTATATTTACGACGACCGGCCTTTTGACGCCTCTTATATAACAGGGGAGGGTGTTGACAGGATCCGCAAGGTGATCATTGCTTATGCCGAGTCTCTGGGAGGCACCTTCATGAGTCCCTATTACAAGGGCGGGCAGGCGGTCAGTATCCAGTGCTGTGCATATGTCAATCAGGTATGGAAGCATGTATTCGGTAAGGACATATATGACACCGGAGTTATGACCACGACAAGCCATGAAGGCGAGACCATCTACAACTTCCTTGAGAGGACCGGGGCCAGATCCGGGGATATCCTGTATGTGCGTTATTGGAAGGTGAAGAAGAATGACTGGTCTTCACATTTTATGATCCTGCTTGATTATGATGAGACGGGTGTGTACGTTACCGACGGATATGAGACTGATGAAGGTAAGTTCGTGGTATGGCGGATCAATAAGAAGGCGGTTTACGGTACCAGTAATTTCTTTAAGAAGACGGGAAGTGACAGGGATAAGCCGAACAGCAGGCACTGGACGGGTAAGAACGGAAGCTTCTTCAAGCTGTACAGGATGCGTCAGGAGGAATGGTGTGCGGTTGCCAACTCGACTTATGAGGAATACGCATCCGACCCGATGGTGAGATCGGTGTTTATAAGGCCCAACAGGGCGGAGGGAACCTTCACTATCAATGCCATAATATATTCGAGCAACGGGCTTGACAGGGTTCAGTTCCCGGTATGGACGGCTGCAGACGGTCAGGATGATCTTATGCCTTATTACGAGACGGATGAAGCAGCCTCAGGTGAGATAACCGAGCTCATTAACGGTATGTATGATGTCACATATACCGTAAATATAGCTGATCATAACAATGAATGCGGGAATTACATGGGTGAGATGTATATGTATGACAACATGGGAGTTCTTATAACGTCGCGGCTGGATGCGGTCAACATGGACGGCTCAGCCGGAAGCGTATGCGTGGAGCATATACCATGGAGCCTGGAGTAAGCATGAGTGAGGCGGGGAACGGTTCTGTGTCTTACGTATCAAAGCTATGTGAGAGGTATCATAATGATAAATAATTTAGACGACAGAGCCCTGGAATTTGCCGGGGCTTTGTGTAAATTCAGTAATAAAGATGATGCATATCGTGAGGAGTTCATAAGAAGGCTTGGGGACTCACCGGCCCTTTATAAGGAGTTTATGTATTATCTTGATCATCAGGACTTCCTGTGTGAGATGAACATTGAGGGGATCACGATACCGGATATTCTGGTATGGCAGGTCGATAAGTTTAAGGCAGGGATCGATGAAGGCCGTTTTGAGCTTAAGTACAATGCGGATGCCATGCTTCTTGCAGCCTTCAACACCATGTATGAGGTGGAACGCGATCCCGCTCCTTATCTTGAGAACTTCCGCACAGTCACGGGAAGCGATTATGAGGATAAAATTAAAGGATACTGATGTGATAATTTCGGACGAGAGGAAGAGTGCTCCCTGATTGGATTGAATGGAGAGCGGCGACCCGAAGCATGGATGCCGGGTGGAGCCCGGTACTCTGACGGTTCGTCCAAAATATTACGACGGGGAGCGGACTTGCGACTTGTATCATACAATATTTTGTGCTACACTAAGCAGGAATCCACGAAATGTGGAAAGAGGGTAGTCTTCATGTACGTAGCACTGTTTATTTTATGGATAATCTTTAACGGAAGGTTAACACCGGAAGTAGCTGTGTTCGGGCTTATTATTTCGGCGGTGATCTTCTTTTTTATGTGTAAATTTATGGATTACAGCATACGTAAGGAGAAGGCCCTGTATATGCTTATCCCCTGGCTCATAAGGTATTCCCTGATTCTGTTGACCGAGATAGTCAAGGCCAATATTGTAACGGCCGCCTTCGTTCTTAATCCCAAGATCGAGGTGGAACCGAGGATAGTGACTTTCAAACCGGATATAAGGTCCGGTTTTCTTAAGGTGGTTCTTGCCAATTCCATAACCCTGACGCCGGGAACCATAACCATTAATATAGAGGACGGTGAATATACGGTTCATTGTCTTGACCTTGATCTGGCCACGGATATCGGAGAGTCGGTGTTTGTCAGGGAGATATGCAAGGCCCAGAAGATATTGGACAAAGCATAACGTTGATTGAATCATGCAAAAGATCCATCACTTCGTTTGGGATGACGTTTTGGGATGACAAAGACGACAAAAGAATGTCATTCTGAGCCAAGTGAAGGATTTGATAGGAGAAGGTATGTCAGCTGTACAGGGAGCGGCAAGCGCTCTTTTGATCGGAATAATGCTTGTATATGCGGTACTGGTCGTCCTGATACTTATAAGGGCGGTGGCAGGGCCCAAGGTGGCCGACAGGCTCATGGCGATAAACATGATAGGTACCATAGGTATCTTTCTTATGGCTGTTGTTGCCGTTAAGCTGGGCGAGGACTATCTTTTGGACATAAGTATCATATACGCGATGATTAGTTTCCTGTCGGTGGTGATCCTGACCAAGGTTTATATGGGAGTTCATGATTTTAATGTCTTAAGCAGGTTCAAGAAGGACAGGGAAGCGAAGAAGGAGCTTAAGAACCGCCCTCTGGCCGATGAGGATGAGCTTGACAGGCTTCTTCGCGAAATGGAGAAATGATAATGGAATGGGTACGTTTTTGCACGGCTGCCATATGCCTTATATCCGCAGCCTTCATGGAGAGTATAGCCGTATACGGTGTGTATAAGTTCAGGTTCTGCATGAACAGGATGCATGCTGCAGCGATAGGTGATACCATGGGTCTTGCGCTCGGGGCCCTGGGCCTGATTATCCTTAAGGGCTTTTCCTGGTTTTCACTTAAGATGCTTATTGTTGTGATCTTCTTATGGATGACTTCATCCGTGTCTTCACACGTCATCATGAGGATGGAGTATTCCATAGATGAGGATTCGGTTAAGGAGGAGACAGGCGGGAAATGAAGCTCTTTATCATCATACTGGCATTATTCCTCATAGTGTGTGCCATAGCGACCTGTCTTCACAGGACATTGCTTACATCAATAATCATATTTATGGCTTATTCTACGATAATGAGTATTATCTGGGCCCTGCTTGAATCCCCCGATCTTGCCATAACCGAGGCGGCTGTCGGAGCAGGCGTCACTTCAATCCTTTTCTTTGTGACGCTTAAGAAGATAAGGGCCGTTGAAACCACCGAGATCCGGGCCGGAAGCGCGGAAGAGTCGACGGCGATGGCTGAAGGCATAGGGGCTGAGCATGAGTAAGAAACGCAGGGATTATAAGCTTACCTTTTACAGCAGAATAGAGGATTTCGTCAACGGTAAGGAGGAATTCCTTCTCTACAGACCGACGGGTACTACTGAGGCCAAGAAGCTTGAAACCCTTGAGGAGGAGCTTACCGAGGCGGCCGACCTTCTTGAGAAGAGGGAGGCAAGACAGAAGGTCCAGGACAATACGGAGCCACTGGACTTTCTTAAGCGTTTCCACAGGCTGTACGGGATCATCGCGGTTCTGGTGTGCGCTACCATGATGGGTATGCTGATGATAACGGTTTCCTGGCTTCCTAAGTTTGGTGAGCCGGGAAACCCCGCAAATAATGAAGTCATTGCAAGATATATAGAGAAGGGGCAGGAGGAAACGGGAGCGGTTAATGTCGTGACCGGTCTTATCCTGAATTACAGGGGATTCGATACCATGGGAGAGACCCATGTCCTTTTTATTGCGGCAAGCTGTGTAATGATACTTCTCCTTATAGCCGAAGGGGAGGAGAAGAAGTCAAGCTATGCCTTCGACCGGTATCTTGAACCCAAGAACGATATCATAATCCAGAAGGTTGCGGCCTTTCTTGTCCCGGTTGTGTTTGTCTTCGGTATTTACGTTATCTTAAACGGTCATCTGTCTCCGGGCGGGGGCTTTTCGGGCGGTGCCATACTGGGAGCCGGTCTTATAATGTATGTTTCGGCCTTCGGCTTTAAGAAGACACAGAGGTTTATGAACGAGCATGTGTATAAGATAGCCAAGGTGAGCGCCCTGTGTTTCTATGTGTGCTGCCTTTCCTATTATTTCTATATGGGTGCCCACGGATATGATAATCATATACCCCTTGGAACGCCCGGAAATATAATAAGCTCCGGCCTTATACTTTTTATCAATATATTTGTGGGGACTGAGGTTGCATGTACCATGTATGCCTTCTACGCCCTTTTCAGGAAGGGGGGACTGTGATGTTCGGACCCAATTTCTTCCACAACATTTATTCGGTGGTAGCGGTCATCCTTTTTTCGGTCGGTTTTACCACCCTGATGCTTCACAGGAACATGATCAAGAAGATCATCGGATTCAACATAATGGATACGGCTGTTTATCTGTTTCTTGCCAGCAAGGGTTATATAGAGGGGCGCAAGGCTCCGATAATCGTAAATAATGTTATGAGTACGGACGCATACATAAACCCCATTCCTGCGGGCCTTGTGCTTACGGGTATCGTGGTGTCGGTATCCGTTACGGCTCTGATGCTTTCGATAACCATAAGGCTGTATGAACGCTATCATACCCTTGATATTGACGAGATATCCTTAAGGTCCAAGAAGGATACCCCCGGACGCAATAAGTATAAGATAGATCTTGAAGGGGAGGAAAACGAATGACTTTTATAGAAAACTTCGTCCCCTTTTCAATTATATTGTGTATGGGAGCAGGCATCATAAGCTCGGCGCTTAAGGGCAGGACTTCGAGAAGGTTTTCGATCATTATCCTGTCTGTCGTGCTTATCTTAAGCTGCTTCGTTCTGGGATATACGGTATATCTGGGACATGCCTTCGTATATGTTATGGGCAAGTTCCCGGCTCCCTGGGGCAACGAGCTTCGTGCCGGCTGTCTGGAAGGTCTCATGGCTGTATTTTTCTCCGTTATCATGCTTTTGTCGGTCGTAGGAGGTATCCGCGGTCAGAATGATGATATCAGAGAGGATAAGATGAACCTCTATTTCATCATGATAGACCTCATGATGGCATCCCTCCTTGCGCTTGTCTATACCAATGACCTTTTTACGGCCTACGTATTTGTCGAGATAAACACAATGGCGGCCTGTGCCCTTATAATGATAAGGGATAATGGTCACACCCTTGTTGCGGCGACCAAATACATGATCATGAGCCTTCTTGGTTCCGGTCTGCTGCTTATAGGCATCAGTATGCTCTATACGATAACCGGCCAGCTCCTCATGCCCAATATCCATGAGGCGGTGGTAAGGCTTAACGAGACGGGGGAGTACGCCATTCCCCTGACGGTCGTCATCGGTCTCATGAGCGTTGCCCTTGCAATTAAGAGTGCACTGTATCCCTTCCACAGCTGGCTGCCGGAAGCTTACGGCTATTCCACGGCATCATCGTCAGCGATATTGTCATCACTTGTAAGCAAGGGATATATCTTTCTTCTTATCAAGATATTTTACAGGGTTATAGGTATGGATGTCATGGTGGGACATAAGATCACCAACATCCTCTTTGTTTTCGGCATCATAGGCATGATAATGGGATCGGTAACGGCCATAAGGCAGACGGATGTCCGTCACCTGATCGCCTATTCGTCAATAGCCCAGATAGGTTATATCTATATGGGCATGGGCCTTGGCTCCAATGCAGGAATGGTGGCAGCCATCTTCCATATCATGGCCCACGGAGCGACCAAGTCAATGCTTTTCATCGCCCAGAGGGGGTTGGTTGAAGTATCTGATGGCTCCAAGGACTTTTCGGATCTTAAGGGGTCGGGCTTCCGTAATCACCTTGCGGGACTTGCCTTTGCCGTGGGCGCCTTTTCCATGGTGGGTGTACCCTTGCTGGCGGGATTTACCAGTAAGGTTTATTTCGCCGAGGCTGCCATTACGGCAGTAAGGGTTAAGATGTGGATCGCCATGATAACCCTGGCGATATCCACCATACTTAATGCGGTGTACTTTATCAGGGCTGTCATATCGGTATATACGCCCAGAAACATGGAATATAAGGATTCTTCCTACAAGCCTTCAACTAATATGGCTTTCGCCCTTATATGCTTTATAATATTCAATTTCTTCTTAGGGATCCTGTCTTATCCCATAGCCAATACGATAGAGACGGGACTTAAGGTGTTTGACTGATGGACATTTATTTGCTTAAGGACATACCCATACTGATAAGGACCGATACGATGGGACTCTTTTTCCTCATACTTACGGTTTTTACATGGGTAATGAACCTTATCTTTTCAATCGAATACATGAAGAAGGAGAGGCACAGGCTGCGCTACTACATTTTCTTCACCCTTACCATGCTGTCCATGGTCGGGATATGTATATCCGGCAATCTGATAACCATGTATGTCTTCTATGAGTTTATGTCACTTTTGTCTCTTCCGCTTGTCCTGCACGAGCAGACGGCGGAGGCGATAGCGGCGGGGAAGAAGTATATCTTCTACTCAATGGGAGGCGCCTTTATGGGCCTTGTGGGTTTCTTCTTTATATACAGGTACGGTACCACACTTACCTTCACCCCCGGCGGTGTGATCAATCCCGGACTTATAGAGGGTCATGAGACGGCGCTGTATCTGGTTACGCTGTTTGTTATCATAGGCTTTGGCTCCAAGGCAGGGATGTTCCCCCTGCACGGCTGGCTGCCTGCGGCTCATCCCGTGGCTCCGTCACCGGCTTCGGCTTACCTTTCGGGAAACATCACAAAAATGGGTCTCTTCGTGATAGTCCGCTATATATATTACCTCATTGGTCCATCATACCTGAAGGGAACGTGGGTTCAATATGCCTTTATCGGTCTGACACTTGTTACCATAGTCATGGGATCCATGATGGCTTATAAGGAGGGACTCTTTAAAAAGAGACTGGCTTATTCCACCGTGAGCCAGGTAAGCTACGCCCTGCTTGGCATCGCCTTTATGACAAAGTGGGCACTTGTGGGAGCCCTGCTGCATGTGGTATTTCACTCGCTTGTTAAGAATACCCTGTTCGAGGTGGCAGGTGCCGTTATACACAAGACAGGCTTTAAGAATGTTAAGGATTATAAGGATCTGGCCCGCAAGATGCCGGTTACCATGTGGTGTTATACACTTGTATCACTGACGCTTGTGGGTGTACCCCCGACGAGTGCCTTTTTAAGCAAGTGGTATCTTGCACAGGGAGCACTTGAAGCCTCTCTTCCGGTGCTGTCGTGGCTTGCTCCCGTCTGCCTTATAATAAGTGCCCTGCTGACGGCAGGATACCTTCTGTCAATAACCCTGAAGGCCTTTTTCCCCGGGGATGAGTATGACTATCCCTGTCTTGAGAAGAAGGAACCTAACCTGTATATGCTGATACCGATACTCATCATGACCGTGGGTGCTGTGGTGTCCGGAATATGGGCGGGCCCGCTTGTAAACATAGTAAACAACATAGTAAACGGTATTTTATAAATCTATGGATAAAGTCATTCTTTTGATCACAATTGTATTTCCACTGCTGACAGGAGCGCTGCTTCCGGTTTTTAAGTTTAAGACAAGAAAGAGCCGGAATATCTATACGGAGGTTGTTACGATCCTCAATTCCGTCTTCGTGTGGATTCTTCTCCTTAATGCACCCGAGGGGACCTTCAGGGCCCTGAACCTTGCAGGCAACCTTGAGATAACCTTCCATGTGGACGGACTGGGTTCGGTGTTTGCGGGCCTTATTTCGATCCTCTGGCCCCTTGCGACCCTCTATGCCTTTGAGTATATGGAGCATCATGGCAAAGAGAGGGTCTTCTTCGCCTTTTATGTCATGACCTACGGCGTTACGATGGGAATAGCCCTGGCGGCCAACTTAATGACCCTGTACATGTTCTATGAGATGCTTACGCTCGTGACCCTGCCTCTTGTGATGGCCGGAATGAGCAGGGAAGCCATCATGGCCGGACGCAAGTACATCCTCTATTCCATGGGTGGAGCCGCATTTGCCTTTATCGGCTTTATCTTTATCTTCACTTACGGCACAAGCATGAACTTTATACCCGGGGGAGTCCTTACGGGAGCAGACATAGCAGGCAGGGAGAGGATCCTCCGCGCGGTTTATGTTCTCGCGGTTCTGGGGTTTGGCGTTAAGGCGGCGATCTTCCCTTTCCACGGCTGGCTGCCGTCCGCTTCCATCGCTCCTACGCCGGTAACGGCCCTGCTCCATGCGGTTGCGGTGGTTAAGGCCGGTGCCTTCGCCATAATAAGGATCACCTATTACAGCTTCGGAACAGGCTTCCTTAAGGGAAGCGCGGCCCAGTACATAGTCATGACCTTCGCCATGGTGACTGTCATATACGGGTCGGCCAGGGCGGTAAAGGAACCTCACTTTAAGAGACGGCTCGCCTATTCCACGGTTTCGAATCTTTCATACATTGTGTTCGGTGCATCACTCATGTCGCCTCTGGGACTGTCGGCGGCCCTGAGCCACATGATCTATCATGCCCTGATCAAGATAACACTGTTCTTCTGTGCGGGTGCCGTACTCGTTAAGACCCACCGTGAATATGTACGTGAGCTTGACGGCCTTGGAAGGAAGATGCCAATAACCTTTGCAACCTTTACGATAGGAGCACTGGCCCTTATCGGTATTCCTCCCCTTCCCGGTTTTATAAGCAAATGGAACCTGTGCAATGCGGCCATGGCCGAAGGATCCGGGTTTGCTCTTGCGGGTATTGCCGTGTTACTGATATCAGCACTGCTCACCGCAATATACATGCTGGTTCCTGTGATAAGGGCTTATTTCCCGCCGATTGAATTTGACTCCAAGACAATAAGGGACTACAGGGACCCGGGCTTTAATATGTGCCTGCCCTTTGTTGTTTTTTCACTTGCGATCCTTGTAATATCATTTATGACACCGCAGGTAATGGCTGTTTTCGACACAATATCTTCCATGATGTGATCATGAGATAAGACATGAGGATTGGCTTCTCCTTGAGGGAAAGCTGTTACCGAAGGTGACTGATGAGGTGTAATATGCTTCTTGCGCTCTGTATCGGCCCTATGGCGGCCGGGATAATCGCATACTGTATAGGCCGTAGGAATAAGACGGTAAGGGACTATTTTGCGGATATTGTAACTGTCCTTGAAACGGTACTGATTATATATCTGTCCATAAGATCACTTAAGGGTGGGGAATTAAGCTTTACGGCACCTTACCTGTGCGGGCTGGGTCTGTCACTTAAGCTTGACGGGTTCAGGATGATCTACGGTCTTGTGGCCGCTCTTATGTGGACATGCACTGTGATATTCTCTCGGGAATACATGGCCCATTATCCGAGAACAAACAGGTATTATATGTTCTTTCTTGCGACAATGGGAGCGACTGTGGGAGTCTTCTTATCGGCCGATCTTTTTACGACATTTCTTTTCTTTGAGATAATGTCCTTTACTTCATATACCTGGGTAGCCCATGATGAGACAAGGGAATCCTTACGGGCAGCGGAGACCTATCTGGCAGTTGCTGTCATAGGCGGAATGGTAATGCTGCTGGGACTCTTCTTCCTCTATAACATTACGGGAACCCTTGTCATAGATGATATATACGATGCCGTAAGCATGGCTGTTAAGAGGGATCCCCTGATAAAATCCCGTGTATATACGGTCTCAGCCCTTATGCTTACGGGGTTTGCGGCCAAGGCCGGCATGTTCCCGCTTCATATCTGGCTCCCCAAGGCACATCCTGTGGCACCTGCACCCGCCTCAGCCCTGCTTTCGGGAATCCTGACCAAGTCAGGTATATTCGGAGTTCTGATAATAAGCACGGACATCCTGAGGTATGATAAGAACTGGGGATTCATGATACTTGTATTCGGTGTCATTACGATGTTTGGAGGTGCGCTTCTTGGCATCTTCTCAATAAACCTTAAGAGGACCCTTGCCTGCTCATCCATGTCCCAGATAGGTTTTATACTGGTGGGCATAGGGATGCAGGGACTGCTTGCCGCAGAAAACGGCCTTGCGGTACGCGGAACCATCCTTCATATGGTCAACCATTCGATCATAAAGCTCGTGCTATTTATGTGCGCAGGTGTTGTATACATGAACCTTCATGAACTGAATCTTAATAAGATCCGGGGATACGGCAGGAGCAAGTACTTCCTTATGATATGTTTCCTTGCGGGAGGTTTGTCAATAAGCGGTATCCCCGGTTTCTCGGGATATTTGAGCAAGACCCTGCTCCATGAATCCATCGTTGAATATATGGAAGTGTCCGGAGCAATGCGGGGTACCTATAAGTTTATTGAGTATGTTTTCCTGCTGACAGGGGGAATGACTCTTGCGTATATGCTCAAGCTCTTTGTTGCGGTCTTTATTGAAAGCGGAGACGGAAGCCTTAGTCATGTCCGCAGAAGCCCCGAAGAGATATATATGGCTGAGGATGTTGATGATGGAAGCGATAGATACGGCAGATATTTAGGCACCGCAAGCCGGATGGCCATCCTGATACCGACCATTATGCTCCTTATCCTCGGCTTTATGCCCTATAAGGTTTCCGACAGGATCGCTGCACTTGCATTTCCTTTTATGCATGGACAGGAGCATGCGGGGACGATCGCTTACTTTTCTCCTGCAAACCTTAAGGGATCCGTTATATCCGTTGCTCTGGGGATCATCATTTACCTTGTCGTGGTAAGGAAGCTCCTTATGAGAGAGGAAGAGGGTAAGCGGGTATATATTGACGCATGGCCTAAGTGGCTTGATATTGAAAACATTATCTACAGGCCCCTGCTTCAACATATAATCCCCTTTATTCTTGCCTTCGTGTTAAGGATTTTAGACCGGATGGCCGACCATGTGATATCCCTTATACACAGGACCCTCTTAAGGGAGGTTGAGCCCAGACGGCCGTTGCTCTACGGTAATGCCTTTACCCATGTGGCCGGAGTGGCTGCAAACAGGCTCTCGGCCATCCTGAACAGGACGATCCGCAGGAAGAACCCCAAATATGTCAATTACGAGGAGAAACTGGCCTTCTCATTCGATGAAGCGTTAAAGACTGTAAGACTTACATCAAGGAGCGTATCCTTCGGACTTATGATGTTCTCTATCGGCTGCATATTTACGCTGGTTTATCTGATAATCGTATTGCTGCTGCATGTGAAGTAAGGCATGTAAGTTAAGGATGCAGGTGGTGTATATATGGATATAAATAAGGTTTTGGAACAACTGGATAAAATTCCGGGAGAAGACGGAGGCATACAAACCGGGGAATTCCTTAAGGATAAGATAAGGGAGGCAGGGGAGGAAGGTGATCTGTCTTCAGCCCTTACCCTTATAAACGAACAGATAGGGTTCCTGCGTTACATGGGTAAGTTCACGGATGCCCCTGCAGTTATCGACAGTGCCCGTAAGCTGTGTGAGGATATGGGGATTACGGGAACCCCTTCCCATGCAACTACCCTTCTTAACATAGCTACCCTGGAGAGGGCTATGGGGAAACATGAAGAGTCACTTAAGGACTATATGCAGGTACGGGATATATATGATAAGGCCCTTGATCCCGGTGATTATCTCTATGCGGCCCTCTATAACAATATGAGTCTTCTGTACCAGGAGATGGATGATCCTGAGGAAAGTGCGTCATGCTTAAGAAGGGCAATACCCATAATCAGTGCCCATGATGACAAGAGGATAGAACAGGCCATATCAAGGACCAATCTGGCCCAGGCCTGTCTTAAGCTGGGAAGGCTTGAGGAAGCGGAAGATGAGCTTATCAGTGCAGAGGATATCTTCGAAAAAGAGGGAGGGGATGATTTCCACTACCCCGGATGCCTGAATGCCATAGCGGACCTTAAGATGAGGAAGGGCGATATAAAGGAGGCAGTAAGCTGCTATAAGAAGGCGCTCGGTCTTCTTAAGCTTAAGGTTGGCATGGATAATCCCGGATATATAGCTGTCTTAGAAAACCTTAAAGAGGCAGAGAGACAACTGGGAGAAAAGATGGGTGCAGGCATCGATGCAGGCGAAGATATAAACGGCATGGAGCTTGCCCGCAGGTTCTACGAGGAATACGGACAGGCCATGATACATGAAGGCTTCGCGGAATATGAGGACCGGATAACCGCAGGTCTTGTGGGAAGGGGATCCCAATGCTACGGGTTTGACGATCCCCTGTCAAGGGATCATGATTTCGGGCCTGATTTCTGCATATGGCTGGATGATGACCTCTATGAGGAGATAGGCGATAAGCTGCAGGAGGCTTACGACAGGCTTCCTATGGAATATATGGGCTTTAAGCGTGTCAGCGTGATCCCGCCTGACGGTAAGAGGGTCGGCGTTATGAGGACCCGGGAATTCTATGCAAGGATACTTGATATAAGCGAAGATATTCTTTTAGCTTATATTGATTCGGATCATGAATACCCCTTTTTCTCTCTGGCAGATGAAGCCAATCTCTCCCAGTGTACCAATGGGGAAGTATTTAAGGAGGGAGCGGGTGATTTTGTACGGATCAGGAAGGGACTGGCATATTATCCGGATCATATATGGAGGAAAAAGATTGCGCAGGAGCTGCATTACTCAGCCCAGATGGGCCAGTACAATTATGTAAGGATGTTAAAGCGTGGGGAGAAGGTGGCAAGCGAGATCGCCCTTGCAGGATATATGGAGCATACAATGAAGCTTGTATATCTGTTGAACAGAAGATATGCACCGTATTACAAGTGGCTCCACAGGGGTATGGCGGACCTTCCCAAAGCGGCTGTTATAATGGATATCTTCAATGCGGTCTACGACATGCCAAAGGGGGATGAGAGGATAAGGCTGACCACGGAGATAGTTGCGGCTATTATAATAGAAGAGCTGGAGAAGCTTGACATGACAGGGGGAGTACCCAAGGAGGAGAAATTCCTTGATGTATATTCCAGATCCATCGGATAGTGTAACGGTTGTCACATATTAAAGTAAAATTCACAGGTATGAAAAAGGGAGGTAAACAATGTCGGAAATTAACTTGAATAGTAACTTAAGTTCGTGTATGATAACAGGCGTCGGGAACGCCGGCAAGGCAGGTTCGAGTGACAGGGATCTTGTAAATGAACTTGTCATGCTGGAGTGGCAGGCCTTTGACAAAGTACAGAATGAGGGCGGAAGGGCATCGTGTCAGGATGACTGGGACACCTTCTCCATCATGAGACGGGCCCAGTATGATACCTGGACCGATGAGATGCTTAAGTCATTTACAGATGATTTTTACAATGCCAATGAGCAGGGCTGGAACCTCATAACCGAGAAATACGCCAGAATGGAAGAATCAACAGCACCTGCCGAGTATGCCAAGATCAGGGATTCACTGCCGCCTGTAAGCGAAAACAAGGCAGCGATCGTTGACCAGATAGCAGGCATACAGGTTGACTGGATGGAGGAATTCGCGTCAAAATATCCTAAGGCCGCAAAGAATGCAAGAGCCATAAGGTCCTCATCCGACACCGAGTATGAGACATCGTACGAAACCTACTTAAGGGGAGAGCTCCTTACCTATTCGGATAAAACACTGGCCCTTTACGGCCAGTTCATAGTAAAGCTTGCCGGGAACGGTAAGAACCTTGCCTTCATGATAATGGAGAATACTGCCAGGGCTTACGGGTATGCGGATCTTGATGACATGGAGGGTAAACTGTAAATAATTATAGTAAACGCAATCGGCGCAATAATCTATCATACCAGATGAGTAACGAAGCAAATACAGCAGACAAGAAAATAGCCGGAGAACGGACGGTTAAGAAGAAGGCCGGAAGAAATGTAGTAGTCAGTCCCGTTAATGTTAAGGCCAGCGGGCAGGCGAGGGTCTCGAAGGAGCTGACGGCTCCAATAGGGCTTGTGTGGAACGAGGATACCACACAGACGGTAAAGAAGCAGGTCAAAGCAGTTAAAAAACAGTCTGAGCGGCCTGCAATAACCGGTACCGGCTGGCCGGATCGGCCACCGGCTCCGAAGGTGAATAAACCTGCTCCAATACAGTATAAACCTGCACCGGTCAGTAAGCCTGAGGCAGACAAGCCGGGAAACGTGATCGCAAGTAAACGGGAAGAGACGGAGAAGGCGCCGGATGTAAGGAAGGAAACGGTAAAAAAGCCCGTAAAGAAGCAGCCTCCCGTAAGGGAAGCCAGAGAACCATTTTCTTCCGAGGAGAAGCTGGATGCCCTAATGAATAGTATTGATGGGGGACTAAGACAGCCGGCTGAGGAACGTAAGCAGCAGGGCAGGCCCCTTTCAGGTCAGCCAGGTCAGCCTGCAAAAGGACAGAGCCCGGGGACGAAGCCGCAGGGTGCCGGTAAGCCGGTTAAGAAGGGGAGTGTCCTGTACAGTCCGGTATCACAGGATGAAGCGAGAACACCAATAAGCCCCATGCAGAAGAGACCGGCGAATACACAGGTATGGGAAGGGCCGATACGAAAGGTTCAGGGTTACGGTGATCCGGCCTACGGCCCCAAGTTTGTAAGAACGGTTGTAACAACAACAACGACAACATATGAACCGGTTAGCGAGGATGTAATTAGACAGATAACGTCTCAGACATCTCCGGCTGCATTGACGGAGAATGTGATCAATGAACATCCGGCCATATCTCCCATTACGGGGCAGCAGGCGGCAGCCACGCATTATCCGGGACCGGGGCGGCAGATGCCCGCAGGTCAGGCACCGGTAAGACAGAATCGGCCGGGACAGACAATGAGGCAGCAGGCAAGACCGGTTCAGGGAGGACAGAGGCCACCGGCCAACAGACAACAGGCACAAAGACCTGCGGGTCAGCCGGTAAGACAGCAGGTTCCCGGAGGAGTGAATGCCCGTATGGGCGGGCAGGTTCCGGGTCAGCAGGGGCAGCCGGTCCGGTCCGGCATGCCGGGACAGAATCAGTCCATAACAGGCACGATCGAGTCAAGAGAACCTTCCAAACCCTCAACAGGTATGACCCAGCAGTTTGCCGAGATCGAAAAGGCACTGGGGCTGACGAATGATCCGGGAAGTGTGGATAATAATCCGCCGGCAGCCGCCGTTATAAACAATGCCGGTATGGGTAACCAAAACGGAAATGTTCCGGGGGAGCCGGTGAGCCCGGATAAGCCGGTACAGGGCGGCAATCCGGCAGCCGATACGGATAAATCCAGAGATTATATGATACTTTTTGTTGAAGGCATTATCCTGATCGTAGTATTGGCTATTGCCATAAATATCTTTTTGAAGATATCCAGAAACAAAAGGGATATGGATGTGTCGGGGAATGAAACATCTGTTGAGGAAAGTCAGCCGGCGGAGGAGAATTCTGAGGATGTGGAAACCGAGGATTTTGAAACCACAGAGGCCGGTTCGGAAGATACCCTTGAAGGCGAACAGGATATATTGGAGGGGGAATCGGAAGCATCCGGGCCCACGGAAGCAGTTCCTACGGGATCAGTTGATGTGGATAATGATAAATTCACCCTTAAGTGTACTAATGTTACGGTCAAGCTTGATACGGAGGGCAATCCGGCAGCGCTTATCTATTTCTCCTTCAAGAACAAGACGAGTGAGCAGAAGGCTGCAGCGGATGTATTTCCGATAAGCGTTATGCAAAACGGTGAGCCCTGTGATACATTTGCGGCGCTGGATGAATACCCGGAGGAATACTATAATAAGGATATGCAGATATCGGATGGGTCGGAGCTTGTATGTGCTTATGCGGTATCACTTAAGGATGCGGTGTCGCCGATAACCTTAACGGTTCATGACAATTACGATACATTTGCGGATGTGGGAACAACAGAGATCGCATTGCAATAAATCATAAATATGATATGATGTAAATACTCGGAACAGTATTTTGAGCCTGTTCTGAACAGTTACAAATATGGTATGCCAAGCTTGCATGTAAACAGTATATTTTATAAATAGTTGATAAGGAGAAGAAAATGAGCAGGTCGAGAAAGAGAAAAAAGAGAATGACACAGTTGTTGGTTATTGCGGCAGCGGTATTTGTCCTTGTGGTCATAGTTGCGGCAACGATTTTGCTTCTTAAAAATGTTAAGAAGCTTAAATCGATCACATTGACTCCCAATTTTGCCGAGACAGAGCTGGATGTCAATCAGGACTATGTTTTTTCGATTAAGGGCAATCCTTCAAAGGCCAAGCTCAAATCACTCGAATATAATGTTGATGACGCGACAGCCACCTTTGAGAAGGGTTCCGAGGACGGGACCGCAGTGCTTCATACGGGAGCAGAGGGTGTTGTTACCGTTTATGTTAAAAAAGACAAGGTTGAATCCAATAAGATAACTCTTCAGGTAGTGGATCAGGCCAGAAAGGCTGAGGAGGAAGCGGCTGCAGCCGAGAAGGCGGCAGAGGAGGCAAGGCTGGCGGCTGAGGCGGCTGAGCAGGAGCAGGAGGAAGCAACCGCGGCGATGCTTGTGATGGTAACGGGTGATAATGTTCGTATGCGTGCCGAAGCCAATACCGACAGCGAGATCGTAAGGACGTGTAAAAAGGGCGAGACATATGAGAAGATAGAAACGGTTGAAGACTGGACCAAGTTAAGCTACGAAGGCCGTGAATGCTATATCAAGTCCGAATTCCTTAAGGAGGTAACTGCCGAGGAGGCAGAATCAGCCAAGGCGGAGCTTGCGAATAAGGCTGAGGAGACCAAGAAGGAAGAAGAGAAGAAGGAAGAACAGAAAACCGAAGAAAAGAAGGAAGAGCAGAAACCGGCAGAACAGTCCGCTAACGACCAGGCGGCAGCTGATGCAGCGGCAGCGGAACAGGCCAAGAAGGATGCGGAAGCGGCACAGGCGGCAGCAGCACAGGCTGCAGCAGACGAGGCTGCCAAGGCAGCGGCAGCAGCCGGAACGGTTACCATAAACTGCAGTGACGGGCCTGCCCAGTTTACCAAGGCTGAGTATGACTATTTCGTAGCTACATGGTCCTACACAGGAATGGCTGATGAGATGATGGGACACCATTCTGCGGCAGAGTTGCATAACCTATATAATGTTACTCACTGATGAAGAAGATAAGTATTTTAATACCCTGCTACAATGAAATAGAAAATGTGGAGCTGATGGCGCAGACGGTAATAAACGTACTTGATGAATCGCTGCCGCAGTATGATTACGAGGTTGTCTTTATTGATAATTCTTCAACGGATGGGACCAGAGATGTGATCGAGAAGCTGTGCAGCGAAAATAAGAAGATCAAGGCCATCTTCAATGTTACCAATTTCGGTCAGTTCAATTCGCCCTTCTATGGGATATGCCAGTGCTACGGGGATTGCGTGATACCGGTCTGCTGTGATTTTCAGGACCCGGTGGAGCTTATCCCGGTGTTTGTCAAGAAATGGGAAGAGGGGCATAAAATAGTCAGCGGCATCAAGACTTCCAGCAAGGAGCCCGGATTTATATATTTCTTAAGGACTGTGTATTACAAGCTTATAAAGAATATGTCGACTGTTAAGATGATAGAGCACTTTACGGGTTTTGGTCTCTATGACAGGACATTTGTGGAGCTTCTTCGCAAGCTTGACGATCCTATTCCCTTTATGCGCGGAATAGTCGCCGAATACGGCGATGGCTTTAATATGACCGAGGTGGAATACGAACAGCCTAAGCGAAGGGCTGGCAAGACACATAATAATTTTTATTCACTGTATGATGCCGCAATGCTGAGCTTTACTTCATATACCAAAATAGGATTGAGGCTGGCAACATTTGTTGGATTGTTTTGTTCGGGAATAAGTTTTATCATAGCGATCATTTACCTTATCATGAAGCTCATGCACTGGGGTGATTTTCTTGCGGGTACTGCTCCCATGACCATCGGTGTGTTCTTCCTGGGTGGCTTGCAGCTTCTCTTTATCGGTCTTATAGGTGAATACATTCTCAATATAAATACTCGTGTGATCAACAGACCGGTTGTTGTTGAAGAGAAGAGGATCAACTTCGATTAAGCTAGGAGGCTCCGGGTGGATATCCTGTATCAGTTTAATGAAAAATACGCTCCGTATGCCGGAGTATCGATGACGTCCCTGTTTATGAACAACAGAGACGTTAATCATATAACCGTATGGATACTGGGAGAGGGACTGTCTGAGAAATCGGTTTCAAGGTATGAAGCACTTGCCGGGGAATACGGACGCAAGATCCGCTATATAGATGCTGCGGCTCTTGTTGACAGGATAAAAGACATGGGAATGCCCTCCTACAGGGGTTCCTATGCGGCCAATATCAGGATGTTCATTTCCGAGATATTTCCCGAAGATGTTAAGCGGGTTCTCTACCTCGATGCAGATACGATAATTTTGGCCGGTATTTCCGGTCTGTATGATTCCGATCTTAAAGATCATTCACTGGCAATGGTGTATGATTCTCTCGGGGAGAGTCACAAGAGTGAGATAGGTCTGTCCGCAGATGACGGCTATTACAATTCGGGAGTCATACTTTTTGATGTGGATGCCTGGAAGAAGAGAGGCTACACGGGAAAGATCATAGATCATGTAAAGAATGTAAGGGCTCAGTACCCCTCACCGGATCAGGATCTTATAAATGTTGTGTGCAAGGGTGATATATTAACCCTGAGCCCCGGATATAATTTCCAGCCGGTTCACAGGGCATATGCAATAAAGGACTACTTCAGAAATTACGGACATACCACCTATTATTCGAAGGAAGAATTAGAGGAAGCTTCCGTGAATACAAAGATAATACATTTCTTCAGGTTTGTGGGAGAATTCCCGTGGAACAAAGGAAATGTACACCCCTTTAATGACATTTTTGATGAGTATCTGAACTCATCGCTGTGGAAGGATTATGTTAAGGAACCTGCCGCTAACGGAACAGCACTTAAGTGTGAGAAGGTATTGTACAGGATCCTGCCCAGGGGATTGTTCCTTGATATATTCAGGATCGGCCACAGGCTATTCTATTCAAGATCAAATAAGATGTCGGAGAATAATAAGATCAACAGGACCATGTGATCTGCTTCGCGGTTAAATGGCCTGCAGTACATTACATTTATGATCAGGTTTACGGTAATCACAGTTACATATAATGCGGCAGAAGTCCTTGAGAGGACTATCAGGACCGTTATAACCCAGACCTATGAGAACCTGGAGTATATCATCGTAGACGGAGGCTCGAACGACGGTACCCTTGATATCATTAAAAGGTATGCTGCGCAGGATGCACGGATACGCTATATAAGTGAGCCGGATTCGGGTATTTATGATGCGATGAACAAGGGGATCAAAATGGCCGCGGGGGATTATCTGGAATTCCTGAATGCGGGTGATATGTACCGTGATGATAAGGTTCTGCTGGATGTGGCAGGGTATCTGGGACGCGGATTGAATGCTGCCGATACGGACATCCTGTACGGAAGTATCATATATGTTTATCCGGATGGGAGCGAGAACATCCGAACCTATTCGCAATTCTGCGAAAAAAAACTGTACTATCTGCTGGGAGACTGCATAAATCATCAGGCAATGTTCGCTGCAAGACGTTGTTTCGATGATGAAATATTCGACACGACATACAGGATATCGGCTGACAGAGAGTGGATGATAAGGCAGAAGAAGGCGGGACGCAGGTTCAAGGCCATGGACAGGATCATATGCTATTACTCACTGGATCCCGGTTCTGCCAGTATTGCCAATGAGAAGCTTACATGGAAGGAAAACGGATCAATAATAAGAAAGCACCTTAAGGCAGGCTATCCGATATATCTTCTCGTCAATGCGATCAGAAGGTGTAAGCTTACATACAAGCTCCTCCATAAGGCCTATGAGCTTGTATTCATACGCAAAGCCTAGTTGTGCCACGGTGACGGTTCTTTTGGCACATCACCGATAAGACTAAGGGAAGATCATGTCGTCTTAACAAGGTTTTCTTGACAAGACCGATATGCTGTGATATAAATAGTAGGTCGGTTTTAAATAATGCCTAATGAGCGTGATAACCGGCTTGATATAGGGGATTGGTCAAATGGTATGACAAGGGTCTCCAAAACCTTTAGCGGGAGTTCGATTCTCTCATCCCCTGTTACATGTATACCCGGAAAGTCCATTTTATGCGACTTTCCGGGGTTTGTTTTTTATTTCGAAGCGGAAGTTCCACCCCAGTTCCACCCTACGACTAATACTTACCCATCCGTTGTTGAATATCTAATGCCTTTTCCTCTGCTGAGGTATTGTCGAAATAATAGTTCTTGAATGTTGTAGTTATATCATTATGCCTCATCTGCTTACAAACAAGCATTGGATCAGGGTGGGTATTAATCAACCGTGTTGCATAGGTCTTACGCATCTTATGACCATATCTAACAGGCAACCCTAAAATACCGCATATCTTAGCAAGTCTTTTAGAGAACGCTTGTCCCCTTATATATTGCCCGTTAAAACAAAAGAGAAAGTCATCTTCAGGATGTCTATTATGTATCTCTTCGATAATATCAATCGCATGGTCAGTCAAAATGAAATATTCTGCATTATGGTCTTTCTTCAGAAAACCGTCATCCGAAAAATAGTACTCTGTATGTCCTTCCGCGTTTTTCGAATGCTGTTCAGTCCGGTTAATCTGTATCCTTTTATTCTTCTTGTCGAATTCAGAATATTTAAGACCTGCTAATTCACCTACTCTGAAGTTTGTAACAGTTAACAACTTAACACCTAAATCTACTAATGATATCTGCGTACGATTATCAATGTACTCAGTTATCTTAGATATCTCGTCATCTTTGAACACTTCTTCGCTGTCATCTTTTGTACTTGACGGACTGAAAATGCATTTATCGGCATCTATGTACTCTAATACACCGATAATATCAACACCGGTATATTTGTGCCGTTTTGCATACTTAAATATACCCTTAACCACGATTTTTATGTCATTCCAAGCACGTCTGGTTAACTTAAGATTCTGAATGCGCAAAATTAAGTAATCCTCAACTACGACATCTGTAAGTTTTGTCATGTCTGCTAGATATAGATCATCAAAAATTCTCTTAATGCTATTAGCATACCGATCGTATGAAGACCGCTTAAAATTTGGAGCTTCAGCCTTTTGGTTTAACCATTCTTCTCCTACTTCTTTAATTGTGTGAACTATACTACGCTGTGAATAGTATTCAACAAGTCGAGCTTCCAGATCCTCCTTCCGGTTATATTTTATTTCACGCTTATTCGGGTGCGTCTCATCCGGTGGAAGACATGTCTTCCATTTACCGTTAGAGCGCTGGCTAATTTCATATGGATGCTGTTTCAGCAACTTCTTTTTATTCATTTCGTCCACCGCACCCTGAACAGCGACCATGTCCATTGTACCATCTTCGCGCAGGTATTTCGACACCTCTTTTTCGTTTTCCAGGAATTTCATAATCATCAGGGCTTCGCTCTTCTGCATAACTTGTTCGTACATATTTCCACCTCCGTTTTTTGAGGGAAATATGGAATTTGGAAAATGCATCAAAAGTTGTCCTATACAAAGTTTATATAGGATTAATTTCAACCAAATTCGAAAGGTCATTTTTATCTCAAAAATTTGCACCTATAAGGAGGTAAAAATGAAAGTTAATAACGAAAATGAAGCATTGATGGACAAGGTGAGCGTGTATGGTTTCACGGTGAAGGATATCGAAGATATCTATCCCCTCGTGAAACAGGGTATCGTATCGATTGAAGCCGGTAAGGATAAATACCTGACTACAATTGCAGGGGATCAATACAGCCGGATAACAATCAAGAATGAGAGTTTATTTGACTCGTTTATCTTTGGGATCGGAAGTAGCGGGCATGTATATGGAAGGTTGGATATCTCGATCAATAATCCGGAAGATTATAATTTAAACTGCTTTTCTGCAGATGAGTATAAGCAGCGTATAAGCGATATAAAGGATCTTCTTGAGATAAAGTACGGAATTTATGCACGGTTCAATGAGGCCAAATTTCAGTACATGGAGATAAACAAGACAATAGAGGTTGACGACATAGTTGCCGAGTATTCGCGGGTACTTAATCTTGTGTTCAGTCTTTTTCCGGGCCATCTCAGGTTAAAAGATATAAACGCCGCCTCTTCATACGATGAAGATAAAGATTGGGGTGCCGAAAAAGAAGCGTTAACACTTCGCAGGTCATCAGGTGAGTCTGGAATTGATATAACGGCGTACGATAAGACAACGCAGATCAACAGAAAGCTGAAAAAGGATAAGAGGGACGAACATGTTGATAAGAATTATCTTCGTTTTGAGGTTCATTTAAAATCTGCAAAAAAGATAAAAGATGCACTTGGTACCAATGGTGTTTGGGATATTAAAGATAAGATGCTCAATTTCTTTTTTAGAGATTTTAAAAAAAAGGCGGTGATGGATCCATATAATAAGTATTGTTTGCAGCGCGATAAGCGCGTCAGAAAAGTTTTAAATGAATGCTACATGCCGGGGAGCCGTACTTGGATAAGAGATGTAATGTTTAAAATTTGTCGTATTGAAATACGCAAAGGGATACCTTTGATATTGGATATCAAAGAATTAATCCCTTTGCTTAAAATATTGCCGTTCAATACACGGCAGGCGAGATATAATGCCAAAAAAACTTTTTTGCAGATATGTAGAGACTGCCCGAACATATTTGAAGGCGATATGGATAAGATGCTTGAAATCATAAATAAACTCAAGTAGATCACTATTATATTCTATAAGCGCGAGTTTGATCGTTGCGAGATGTTATTTTTAGCGCAAAACCCTGTTGTGTGTTTGGATTAGGAATGATTTGCCCGTAATAGATGATCTTTTACGGTAGAGAAAATTTTATCAAAAAAAATTTTTCTTCGGACAGAGTTTAAGATTTTATATAAAAAATTTTTTTGAGACAATTTCGATATTTTGTCACGGGTGATTTGTTGGGTCGGGTGGTTATTTCCACTCGACACCAACAATTATTCAGAAACAGATAGTAGAGACATATTCATGAGTGATAAAAAATAATCTCTGTCAATAGATGTAAGCATCGTAAACCATTCGCTCTCAAAAAAATTTTCTATTTCCTTCTTGTCAATATGTTTCTTGGGGTCATCTGCATTTTTGTAATCTTTTACGGCTTGCATGATTATGGCTTCGGCAAGCATCTCAAACCCGTTATCTGGATTTTTTGTGTTCATGATTTATTCCTCTCCAATCATTTGTATAATATCTATTGTTTAAAAACATGTCTGATACTCTGTCCCAAAGAAGATGAAAATGATAAAAACTGTTCCCATAGATTAAGAGATTTAATAAAATCAAATGCGCTGTTCTTCATACTTTCGGTTTTTTTATTAACACGGGAACTTATGATATCTTCTATATGGTCATTCTTTTTTTCAAGTTCCTGATACATCCTTGTATAGTTGATCATCGCTTCTTTAGCAGCCTTGACATCGCGTTTGTTTTTTTCAAAGGTGGCGGAATATTTTTTATATTTTTTTTCGATGTTTTCCAATTGTTCCAAACGACCGGCATTTATAATTTTTTTGTTAAGCGGAAGATCATTAAGTTCCTGTAACTTGGCCTGTTTTTCTTCGATACTTTTCTTCAAACGATATTCTTCGACAGATAAATACTCACGATGTTGTCCGACAGTAGGATGGATTACTTCATAGCCATAATCCTTACAGATTTTTTCTAAAGCAGCGTTTTCCTGCTTTTCAAAAAGCATCTGTGATGTCAGACTTCTCGAGGTTCCTATGAGCCCTTGCTGTTCGAGTGCCTTAGTAAGCGAATTGCGGGTAGCCATACCATGGTTATTCGTACTGTGAGCAACCGGTATAAACGATACATGGAGATGATTTGCACCCATCTCATCGCAATGCAAAGCCATGCAGACAATATAAAAATTTGGATTACGGGCCTCAAATTCTTTTGCTACTTTACGAAGGATTTCTATTGATGCTGTCTCCTCAACAGGGTTATTCATGCTACCGACGGTATAGATCATTTCATAAACCGGATGCAGGGCATTCTTATGCTTTTTTTCCGATGCCTGTATATGGGCAAGATAGTTATCTATGACACGCTCAGGATTTCTATTTTTTATCTGCTTTTCGTTAAATTTTTTTAATGCGTCTGAAAACAGAAGATCGTATGACTCTTTGAGATCCCTATAAACCATAATTTCTTTATATCCATTTGGATTGATCCGTATCTCGCCCGGATGCCTCTTGGCCCAGTTTTCGTTTTCTTTTTTAATGAAATCTTCATCTCGGCGGTTATGCGGTAGTGATACCCTAGTGCCAAGATGTGTACTGATTGTAATGGGCATTTAAATCAACTCCCTTCATCATATATATTGCTATTCTGTAAGAATGTTTTTTTGATGTATTCAACAGTCATGTCCGTAAACAGATAATCCAACAGTACATCGATAGGACATTCATATCTGTCGGCAAGATCTTTTAGAATTGCTGTTTCATCGGATGTTTTTTCATGCCAACGGGCCAATAATTCATCTTTTCTAAGATCTACTTCCTCTAAAAAAGCTGTTTCTTCTCTCCTTAACTGTTTGGCACGCCGCTCCAGTTCAGCAGCTTCTGTAGTTCTGTTTGTATATTTTTCATTCATTTTTTTAATTCCTCCTTATTTGTTTTCATCATTACCGCTAGCGGTAATAACTCTGTATTGCTTTGTGCATGACACAAAGCACAGAGCTCTCCGAGGGTTTCCAATGCTATGAAGCATTTTTGAAAAAATTTTTTCTGCTATGAATGAATTCAATTAATTTTGTTAAGCGGAGGGGCATCATTGGTCGGGTTAGCCCCCTTTTTTATTTTTTCCCGGCGCGATGGATTTCCTTTCCGTATATTATTGACCCTCAGATATTTGTGGTCCGGTCTTGTTCTTAGTTTCAGGTAGATTGCACAAATAGTCTTGATTTTATCCATAAATATGCCTCCTTTACATTACCAGGGCTGCTTTCGCTTCCTGTGTCTGATACAGTGTTTGTGTATCTGCAAAAGTTGCTTCGTTGATAGTTGTGATCCTTAGAGTTGCTTTATCAACATAGTAAATACTGTCCGACAACTTATCTTGCGGATCCAATACCGATGCGTTAATATCAGTTACTATATGAAGTAGATCCTTACTGTCTGTCGTATCATCTGCCGGAACGGCAATCATCTCAAATTTGGATGATGGCAGTAATATGTATCCGTCACCCGGCATGTACTTTGATAACTGTGCTCTTATCTCCTGATCGATGAATACGCTTGCTGCACCTGTGATCTCATCCTTACTCTTTATTACATACATATACTGAGGAGTATTATGTATTGTTTCATCTATGATATCCTGGTCAAATTCAAGATCCGGTTTCAGACTTTTAAGCATATTCTGCATAGGAATTATGTCATATCCGTAAGCAAGGGAGTTACTTATACCGATATCCATTGCCTCCGATTGCGTTAATTTTTTATCGGATAATTCGGAAAGAGAAGAAACAGGCACTGCGAATGATGCATTTTCCCCAACGCGGCAGCGCAAGACCAGCGACAGATCATTTATTCTTGTATGGATTATGTTTTCGAGGCGTTCTTTATTGAGATCACTGTTTACTACCGTAACAAAAAAATTTTCTGGTCTAAAAAAGTCACTGATGGAATTATATCTCGGTATAGCTTCTATATTGTCATTGTATATTGCAACAATTTTCGATGCTTCTGTTTTCGGATCCGAGATGCCGTTTTTAATC
Source organism: Lachnospiraceae bacterium UBA3641 (assembly GCA_002373875.1). Lineage (GTDB taxonomy): Bacteria > Bacillota > Clostridia > Lachnospirales > Lachnospiraceae > UBA2868. Next base: position 26,861 of record DFKQ01000073.1, read on the forward strand.
CGATCCAGTGCCCCATCGATATATATCGTCGGTGACAGGAACGATTTATCTTTGTCAGTGACAGTGAAAGCATTCAATTTTATATCATTATCTTTGGTTACGCATCGATAGGTAAGGTAGATGCCGTCATATATCAACCTCAACATGCTTTCTGTAATTTTCATCAGGTTCATCATCTCTTCAAATTCATCATTACTTTGCTTTCCCATTGTTATTCATCCTCCTCTGTTTTAATATTTTTTTGTTGTGATTTTTTATTTTTTTAAGCTGATACATGTAATACTTATCCTTAAAAGAAAACACCTTTATGAAGCGGTTGTAGCCGTTCTTGGATGATATAAGTATAGACTCACCGGATCCGCCAAGGGTCATCAGCTGCGAGGGAGTGATAAGTAAATCATCATCGTAGTGCGTACTTTCTGAGTTATTGTTACCGTTATTCGTATAAGATGTTTTCTTTCTATGATATTTACCTCCCCAATCGCAGATCATCTTCTGATCTTCAGGTGTTGTACAATCAAGGAAAACCTTCCAGGGCATGTTGGATAACTGATCATTAACAGTTGGATTATCCATTATGGTCTTAAGCCCGGAAATAGACTGAACACATACCATCATCATTACCCCCTTGGATCTTTGTAACCTCAACGCCTGTCCAAGGGCGGCCATCTCGCCGCCAACCGCATTAAGCAAGGCGACTGTCTCATCAAGTATAAGGCCGATGTAAGCACGATCAGGTTCATTTTTCTTCTCCGGAAGACCCAGGATCCACCGTATCGTCTGATTGTATATAAGTACGATCAGCGGAGCATATGACTCCAAATAATCGGTAGGTATGTTAAGCAAGATCGAATGATCAAGCAGGGTGGAAGGATTAACTTTCCTCGGATTATTATCAAGGCAGTAGACAAGATCTTCATCGGCACAGAAGTCAAGTATCACATCATGAACATTGGCGTATACACTGTAGAGTGTTTCGGGCGCCATACCGGAAAAGACGCTAAGAGTTGCACATATAGATGAAGATACCGGTACTTCACTGAGTATGTTTTTGATCTGCTCTTCAATTGAAACTGATAGTATGCATTGGCATATTGCAGGAAGATATTTTTGATGTTTATAAATGTAGTAATAAGAGATCAAGCCATGTAGCATGGCGCGGGCCATTCGTTTCCAAAACTTGTCGGACGCGTCTCTGCTCTTTATAACGATAATAGACTCAACTATCGTTTTTATATGCCTAAAAATCTTCCTTCGTGAAGAATTCTCATTTATGCACCAAAATGGATCATATCCGATGGTATAACGGTCTAAAGGATTAATCACATAAGTTCCGTCCAAAGTAACTCCGGGATCGTCGCTTAACATAAAACATGTTTCGAGCAATTCGCCCTTGGGGTCCAGAATAATGTTATTAACTTGCGTGAAATCTTCTTTTTTTGTGTCCATACTTATACCTCATAAATTTATTACAGTTAAGCAGATAGGGCTCGACTATGGTAGTCGATTTCCCGCATCCCGAACCGCCGGATACGAGAATTGCACCTTCAAATTGTACAGGCTTGCAAATATAATATGTCTTAAAACCTGTCTTATGGGATCCGAATACGACCGAACCATACGGCGGGATATCAAACAGCATATCTTTGGGCGGATCCGGATGGAGATATTTTTTCCGGCCTCCATCGTCAGGTTTTAATGACTTATGCGATAGAAACTGCATCCATATAAACAGGGTTATCATTCCGCCGAGGAGCATCGGCGTCACCAAGTCGTTGAACATAAGTATTTACCTCCTCAATTGTAATAATTTTATATAATAAATATGACAGAGTGATTTTTGTTCTTGAAATATACATGAAATGAGCTATAAATTTAGTAATACATTGGAATAAGATTTAAATAATGGGCGGATATGATAGGAACATGCTTTATTATAGGGGTATTAAGGGATGTGAGCGTAATGACTGTATGTTGTGTGGGATCAGTGATTTCAAATTACGGATTGTTCATAGAAAAATAAAACATTGTATTTGTTTTGGCATTCGGTTATAATCAGATTAACAAGAGAGCCGAACGCGAGCTGCATCTCGCCGCCGGCAAAATGTTTACTACTAAGAGTAGCACCTTAGATTACCAGTCGGAGGGTGCTACTTTTTGTGTCTAAGTAATACAACAAGAGTTGAAACAGCACAAAGCATAATTACAAATTGGAATAAATCCGCATATGTAACCATTGGCACCAGCCTCCTTCCATCAAAATGTCCGGCGGCTGATGTAACATCCTTTCGGCTCCCTTATTAAGTTGACTATAATGGTATAAACGAATTATGGTTCAGCGTCTGGATTTATAAGATATTCAATGGAGACTCCAAATACTTCTGAAAAGCAGTGTAGCTCATAGTCCGGAACAACACGCTCTCCTGTTTCGATCCTGCTGATAGCCTTTTGGTTTAGATTTAGGCCTTTTAATTGCATGCCGGCAGCGAGCTGCTCCTGTGATAAACCTGCTTTTTCGCGCAGGATCCTTATTGTTTCGCCCGATATGTTGCATTTGTTGTTTTTGTATTTATAGATTTTCATGGCATATGATAGTTTAAAGATGACTTATATGATTGACATTACCATGATAAAACACATATAATTATCCCAAAGATGACTAAATATCAATGTACCGTTTTGTCTACTGTTTGTTAAATAATGAACAGGAGGACAAAGCTATGGAGAAATATGCTTACTTAAGAGTTTCTACAAGAGAACAGAATATCGACAGACAGTTGATAGCTATGGCGGACTATGATATCCCAAAGAAGAACATTTATTGCGACTATCAATCCGGAAAAGATTTTGAAAGGCCCCAATATAAGAAGCTGGTAAAAAAACTTAGCACCGGAGATCTTCTTATTATAAAGAGCATAGACCGCCTGGGCAGAAATTATGAAGAAATACTTCTGCAGTGGCAGCATATTACGAAGAATATCGGAGCTGATATAGTTGTCTTGGATATGGATATGCTTGACACTCGAAAGAAGGATGGAAATCTGACAGGAATGTTGCTTTCGGATTTAGTACTTCAGATATTTGCTTATGTAGCACAGATTGAAAGAGAATTCATTCATCAGAGGCAAGCTGAAGGCATAGCCGCAGCCAAAGCCAAGGGAAAGGTTTTTGGTCGTAGACCTATCCCTTTGCCGAACAATATCGGAGATATATGTTCGGCATGTGCCGCCGGACAGCTTACTACAAGACAAGCGGCCGCACAACTTGGATTAAGTCATACAACCTTCTGTCGCAGGTATAAGGAATGGAAAGACAAAAATACAATTATTTATGAGAAAGTGACGGATAAAATTCAAGTTTCAAATAGTAGACATTATGGTACATCATAAAACACGGTGAAATGCATCGATATTTGTTGCAAAATCCGTGTTTTTTGTTGCTTTTACACGCCAAATTCATTTTATCACATTTGGCCCCAAATGTCTGATATGTGACACAACCATAAATAGCACGTAAATAGCAGATAAATGTCATTTTTCTACGATTAGCTTAGTGGGAGGCAGATATGAAAAATAGGATGTTTTCAATAAGAATGAAAAAAATCACATCTATAATAACGACAATCTTGTTAACAGCAAGTCTTATTACCCCTGTTTTTGCAGAGGAGCTTTTGCCGGCTGTTTTGGAAGACACCATAACAGCAGAGGATATCGTTTCATCCGAGATTCCGGCAGATGAAGACGGTATTGAGATCACTGCAGACGCTGATGTTAAGGTGGATGATACGCTTACCGTGAACACAGATGACATATCCGCGCCCGAAAAGGCAGAGGGTTCTTCAGTCATGGACGGATTTGAAGGATTTTATACAGAGGAAATGGCCGAAGAAGCCAGGCGTATATTATCCATAGATCCCGGCGTTATCTGTGGTCCGAATAACGCAGATACCTCAAAAAAGACAAGAAATGACTCTGTAAACAATATAATGGATGATGAGGATGCCATTGGCATCACACCCGACGGCATATCTCAGACACAAAATGCATGCACTTGGCCCGAAGAACAACTAAATCTTGAAGAACGAAATTTTGTAAGAGGAAGAGTAAAGGCTATAGTTGCAAACCTCATTACTGACGACATGTCTGATATAGAAAAATATTGGACGTTAGCAAATTGGGAAACCCACAGCATCACATATAAATATGTTGGACAGAAAGCATATGATCATGACACATCACACGGTTCATATTGTGCATTAAGGTATGGATATGCGGTATGTCAGGGATATGGTCTGCTTTATTCCCATCTTTGCCATGAAGCAGGGCTTCCTTGCGATGAGGTTTTATTGGACAGAAATGGTGCCAACCATCTTATAAACGTTTTACCGAACATCAATGGTCATGCTTATTATGTAGATGTCACCAACAACATGTTCTTATTCTCTGATGACACTGCCTTTGGCTTCGATCATTCATACAGGGATGTTAAGTCACTTGATGCTCCTCGTACAATCGACTGTGACAGCAATGCATTTGTAACAGCATCATCGTCACTTTACGCAGCACCATACACAACAATCCCGATATCAAGTACCAAGTACACAACATATGATCAGTTTTATCATTACTTCATAGCACGCGACAGACAATATTCGGCAGCCCTTTCGGAAAGCTATGTTGAAAAAGGCAGTGGTGTTTCAGAAACGCATTATGCAGACTATGCAAGTTATGCATTACAGAATTCTGATAACACAGGGGATTGGAGATATGATGACTTTTCGATAGCACCTAAAAACACAAAGGCATACGAAGAAGAAATAAATGCCAGTGAAACAATCCCGACAATAAATGTTAAAAATCTTACTGTTTCCGGTCTTAAAAATGCCTATTATTATGACGGCTTTGATGTTAAAGGACAGTATCTTGCAGCATTAAAAGAAGACATTGTTTTAACATATAATGGAAGAACACTTGTATATGGTGAAGATTATTGGTTAGACAATGTATCCTTAGACACTCATACCGGAATGGTTCAAGTGTCAGGTTGGGGAGATTATTATGACTTTAACAGGATTACTTTTAATATAAATCCCAACACAGAGTCACCAAATCCGGGAAGAACAGAGATAACGGTAAATGTAGAAGTTAATGTAGGTGATATTTACAATCTTACTGAAGAAATCGGGAAAAATGATTTCATAAGTTTAACAGAATCCGACATGTCCGTAGCTACGGTTGCAAAATACGGCAATGGTCCTTCAAAATACATAGGTGTTAAGGGCGAAAAAAAAGGTTCAGCAACAGCCACATTAGAGACATCCGGAATCACCTATCATCTAAACATTACTGTTGTAGAACCCGAACCGGAGCCTGCACCCGAAAAACCTCAGGTTTCTAAAAATATAACAGTTTTCATAGGCGAAACTTACAATTTAAGCGCAGAGATAAATACTTATGAATTTGTAAGCGAAACCGTAGAGAAACAAAGTGTTGCAATAATAGGCAAATACGGAAGTGGTTCATCAAAATATATAGGTATTTTTGGTTCAAGTTACGGAGTTACATCGGGTACTCTTGAAACAGCAGATACTATATACAATCTGTCCATAACCGTAAAACAAAAAACAGCAATACCGATAAGTGTAGAAGTAGCTGTAGGAAGTATCTATAATTTAAGCGAAGTAACAAACAGTTATGATTATAGCGACTGTGTTATATTGGATCCCGATGTAGCAACAATTGAAAAATGCAACGGAACTTATGCACAGTACCTTGGAGTCAAAGGTCTTAAGGTTGGTACAACTAAGGCTTCCATGATAGCAAATGGCGTATATGAAATAACGATCACCGTCAAAGCCGCATCATCTTCATCACCAGCCCCTGCTCCGAACCCCGACCCTGCACCTAACCCTAGTCCTGCTCCCGGCCCTAGCCCGAGTCCTAGTCCGAGTCCTAGCCCTGCACCAAGCCCTGGTCCGAGTCCTTCACCGGAACCGAGCAAGACCCAGGTAAATGTTAATGCAGAAGTTAACATAGGTACGGTTTATAATTTAAGTGCAGATATCGGAGTATATGACTTTGAGAATTATTCGGTAGCCGATACAAGCATTGCAAAGATTGATAAGTACAACAATATCGGCACACAGTATATAGGTATCCAGGGAATAAAGGTAGGAAATACAACAGCAACAGTTGAAACCACAGATGCTATATACAACATCAACATCACCACAAAGAATTCCGTAACCAGCACCTTGGATGTAACTGTTGAAGAAAATCAATGGATCAATGTGGAAGATGTTATCACAGCATCAAATAATTACGGTATCACCATTGCCAATAATGATGTTGTGGAGATCGGATCAGCAAAGTTTGAAAACAACAAATACAAACTCCCGATAAAAGGTGTAAAGACAGGTAAAACATCTGTACTGGTAACGGTTGATAATTCAACGATCAAAATAAATGTAAATGTAATACCTGCCACAAAACATTCGGACACTGATCCTGCAGAAAAGCCTAAGTCAGAAAACGATTTATTACTGGTAACTGGTGGTAAGATAACCAATTCGGACTACGCAAAGCTGCCTACAGACGGTAAGAATTATAAGGTTACATATTCAAACAAGAATATAGCAACCATATCAGATAAGGGTATTGTACAGGGTAAAAAGGTTGGCTTTACAACAGCAACGATAACAAGACCTTCGGGAACAACAGTAGTCAATATAACTGTAAAGAACCCTGTATTTAAGGCGAAGTCCTTTGTGAAAAATACAACTGATGATTTCAACGTAGGATTTGATGATGAAGGGCTTGATGTAACATATACATCGAACAAGCCCAACATAGCATCGGTTGATGATAAGGGTAATGTTACAATAAAGGCAAGGGGTAATGCCACAATAACAGCCGAAACACAGAAAAAGAAATATAAGGTAAATGTTAAGGCTTTCGATCCCGAGATAACCGGGGCCAAGGATATATATCTTAACAAGAAGACCACTTCATTAAAGATAAAGAATGGCACAGGCAAGACCCAGTGGAGTTCATCAGACAGTTCGGTAATTACGGTAGACAAAAACGGTAAGATTAAGGCGGTTTCAAAGGGTACAGCAGTCATAACAGCAGTAAACAATAACCGCACGATGACAATGACCATAAACACCTTTAACGTACCGAAGTTTGAAAAGAAGACGTATGTAACGAACATCGACACTCCGATAGACTTAAGCATCATCAAGGACGATGACATGACCGATGTAGTCTACAGCGTCAAGGATACAAGGATAGCCACTGTTACACAGGACGGTATAGTAACACCCATAAAGGCAGGCACTGTAGCAGTGATGGCAAAGGCACATGGTATAACCTACAAGACGGTGCTCAAGATATACAATCCTTCAATAAGCGGAAAAAACGTTATCAAAGTAGGTAAGATCTTAGGTCTTGGCATAAAGGGTGGCACAAAGGGTACAGAATGGTCGTCATCCGACACTTCGATAGCCACAATAGATGCAAAGGGTAAAATAAAGGGTGTTTCAGCAGGTAAGGTAACTATTACCGCAATAAATACCGGAAAGACTCTGACCAAAGAAATAACCGTTGAATAGATGTCTTGACAAATGCTATTGATTTGCTATCAAAATTTTATTGGTGGATTTTACCTTAAGTGGATTGATGAAACAGAGTATCCCATTACGATGGGTACTATTCAAATGGCTATGCTTCGGCATAGCTATTTGTGTATATATGTAGCGGACTTTGGACCTTTCAAAAAAAATGAAATGTTCGTGTTCAATGTTCTCGATGGTATATGCTTGATGGTGGTTTTGTATGATGATAAAATATAATTGGTAATAAGTGTTGGTGAGGGCGAGGCGTGTTAACAGAAAAAAATGCAATAGCTGGCTATAAAGCTCAAGTTGAGCAATACGGAACACCGATTTCTTCGGATGAATTCAGAGAACTACGGGATTATGCAAACAGACATGGTATAAAACTCTCCGGATTTAAAGATTTTGTCGGAGATATTTCGGCGATTAAAACTGTTATCGATGATATTTGTGTTATTTCCAATGATTTTCCAGAAATACTTAATGAACGACAGGGAATTTGGCTGGAATTGGATTACAATCTGGGGACGGACTTTGCTACTACTGAAAGTGGTCACATTATTCACCTCAACGCTGTATTCTATTCTAATATGGAAATGTTGACGAGAGAATATAGCAAATGCGAATCTGACGGTAGATTTGTTAAAGGAACGGATTGGAGAGCAATAGTCCGTCACGAAGTTGGACATGTGGTAGCTAATGTATATAATATAGATCCCATGGATCTTGCGAAGGAACTAAAGGAAACTAAAAGGACAGCCGAAATATTGGATATATTAACAGATGAACTGTCCGTGTATTCAACTGAGTATAATGATGGGCGTGAAATAATCTCAGAGTGTTTTTCGGGATATTACAGTAATGTAGGTAATACTTTCGCCGATATGTATGTGAAAGCATGTATTGATAGGTCTAAGAAGGCAGGTGATCCTAATGAAATCATGGAGTGAAGCGATGTATTGGAAGACAGATAGAAGTTGGTATGTTGTCAATCATGATGCTGATCGTTTCGAACTTACCAAGCTGGCACCGCCGCGTGCAATAGACAGTTTCAGGCTATACCTTGAAGAGAATAATTTACCGACAGACCCCCTGCCGATTAATTATCATCGTGAGACAGAGAATGTTGAATAGTGGTCGCTGTTCAGGGTTCCTTTCTTTAGATTTTGAGGTTTGAGAAAATGTTCCACCCTGTTCCACACCTATAAATGCTAACGAAGCCAGTAAATACGGGGTTTTCTGGGTTTTGGGTAGGAGTTCGATTCTCTCATCCCCTGTTACCTTGTGAAACCCCGCAAACCCGTATATTTACCGGGTTTGCGGGGGTTCTTTATGCCGTTTTTTGCCTCAAAAATGGCGCGGCATTCAAAAAAGCATTCAAATCGTTGTACCAAAACCGGCATTCAAAAAGCATTCAATACCGTCCGATCGCCCGCTCGATGGCTTCCGATTTCTCATCCGTAGTCCTGTTATCAAAATAATAAAACTTACGGGTCGTCGTAATATCCGAATGACGGAGCTGGGTCATTACCAGGCTGTCCTCCACATTGGCGTTTATAAGCCTTGTAGCATATGTTTTACGTGCTTTATGCAGGGGTTTTATCCCTATGAGCCTGCAAATGCTGTTTAAAAGCTTTGTGAAGGCCTGTGCACGGATGAAATGATCCGTATAGAACAGAAAATCACTGTCAGGGTTAAGCCCATGGATCTGTTCAAGGATGAGTATGGCATTGAAGGCTAGCTTTATTCCCAGATCAACAAGCGAGATCCTCTTACGCCTGTCTATGTAGGACTCGACCATCCTGACTTCTTCGAGTGTTATGTGGCTAGTGTGAGCCCTGCAAGTGTACTTGGCGAGGTATTTTCGAGCTTAGTACAGCTTGCTGAGAGACAAACTGCACAACCCGTATAACCCTCAAGTGAGGCAGTGAGCGGCCAGTAAGCGCTGATTTTCCCAAAGTACAAGAGGCAGGAGGAAACAAAAAATCATTAAGGAGAAGAGTAAATGGACAAGAAGAGAAAATACGGCGTATTTTATCCGCGTTATTATTATATCGGATGTTATCAAGGAAGTCGATTTTAGTCATGGTAGCAGTAGTTGCCGATGACATGGAAACGTGGTATTATTTATTACGAAGATTTATGAAAGATTATAGGAATTACGAAGATTTATGAAAAGGAAGATCATTTACGAAGATTTACGAAAGGATATTCAGTGAAGAAGAACAATCCGTATACATTAACATTTGGGAAAAAACCGGCAGAATATATCTCGCGTCATGAAAACCTTCAGGAAATAATAAGTACATTTGAGTCCGATAATGCAGTAAGCCAGACTTATCTTATTGAAGGAATAAGGGGAAGCGGAAAGACTGTGCTTATGACAGCGATAACTGCTGAATTGTCAAAAAGTTCCCGTTGGCTGACTGTCGATATAGTATCTTCCGGTAACATAATCAATGATCTGGCGTCAAGACTCATAGCGTTAAAGCTTAACAGGAAATTTACTTCACTTGTTCAAAACGGTTTCAATATATCTGTAGGAGGATTTGGCATAGGCTTAGGCGGAGGAAATGGAAACCTTGATGCAGTCGGTATTATAGAAGAAGCTCTTACGGTCATCAGGAAGAAGGGGCAACGACTGTTGATAACGATAGACGAGGTTACTCCGAGTGACAGTATGAGGTATTTCGCGGGAGAATTTCAATTGCTTGTAAGAAAGGATTATCCGGTATTTCTGCTAATGACCGGACTGTATGAGAATATATACGCCGTTCAGAATGACCCGGCACTTACCTTTTTGCTTAGAACACCCAAAATCACAATAGAGCCGTTAAGTATATACCAGATAACTCATCATTATGCTGAAACATTTGAATTGGATAATGAAACAGCGAAGCAACTGGCGGGGATTACCAAAGGATATGCATTTGCTTTTCAAGCACTGGGAGTGGTTTATTTTGAATATCGGGACAGCCTTCCGATGGAAAAGATCCTGATTAAGCTGGATGAAATGCTGGACGATTATGTATATAGAAAAATATGGTCTGCGCTGTCAGCGCAGGATAAAAATGTAATAACAGCCATTAGTGAAGGCTCTGTAAAAGTAAAAGACTTGTGCGAACAGCTTAAGATGAGTTCATCAACATTCTCAAAATACCGCGACCGGCTCATAAAAAAGGGACTGCTTGTTTCGCCGAGTCATGGATATGTAGAATTGGCACTTCCACGGTTTGGTGAGATAAGCAGGACATATTGACGGTACTGTGAAGATATTCTATAGTAAACGAAATTATTTATTTC